>CAZUIY010000208.1:0-5287 GCA_964619975.1 uncultured Gemmatimonadales bacterium
AGTAGAGACGCGATCTCCCTGCTCCGTGTGATCCGGCGGTCGCGCGGAAGCTGCCCCATGTGGGCGGGCTCCGATGACGGACGATGTCGAAAAGGACGCCGGCGACTTCGTGCCGCGCCGGCGGCGCGAGCGGCCCGGCTACCGCTGCTTTCGGGTGAACTCGGCCGAGACCGTCAGCTTCGTGCGGCCCTTGCGCCGGCGGCGAGCCAGCACCCGGCGGCCGTTCTTCGTCTTCATGCGGGCGCGGAACCCGTGCTTGTTCCGGCGCTTGCGCCGGCTGGGCTGATACGTGCGCTTCATGGCCTCTCCCCCGGTGTCGCGCGACTAGGCCGCGGTCCCTCCGGCATGCTCGAAATGATCGATGACCTGAAAAACGATCGGTGAATGTACCCGCCGCCGGCCCGCTCCGTCAACCGCTCCGGGCGCGCGGCGCCACCCCTTCCGGCGCGATCGCGAGCGCGGTTGACACCCCGGTTTGGCGTCGCTACTATGGACTCCCCTCGACGGGCTGCACGATCCGATCCATCCATTTCCCCGCGGAGTTTCGCCTTGCCGTCAGCCGAACTGACTCCGCCCGAAGTGTGGTCGCTCATCCTGGAAGAGTCGAAGAAGGTCGTGAACCCGCAGACCTTCGAGACCTGGCTGGAGCCGACCCGCGCAGTGGGCCTCGCGCACGACCAGCTCCTCGTTTCCGTCAAGAACCAGTTCGCCGCCGACTACATCGAGGGCCAGTACGGCGCGGTCCTCTCGGACATCGCCGGCGCGCTCTTCGACAACGCCATCTCCATCGCCTTCCAGGCCGAGGACGACGAGTCGGAGCCGGCGCATCCCGCCGCCCGTTCGGCCGCCCCGCCCGGCCGGCTGGCGGCGCGCCCCGCCAACGTCGCCGCGCCGGTGCCCGGCGTGGCCACCAACCTGGGGATGCAGCTGAACCCCAAGTACGTGTTCGACTCCTTCGTGGTGGGCAATTCCAACCAGTGGGCCCACGCCGCGTCGAAGGGCGTGGCGGAAACCCCGGCCAACGCCTACAACCCGCTGTTCATCTACGGCGGCGTCGGCCTCGGCAAGACCCACCTCATGCAGGCGATCGGCAACGTCTCGCTCGCGTCGGGCAATCTGCCGAGGGTCTGCTACCTCTCGGCCGAGCAGTTCATGAACCAGATGGTCGAGGCGCTCCAGCACAACAAGACGCTGGAGTTCCGCAACAAGTACCGGCGCATGGACCTGCTCCTGATCGACGACGTCCAGTTCCTGCAGGGGAAGGACGCCACCCAGGAGGAGTTCTTCCACACGTTCAACGCGCTCTACGACGCCCACAAGCAGATCGTCCTGACCAGCGACCGGCCGCCGAAGGAGATCCCCACGCTGGAGGAGCGGCTGGTGTCGCGCTTCGAGTGGGGCCTGGTGGTCGACATCCAGCCGCCGGACCTGGAGACGCGGATCGCGATCCTCCAGCACAAGGCGGACGAGAACTCGCTCGACGTGCCGCAGGACGTCCTCCTGTTCATCGCCAAGAACGTGAAGTCGAACGTCCGCGAGCTCGAGGGCTCGCTGATCCGTCTGATGGCCCATTCCAGCCTGAACGGGTCCGACATCACGATCGAGAGCGCCGAAGAGGTCCTGAAGAACATCCTGACGCACGAGATCGTGCGGGTCACCGTCGACCGGATCCAGCAGGTCGTGGCCAAGGAGTTCGGGGTGACGATCGAGGGGATGAAGTCCCGGAAGCGCACCAAGACCCTGACCGTGCCCAGGCAGTACGCGATGTTCCTCTGCCGCCAGCTGACCGATCTGCCGCTGGTGGAGATCGGCCAGGCGTTCGGCGGCCGGGATCACACCACCGTCATCCACGCCTGCGACAAGATCGAGCGGGAGTGCGGCAGCGATCGCCCGACGCGGCTCCGGGTGGAGCAGCTCCGGACCCGGATCGCGTCCTGATGTGGACGGCGGCGGGGACGGATGGTGGAGGACGGGGGACCGTTGGGGAGCCGGCCACGCCGGGCCCCGGCCATCCCCAATCCGTCCGCGTCCGTCCCCAGCCGGTCACGACCCGCGCGCGCCGTCCGTATGCGGGCTTCGTCGAGGCGGGGCGCGGCGCAGAGCCGGTCGCCAACGGCTCCGTCCACATATCCCGAGCCTCTACTACTAGCACTGGGATTGGAATAGCTTCGTAGAACCAGAGACCTTGTTGGGGACAAGTCCACGACGCGGGAGATGAAGAGCATGCGCTTCACCATCGGCCAGAGCGAGCTCCTCGACGCGCTGAGCGCGGTTTCGAACGTGGTTCCCGCGCGCACGCCGCTTCCCATCATCGGGAACCTCCTGGTGGAGGCCGCCGACGACGCGCTCTCGCTCTCGGCGACCGACCTGGACCTCTCGGTCACGATCCGAGCGGCCGCGAGCGTGGAGACGCCGGGCCGGGTCACGCTGCCGGCGCGGAAGCTGACCGACATGATCCGGGCGCTGCCGTCCAGCCTGGTACGGGTCGAGGGCGAGGGCGAGCACGTCACGGTGGAGTGCGAGAGCAGCCGGTTCCGGGTGCACGGGCTGCCGGCCGAGGACTTCCCGAACTTCCCGTCGCTCGAGTTCGACGGCGGCATCCAGGTGAGCGCCGGCGACGTCGACCGCCTGGCCGCCCACACCAGCTTCGCCGCCTCCACCGAGGACACCCGCCCGATCCTGAACGGGGTCCTCTGGGAGATCCGGCAGGGCGAGATGCGGATGGTCGCCACCAACGGCCACCGGCTGGCCCGCTACACGATCCAGGTCGAGGGCGGGGGCCCGGAGAGCGGGTCCCGGGACGTGATCCTGCCACCCAAGGCGCTGGGGCAGATCGCCCGGATCTTCGGGCCCGACGACGCGCTCACCGTGGCGTTCGACGACAAGCAGATCGGCTTCCGCGGCGAGCGTGGAGTGGTCTACAGCCGCCTGATCGAGGGGCCCTACCCGAACTACGAGCAGGTCATCCCGCGGGACAACGACAAGCGCATGCGGGCCGACAAGGAGCGCCTGGCGGGGGCGCTCCGCCGGATGGCGGTCATGGCCAGCGACCAGACCCACCGGGTCCGGCTGTCGCTGACCGAGGACACGCTCCAGTTCTTCGTCTCCACCCCCGACGTGGGCGAGGGCAGCGAGCAGATGCCGGTCTCCTACGAGGGCGAGCCGCTGGACATCGGCTTCAACGCCGCCTACGTGCTCGAGGTGCTCCGCGCGATCGACGCCGACGAGGTCGAGATGAGCTTCAAGGCGCCCGAGAGGGCGGCCCTGATCGAGCCCGCCGACGGGGCCGACGGGGGGTACCTCTGCCTGGTGATGCCGCTCCGCCTGCAGGAGTAGGCCGGCGACGCGGGCGGCCATGCCGGACCTCGTTTCCAGCGCCCTTCCCGGGTCCCTTTTCCGTTGCTTGAACCCTTTGCGGCAGCTAGATTTAACCGACATCAACCGGCCGCCGCGGTGCGTCTGACCGAACTCCGGCTCGACCACTTCAGAAACCTGGTTCCCGGGACGCTCCGGGTCCCGCCCGAGGGGGCCCTCCTGGTGGGCGACAACGGCCAGGGGAAGACGAATTTCCTGGAGTCGGTCCGCTTCCTGTCGGCCTTCCGCTCCTTCCGTGGCGGGCGGCACGCCGACGCGATCGCCTTCGGGGCCGGGCACTTCCGGATCGAGGCCACCGTGACGTACCGGGATGGAACCACCCGCACCGTGGCGGTGGCGGCCGATCCGCGGCGCCGGAAGATCGTGGTGGACGGGCACGAAGCGGACGGCCCCGGCGACGCCCGCGGCGCGGTCCTGACGGTGCTGCTGCGGCCGTCCGACCTGGAGCTGGTCGACGGGGGGCCGGCCGTCCGGCGCCGCTGGCTCGACCGGCTCCTGGCGCCGATCTCGCCCGCGTACGCCCGCGCGGCGAGCGACTACGACCGGGTTCTCCGGCAGCGGAACGAGCTCCTGCGGGGGTCCGAGCGCGCCGCGGCGCCGGTGATCGAGTCGTGGGACGAGGCGCTGGTCGTGGCGGGGACGCCGCTGGTGGTGGCCCGGGCGGCGCTGGTCTCCCGCCTCGCCGGCCGGTTCCATCCGGTCGCCGGGGCCGTCGCGGGCGCGGGCGAGGCCGGCGAATACGGCCTGGATTACCGGCCGTCGGTGGGCCCGCCCGACGATCCCGCGGCGCTGGCGGCGGCGTGGCGCGCGGCCCTGCGGACGGGGTACGGGCGCGACCGGGCGCGCGGCTGGACCGGCGCCGGGCCGCACCTGGACGACCTGGCGCTCGCGCTCCGCGGCCGGGCGCTGGAGAAGTTCGGCTCGCAGGGGGAGCGCAGGACCGCGGCCGTGGCGCTCCGGCTGCTCGAGGCGGAGGTCCTTGAGGCGGACACCGGCCACCGGCCGATCCTGCTCCTGGACGACGTGTTCACCGAGCTGGATGGTGACCGCGCGGCCCGGCTCCTGGAGTGGCTGGGTGAGCGGCACCAGCGGTTCATCACCTCGCCGCGGCCGCTGCCCGAGGCCGGGCTCCCCGGCTGGACCGTCCGCGCCGGGCGGATCGGGACCGGGCAGGCGGCGTGAGACGGTCGAAGCGCCGCTCCGGCTCGCCCGAGCCCGTCGCGGACGCGCTCGACGGGGTGCTGAAGCGGCTGGGGCTCCAGCAGGTGGTGGAGCGCCACGACCTGTTCCGCGAGTGGGACGAGCGCGTGGGCCGCGAGATCGCCCGCGTGGCCCGCCCCTGGAGGGTGGACGGCGACGCGCTGATCGTGCGCGTGGCCAGCCCGGCGTGGATGAACGAGCTGTCGCTGCGCCAGACGGAGCTCCTGGAGCGGCTGAACCGGGACCGCCAGAAGAGCGGCATCCGGCGACTCATATTTCGACTCGACCCCGAACCGAAGGAATAGGCATGGCCAGGAAACAGCCCCCAGGGGCGCAGGCGTCGGAGGGCTACGGAGCCGAGAAGATCCAGGTCCTGAAGGGCCTGGAGGCGGTCCGCAAGCGCCCCGGCATGTACATCGGCTCGACCGGCCCCCGCGGGCTCCACCACATGGTGTACGAGGTGGTGGACAACGCGGTGGACGAGGCGCTCGCCGGCCACGCGGACGCGATCTCGGTCCTGATCGAGCGGGACGACGTCATCCGGGTGGAGGACAACGGGCGCGGCTTCCCCGTCGACATCCATCCGACCGAGAACCTGCCCGGCGTGGAGGTGGCGATGACCATGCTCCACGCCGGCGGCAAATTCGACCACTCCTCGTACAAGGTGTCGGGCGGCCTCCACGGGGTCGGCGTGTCGGTGGTGAACGCGCTG
>CAZUIY010000209.1:0-1368 GCA_964619975.1 uncultured Gemmatimonadales bacterium
CCTCTGATGTTTCCCCGGCTTTTAATTGTTAAAGGCTGTACAAATCAATGACGTAGGTGGTACGGTGAGCAGAAACGGCGTGTGCATGACGGTTTTTTCTCTGCAGTTGGGACCAACCAAACGCGGAGGATCGTCATGCACACGCACGCGAAGAAGATTGTACGAGAGTTTGTTCACAAGCATTTGAATCTCATCCACGCCGCGCGACGCGAATTGTTGTGCGCAGCAGTGCATGCCGTGATGGGCGGGCACTTGCTAAGCCTGTCGCGATTGGCACGTGGGCTGATGGGTCAAGGCACTCACAAGGCGGCACTCAAGCGCGTCGATCGGCTGATGGGCAATCAACGCATTGCTCAGGAAGCTCAAGTGGTAGGGGCAGCGCTGCTGCGCCGGTGGGGCGAAGGCGTGCAGCCTCTGGTGATTGCGGTGGATTGGTCGGAAGTGGCGCCCGACGGAGTGTTCGTGGAGTTGCGAGCGGCGCTCACGCGCCCCGGTATGGGGCGTGGGTTGACGATCTATCAGCAGGTTTATCCAGAATCGAAGCTGGGCAATGCGCGTGCAGAGCGCGCGCTGCTCGAGCAACTGCACAAATGGATGCCGGCGAGCGCGCAAGTGATCATCGTGACCGATGCCGGATTTCGCCGTCCATGGTTCATCGAAGTCGAGCGCCTGGGCTGGTCGTGGATCGGGCGCATACGCGGAAGCATGTGTGTTTCGCGCGAGGGCAGCCCGTGGCAGCAAGCCAGCGTCTGCTTCGCCCAAGCCACCGGCAAAGCTTGCCGCTGGAACAACTGCTGGCTCACGCAGAAATTCCCCTTCGCCTGCGACATGGTGTTGTATCGGCGCCGCGCGGTGAATCGCAAGCATTATGGCCGTGCCGGTCACGGCTCGACGCCGAGGGCGCGCTGCGCAGCTCAAGCGAGCGCCCGTGACCCCTGGCTGCTCGCACACTCAGTGCAGCTTCGCAGCTTTCGTGCAGACGAAATCGTCGCCATATATGGGTGGCGCATGCAGATCGAGGAAAACTTCCGAGACAGCAAGTCGATACCATTGGGCATGGGACTGGAGGCCAGTCAATCGCGTACCGCGCGACGCTTGCACGCGCTGCTGCTGATTGGAAACTTGGCAGCATTTCTGCTCTGGCACATCGGGCAGTTGGCCGAGACCGAAGGCTTGCACCGACGATTTAAAGCCACGACTCGCGTGGCCCGTGAACTGTCGATCATCACCTTGGCGAAATTACTGTGCGCGCTAGCGTTCCTGCCGTTGACCGATCTCGCCACACGGATTCTCAATGAACGCCTCGGACTACGAACATAAAAGCCGGGGAAACGTCAGGGGAAACCTTCCACGGTTTCCCTCCGTAAC
>CAZUIY010000210.1:0-1059 GCA_964619975.1 uncultured Gemmatimonadales bacterium
TCGTTCAGCTTCATGGCGATGATGCCGCCCTTGCGCGGGTTCCCGTAGGCGGACAGCACGGTCTTCTTGATCAGCCCGTGGCGGGTCGCGCTGACCACCGAGTGCTCGTCGTCGAATTCGCGGACGGGAATGATGTCGGCGATCCGATCCCCCGGATTGATCTGCAGCAGGTTCACGATGGGCCGGCCACGGCTGGCGCGGCCGCCCTGCGGGATCTCGTACACCTTGAGCCAGTGGCACTGGCCCGACTCGGTGTAGACCAGCAGGTAGTCGTGCGTGTTCGCCACGTACAGCCGCTCGATCCAGTCGTCCTCCTTGGTGCCCATCCCGGTGATGCCGCGCCCGCCGCGCCGCTGCCGCCGGTAGGTCGACGCCGCGATCCGCTTGATGTAGCCGGCGCGGCTGATCGTCACGACCATGTCCTCCTGGGCGATCAGGTCCTCGATCGAGAAGTCCGCGCCGCCCGGCAGGATCGCCGTCCGCCGCTCGTCGCCGTACTTCTCCGCGATCTCGAGGAGCTCGTCGCGAATGAGGCCCATCCGCTTCTCGCGTGACGCCAGGAGCTCGCGGAGCCGCGCGATCGTCGCCTGGAGCTCGGCGTACTCGGCCTCCAGCTTGTCGCGCTCGAGGCCGGTCAGCCGCGCCAGGCGCATGTCGAGGATCGCCTGCGCCTGCCGCTCGGAGAGGCCGAACGTCTCCATGAGGCCGGAGCGCGCCTCGTCCGTGTCCTGCGCCTTCCGGATCAGCGCCACGATCTCGTCGATGTGGTCGAGCGCGATCCGGAGCCCCTCCACGATGTGGATCCGGTCCTCCGCCTGCTGCAGCTCGTACTGCGAGCGCCGGACCACCACCTCGTGACGGTGCTCCAGGAAGTGCTCGAGCATCTCCTTCAGCCCCATCTCGCGGGGTACGCCGTGCACCAGGGCCAGGTTGATGATGCCGAACGTCCACTGGAGCTGGGTCGAGGTGTAGAGCTGGTTCAGCACCACCTCGGCGTCGGGCGCGGTCGTCTTCAGCTCGATCACGATCCGCATGCCGTCGCGGTCGGACTCGTCGCGC
>CAZUIY010000211.1:0-8132 GCA_964619975.1 uncultured Gemmatimonadales bacterium
TCCCCATCATCTCGAGGACGAGCGACTCGACCTCCGAGGTCGCCGAGCTACCGATCGACCTCATCTCGCGTCCCGCCCGCCGGGCCAACGCCGCGATCTCGCCGTGATGGAAGTGGTGGATGCGGTCCAGCAGCCCGCGCAGCGGGCGGAGGACCTCCTCGCGGGCGGGATCGGGCTGAACGACCAGGACGTGCGCCCCGGCGCGCTCGATCCGGTTTTCGTGAACCTCGCCCGCCGGCTCGGTGAACACCGTCGAGGGCGAGCAGTCGTACGCCCGCCGCGCCATCCGGTCCTCGAACGAGCCCTCCAGCATCACCCCGAACACCGTTCGGTCGTGCACGTGGGCGTGCAGGATCTCGTCGGGCGGGAACCAGGCCTCCATGACCCGGAACCCGTCGAGCTCGACGGTGGTGAACCGCGGGCTCCCCATGTGGACGGGTACGATCGACATCCTCCTCCGTCTCAAATGCGGGGCCGGCCACCGGCGTTGAAATGCCGGCGACGCCGCCAGCCATTCGTACGCCGCCCGCCGGTTCGGCCCCGCCTATCGAAGGATCGGGCCGCGAGGGGCATCCGTCTTGTGGATTCGTAACATGGGCATGGGGCTACTCGGGCGGGTCCTCGTCGGCCGCGGCCTCCCACGCCTTGTCCACGCCCCGCCGGGACGCCAGCCGGGCGACGCCGGCGACGGCGCCCATGAGCGCGCCCCAGGCGATCACCGCGCGCCAGCCGGCGCTGGACGAAGACTTCTTCGGGGCCTTCGACCCCAGAACCCGCCGCCAGCCCTTCCGCATCCCTTTTCGGGCGCCGGCCGCGGCGAGCGCCGCGGTTCCCATCGAAGCGATCCTGTACACGAGTTTCTTCATCGTTCCCCTCCTCCACCCACGCTCGAGTCGGCGGCCCCGCCGGCCACGACGTTACATGCCGGCCGGACCCGCCGCCGCCCATTCGGCCCGCTGGCCGCGCCGTTCCCCGCGCCTTAACGTCCATCGTTTGACCCATATACGAACACCATCCGAAGGAGCGTTCATGGCGACCACCGCGACCACCATCGATCTGGAGGGGCACGGCATCTTCCCCCGGGCGGACGTCCACCGGAACCTGTCCGTCCCCGAGCTGGTGGAGCGGGCGCTGGCGAACGGCGAGGGGATGCTGGTCACGTCCGGCGCCTTCCGCGCCACCACCGGGGAGCGCACCGGGCGCTCGCCGGAGGCCAAGTTCACCGTCCGCGAGCCGCTGGTGGAGGACGAGATCTGGTGGGGCAAGGTGAACCAGCCGATCGACCGGGAGACGTTCGACCGGATGCACGAGAAGGTCGCGCGGCATCTCTCGTCGAAGGAGCTGTACGTGTTCGACGGCTTCGCCGGCGCCGACCCCGACCATCGCCTCTCCGTCCGGATCGTCAACGAGAACGCCTGGCAGAACCTGTTCGTGCACCAGCTCTTCCTGCGGCCGACGTCCGACGAGCTGGCCGACCACGCGCCGGACTTCACCATCCTCCACGCGCCGTCGCTGAAGGCCGACCCCGCCACCGACGGGACGAACGGCGAGATCTTCGTGTTCCTCTCGTTCGAGAAGCGGCTGGTCCTGATCGGCGGCACCAGCTACGCCGGCGAGATGAAGAAGTCGATCTTCTCGGTCATGAACTACCGGATGCCCCACGAGGGCGTCCTGCCGATGCACTGCTCGGCCAACGTCGGCGAGGACGGCGACGTGGCGCTCTTCTTCGGGCTCTCCGGGACCGGCAAGACCACGCTCTCGGCCGACCCCCAGCGGCGCCTGATCGGCGACGACGAGCACGGCTGGTCCGACACCGGCGTCTTCAACTTCGAGGGCGGATCCTACGCCAAGACGATCCGGCTGGGGCCCGACACCGAGCCGCTGATCTGGGCGGCCATCCGCTTCGGCACCGTGCTGGAGAACGTGGCCGTCGACGAGGAGACGCGCGAGGTCGACTACGACGACGACACGATCACCGAGAACACCCGCGCCGCCTACCCCGTCGACTTCCTGCCGGGCGCGCTGATCCCCGGCGTGGCCGGGCATCCGAAAGCGGTGCTGTTCCTGACCGCGGACGCCTTCGGCGTGCTCCCCCCGATCTCGCGCCTCACCCGGGAGCAAGCGATGTACCACTTCATCTCCGGCTACACCGCCAAGGTGGCGGGCACCGAGGCCGGCGTGACCGAGCCCAAGGCCACGTTCTCGGCCTGCTTCGGCTCCCCGTTCCTGCCGCTGCCGCCGGCCCGCTACGCCGAGATGCTGGGCGAGCGGCTGGACGAGCACGGCTCGTCGGTGTGGCTGGTGAACACGGGCTGGACGGGTGGCCCCTATGGCACGGGCCGCCGGATGAAGCTCTCTCATACTCGATCCATGGTCAGCGCCGCGCTCTCCGGCGAGCTGGACGGCGTCGAGTTCCGCACCGACCCGGTTTTCGGGGTGGAGGTGCCGACGTCGGTGCCGGGCGTGCCGTCCGAGGTGCTGGACCCGCGGGGTACCTGGGACGACGGCGACGCGTACGACGAGAAGGCGCGCCACCTGGCGCGGCTCTTCCGCGAGAACTTCGACAAGTTCGAGGTCTCCGACGAGATCGCGGCGGCCGGACCGGCCGCCTGACGGGGCCTACCGCTCCAGGATCTGCTCCCGACCCTGTCCCACCGACACGCGCGTGATCGGCACCCCGACCAGGGCCTCGATCCGCTCCAGGTACGAGCGCGCCCGCTCCGGCAGATCGTCCCACGAGCGGGCTTCCGCCGTGGATTCCATCCATCCCGGGTGCTCCTCGTACACCGGCGCGCACCGGTCGAGGAGCGGCAGGTGGGCCGGAAACTCGGTCAGGTCGGCGTCGCCGTCGGAGCGGTACCCTACGCAGAGGGGGATCGACTCGAACCCGTCCAGGACGTCCAGCTTGGTCATCGCCAGCTCGGTCAGGCTGTTGACCCGCGCCGCGTAGCGGACCACCACGGCGTCGAACCAGCCGCAGCGCCGGGGGCGGCCGGTGGTGGCGCCGTACTCGCCGCCGGCCTCCCGCAGCTCCTCCTGGAGCGGGCTCGGCACCTCAGTGGGGAGCGGGCCGTTGCCGACCCGGGTCGTGTACGCCTTGACCACGCCCACGATGTCGTCGATGAACTTGGGGCCGATCCCCATGCCGGTCACCGCGCCGCCGGCCGTGGTGTTCGAGGACGTCACGTAGGGATAGGTGCCGTGATCGACGTCGAGCTGGGAGCCCTGGGCGCCCTCGAGCAGGATCCGCTTGCCGTCGGCCAGGTGGCCGGCGACCCGCGCCGAGACGTCGGTCGAGCACGACAGGAGCCGCTCGCGGACCGCCTCCAGCTCGGCCAGCGCGGCCTCGGCGTCCAGCTCGACCTCCACCTCCAGCGCCCGCATCAGTGCGCTCTTGCTCTCCACGTTCGCCCGGATCTGCCGGGCCAGCCCCTCCGGGTCCAGGCAGTCCCCCACGCGGATCCCCACCCGGCCCACCTTGTCCTCGTAGGCCGGCCCGATCCCCCGGCCGGTGGTCCCGATGGCGCTGTCGCCGCGGCTGCCTTCCTTGGCCGCGTCCAGCGCCTTGTGGTAGGGGAGGATCAGGTGGGCGCGGTTGGAGATCCAGACCCGCCCCTCGGCCGAGATCCCGCGCGCCTCCAGCAGGTCGATCTCGGAGAAGAACGCCGCGGGGTCCAGCACGACGCCGTTGCCGAGCAGGCACTCCTTGTTCGGGTGGAGGACGCCCGACGGGACCTGGTGGAGGATAAACTCGTCCTCCCCGATCACGACGGTGTGGCCGGCGTTCGCGCCGCCCTGGTAGCGGGCCACCACGTCCGCCCGCTCCGCCAGCACGTCGACGATCTTCCCCTTGCCTTCGTCCCCCCACTGGGCGCCGACCACGAGCTGGCAGGTGCCGGTCGACCGGCCCATGCGTTTCATCACAACCCCGTCGGGGCGTCGAGGAACACGGTGTCCAGGCCGAACTCCGCGGCCAGATGGTCCCCCACGGCCCGCACCCCCAGGGTCTCGGTGGCGTAGTGGCCGGCGAAGAGGACGTTCAGCCCGCGCTCGCGCGCGGCGTGCCAGGCGATGTGGCTGGTCTCGCCGGTCACGAACGCGTCCACTCCGGCGGCGGCCGCCTCGGGGATCAGGGAGCCCCCGCCGCCGGAAACGATCGCGACGGTCTCGATCCGCTCCGGGCCGAACGGCAGGACCACGGGCCGCGCCCCGAGGAGCGCCTCCAGTTGCGCCGCCAGCTCGGGCCGCTCCAGCGGCTCCGGCAGCCGGCCGCGGACCCCGATCGCGCGGCCCTCCCACTCGCCGAACGGCGCCGGGTCCCCGAGGTCCAGGAGCCGCGCCAGGACGGCGTTGTTGCCGAGCTCTGGATGGGCGTCCAGGGGCAGGTGCGCGCAGTAGAGAGAGATCTCCCGCTCCAGGAGCGCCGCCAGGCGCGCCCGGTGAGGCCCCGTCACCGGCTCCACCCGGCCCCAGAAGAGGCCGTGATGGACGATCAGGAAGCCGGCGCCGGCCTCGTCGGCCATGTCGATCGTGGCCAGCGCGGCGTCGGTGGCGAGCGCCACCCGCTCGACCCGCTGCGCGCCCTCCACCTGGAGCCCGTTCAGCGACTTGTCGGGCCACTCCGCGACCGACAGCAGCCGGTCCAGGTGGGCGACCAGGCGGTCGCGCTCCACGCCGCTCACCCGGCGGGCGACGTGACGTCGTACTGCTTGCCTTCGGTGGATCCGGCGAGGCGGTACCCCTCGCCCTCGCGGCTGTAGCGCCACTCGTCGAACGCGGCGTCCAGCAGCTCCCGCTGGAGGCCCCACTCGTCGGCCAGCGTGAACTCGCCCACGGTGGGGTACGCCCCGGTCCCGGCATGGGCGCCTTCCAGCCGGGTCTGGACGTCGAACAGGACGAGCCGCGGGTCGAGTCCCACGGCGGCGGAGTCGGCGGAGGCGTCGCCGGCCCCGGCGCGCGGGGCCGCGGCGTCGTCCGAGCAGGCCCCAGCGGAGAGGGCGAGCGCGAGCAGGAGAAGCGGAAGGCGCGTCATCGTGAGGTCAAGCTACGGCGATTCCCGCCGCCCGCAACGCGTCCGCCACCTCCCGGCGGGCGTCGGGGCCGAGCGGCAGGAGCGGCGGGCGCGGGTCGCCTCCGCCGGGCCAGCCCCGCGCGTCCAGCGCGGCCTTGATTCCGGGCACACCCCGGCGCGGACCGACCACCTCCCCCAGCGGGGTCAGGGCCGCCTGCGCCCCGGCCGCCGCCACGTCGTCGCCGGCCCGGGACGCCGCCACCAGCCGGACGGCCGCTTCGGGGGCCACGTCGGCCACCGCCAGGATCGCCCCGTCCGCCCCGGCCCCCAGCGCCTCGGCGGTGACGGCGGCGCGGCCGTTGAAGATCGCGAAGGCCGACCCCTCGCTCCGCCGCAGCCGGGCCTGGAGCTCCAGGTCGCCGGCCGAGTCCTTGATGCCGGCGATCGTGCCCTCGCCGGCCCACTCCGCCAGCGGCCCCGGCGGCAGGTCCACGCCGCTCCGCTGGGGGATGTGGTACGCCAGGACCGGGCGCCCCTCGGCCGCCCCGGCCACGGCCCGGAAGTACGCCCCCAGCCCCGCGGCGCCGACCGGGTAGTAGCGTGGGGGCAGGCAGAGGAGGGCGTCGGCGCCGGCGGCCACCGCCCGCGCGGCCGCCGCCGCCGCGGCCCGGGCGCTCTCCCGGCCCACCTGGACCATCAGCGGCCGGCCCGGCGGCAGGGCCTCGCGGGCTGCCGCCAGCAGGTCCGCCTCCTCGGCGTCGTCCAGGAGAGGCCCCTCACCGCTGGTCCCGAAGAGGAGGATCCCGTCCACGCCGAGGCCCTCGTAGATCCGGATCTGCGCGGCAAGACGATCGGGGTCCGCCGGACCGGCGGGGGTGAACGGGGTGGTGACGGGGCAGAGGAGGCCCGCCAGGGGAGCGCTCATTCGTTGACCCGGACGTCCTCCACGGCCTCCAGCTCGAGCAGCGACTCGATCAGCGCGTCCCGCGTGCCAGTGGTGCAGGTCAGCGCGAAGCTCATCCGCATCCCTTCGTCCTCCGGCTTCAGCGCCAGGTCGGCGAGGTTCAGGCGGTGCCGCTCCGCGAGATCGTTCACCGCGTCGATCAGCCCCGGCTCCCGGCGGGTCGTGGCCACGGTGAAGTGGACGAAGCGGCGCGGCCGCGCCAGATGCCGCTCGGCCCAGCCGAGCGCCACCAGCACGCCGATCAGGATCGCCGTGGTGGCCAGCGCCGGCGCGTAGCTGCCGGCCCCGATCGCCAGGCCCACGCCCGCCATCACCCATATGGTGGCCGCCGTCGTCAGCCCGTGCACCGAGCCGCGGGCCTGGATGATCGTCCCCGCGCCGAGGAACCCGACCCCGGAGACGATCTGCGCCGCGATCCGGCCCGGATCCGCGATGTTCACCTGCCGCTCGGCGTAGGTGAGCGCCACGTGAAGGGACGTCATCGTGATCAGCGTGGAGCCGACGCAGATCAGCATGTTCGTGCGGAGCCCGGCGGGCTTGTCGTTCAGCTCCCGCTCCAGCCCGATCGCGCCGCCGCAGAGGACGGAGAGCCCCAGCTTGATCCACATGTCCGGGGCCAGCAGCGACTCCACCGTCAGCGCTCCTCGACCGCCGCCTCGTCGCGCGCGCGGCGGTAGCGGCGGTAGCGCTCCAGCACCCGCTCCAGCGATCCGTACGACCGCACGTCGCAGAGCCCGCACACGTCGTCGAACAGCTCGATCGCCGCCCAGCGGGACTCCAGGTCGCCGCAGAAGCCGCGCGATTCGAGCGCCTCCACCAGGAAGGGCACGCGATAGTCACCATCGGCGGGACCGGTGACGGGACGAACGATCCGGTCCAGCAGGAACAGGTCCTGGAGCACGACGACGGGTTCGACGCTCGCGTCCAGGCGATCGAGGCGGGCGAACAGCAGGTCTTCCACTCTGGCGAAGATAGAGCCGGGCCCCCCGCCGGCAAGCGGGGATCAGCCTGGATCAGCCTGGAGGCTGGCACCACCCCCGGGCCAGCCGCGCCGGCGGCACCCCGGCCATGTACCCCAGACGGAGCGCCCACATCCGGGCCATCGTCCGCGCCGGTCCGTGCTCGAGCCAGCGACGGGCCGAGGTCTCCAGTGGGCCGCGGCAGACGGCCGCCCGCCGCGTCCGACGGATGCCGGCGGCCAGATGGACGTCCTCGAAGAGCGGCCAGGGCGGCAGCCCTCCCAGCCGGTCGAACACCTCCCGCCGGACGAACAGGCCCTGGTCCCCGGTGCCGGAGCGCGTCACCCGCGTCCGCAGATCGATGCCGCGCTCGATGGCCGGCAGCAGCGGGTGGCGCCGCCGCTCCGCCGGCGGGAACACCACGCGGAAGCACCCGCCGGCGGCTCCCCCCGCGATGGCCGCCTGGATCTGGCCCACCGCGTCCGGCGGCGGCACCGAGTCGGCGTGGACGAACCACAGGACCTCGCCGTCGGCGACCGCGGCCCCGGCGTTCTGCTGGGCCGCCCTTCCCCGCGGCACGCCGATCACGCGCGCCCGCCCGCGGGCCAGATCCGCCGTGCCGTCCGCCGAGCCTCCGTCGGCCACCACGATCTCGCGGGCCGCCGGCCGGCACGCCTCGAGCGCGTCCAGGAGCGCCGGCAGCCGACGCGCCTCGTTCCACGCCGGCACGATCACGCTGACGGTCGGGCCCGGCCTCACGCCTCGGGCGGGCCGTCCGGCGTTCCCGGGGGCGGGTCGGGCGCGCAGGGCACGCGGAAGCGGAAGGTGCTGCCCTTGCCGGAGGGGTTCTCCTCCGCCCAGATCCGGCCCCCGTGGAGCTCCACCAGCTGCTTGCAGATGGAGAGCCCCAGTCCGACCCCCTGGTACGACCGTGTCGGCGAGGAGTCCCCCTGGCGGAACGCCTCGAAGATCTCGACCCGCTGGTGCGGCGGGATGCCGATCCCCTCGTCGATCACGCTGCCCTCGATCTCGTCGCCCACCCGGCGGGCGACGATCCGGATCGTCCCGGAGTCGGAGAACTTCACCGCGTTCTCCACCAGGTTCAGATAGATCCGATAGATCTTCTCGCCGTCGAGGAGGCACGGCCCGTCCCCCACGTCGGCGTCCACCTCCAGCCGGATCGGCCGGCCCTCCAGGA
>CAZUIY010000212.1:0-5658 GCA_964619975.1 uncultured Gemmatimonadales bacterium
CCCACCACCGACACCGCCAGCTCGCACCGCTGCCACTTGTCCTGGTGCCCCGTCTCCGCCACCGAGACGTTGAAGCGCTGCCCGATCCGGTCCTTCACCGACCGCACCACGAACCGCTTCTCCTTCAAAGACTGCGCCCCATAGATCTGGATATCAAACACCCGCACCCCCACCAGCACCCCCAACAGAACCTCCCAGCAAACCCGAACCCGCGCCGAACCCGCAGCCAAACGCTGCTCCTACAATGTGGATAGGCCGCTCAACACGGTCGAGATGCGACCGATCGCGACGAGTCGGGATCCCGAGGCGTCGGGGCACCCGCGAAGCGGGTCGCGGCCGTTTTCAGCGGCCCTTAGAGCGTCCTTTGGATTTCTTCGATCTTGTAGGCTTCGATTACGTCGCCGACCTTCACGTCGTTGAACCCCTCCAGATTGATCCCGCACTCGTACCCCTCGCGCACCTCCCGCACGTCCTCCTTGAACCGCTTCAGCGTCATGATCGAGCCGTCGAACACCTGCGTCCCGTCGCGGATCAGGCGCACCTTGGCCGAGCGCGGAATCACGCCCTCCGCCACCGAGCAGCCGGCGATCATGCCGATGCGCGGGATCTTGAACGTCTCGCGCACCTCGGCGGTCCCCAGCACGACCTCGCGCTCTTCCGGCGCCAGGAGGCCTTCCATGGCCTTCCGCACGTCGTCCACCGCTTCGTAGATCACCGTGTAGAGCCGGATGTCGACGCCCTCGCGCTCGGCCGCCGCGCGGGCCCGGACGTCGGGCCGGACGTGGAATCCGATGACGATCGCGTCGGAAGCGGCCGCCAGCAGCACGTCGCTCTCGGTGATCCCGCCGGCGCCCCGGTGGAGCACCTCCACCTGGACCTCTTCGGTGGAGAGCTTCTGGAGCTCGTCCGCCACCGCCTCGACGGAGCCGCCGACGTCGCCCTTCAGGATGACGTTCAGCCGGGTAACTCCACCCGCCTGCACCTGGGCGTAGAGCTCCTCCAGGGTGGTCGGCTCTTTGGTCCGCCGGAACCCCTGCTCGCGCTGGAGCCGCTGGCGGCGCTGGCCCATGTCGCGGGCCTCCTTCTCGCCGGGCATGACCGAGAACGTGTCGCCGGCCTCCGGAACGCCGGAGAACCCGAGCACCCGGACCGGCGTCGCCGGCCCCGCCGATTCCACGTTGTGGCCGCGCTCGTCCAGCAGCGCCCGGACCTTTCCGTCGTAGAGGCCGCAGATGAACGGCTCCCCCACGCGCAGGGTGCCGGTCGTCACGAGGACGGTCGCCACCGGTCCCATGCCCTTGTCGAGCTCGGCCTCCACGACCACGCCGCGCGCGGTCCGGTCGGGATTGGCCTGGAGGTCCAGCACCTCGGCCTGCAGCAGCACCTTCTGGAGCAGCTCGTCGACGCCGTCGCCGGTCTTGGCGCTCACGTCGCTGGAGAGGACCTCGCCGCCGTACTCCTCCACCATGACCTGGCGCTGGGACAGCTCCTGCTTGACGCGGTCGGCGCGGGCGTCGGGCAGATCCACCTTGTTGACCGCCACGACGATGGGCACTCCGGCCGCGCGGGCGTGGTCGATCGCTTCGACGGTCTGGGGCATCACGCCGTCGTCCGCCGCCACCACCAGGATCACGATGTCGGTCACCTGGGCGCCGCGGGCGCGCATGGCCGTGAACGCCTCGTGGCCCGGGGTGTCCAGGAACGTGATCCGCCGGTCGTCGTCCAGGACGACCTCGTACGCGCCGATGTGCTGGGTGATGCCGCCGGACTCTCCGGCGATGACGTTGGCCTTGCGGATGTGATCCAGCAGCGACGTCTTGCCGTGATCGACGTGGCCCATCACGGTCACGATCGGGGGCCGCGGCTGAAGGGCCTCCTCGGCCTCTTCCTCCTCGAGCTCCTCCTCTTCCACGACGAACGCGTCCTGCTTCTGGGCCGCGTAGCCGAACTCCTCGCAGATCAGGCTGATCGTGTCGAAGTCCAGGCGCTGGTTGATCGTCACCATGAGCCCCAGCTCCATGCACGTCGCGATGATCTCGTTGGCGGGGATCTGGATCAGGTCGGCCAGCTCCGCCACCGACACGAACTCGGTCACCTTGATCAGGTTCTCCGGCTCGGCCACCTCGACCTCGTCGGACTCGTCCTCCCGCCGGGTGCGCTTCCGGCGCCGGCTCTTGCCCTCGATCTTGGCGAACGTCTTCTTGATGTTCTCCTCGACGGCCTTCTGGTCGACTTTGCGGCGCCGGCGGCGGCGCCGGCGGCCGGCACCATCCCCCGCGGGAGCGGCGCCGGCGGCGGGACGGGCCGCGGCCGGACGGGCGGCGGGACGACCCCCCGGCCGGGCGGCGGGACGGGAGGTCGGACGCGCGGCGGGCGCCTCCCTGGCGGCCGGGGCCTCGGGCGCGGCCTTCTCGGCCTTCTCGGCCTCGGCGGCCGCGACGGCCGTGGCCTCAGCCTCGGCCTTCTTCTCCTTCTTCTCCTCCTGCTCTTCCTTCTCCTCGCGGGCGCGGACGCGGCGGGCGCGCCGGGCATCCTCCAGCTTCTTCTTCCGGTCCTCCTCCGCCTGCTTCACCGCCTCCTTCTCGGCATCGAACTTCTCACGCACGCGACCGACGATCTCCTCGTCCACCGACGACATGTGGTTCTTGACGGGCACGCCCATCTCCTCGAGCAGATGGACCATCGCCTCGCTCGATACGTTGAAGCGGCGGGCCACTTCGTAAATCCGGAACTTCTTCGCCACCGATTACTCCTCTCGTTCCTCATCCGTCGTTCCAGCCGCTCCGCGAGCCGCCGTTTCGATCGCTACGATGCCGGCGGCCATGTGACGATCCGTCACCGCCATCACGGCCACGGCCGGCTTACCGGCCAGTTCTCCGAGCTCGTCCTTGGTCCAGCCCCGGCTGATCGGGACCTCCGAGTCCCGCCACCGTTCGAGCAGACGGTCCTTCGAATTGAGATCCTCCGCGATCAGGACCGCGGCCGCGGTGCCCCGCCGGACGGCGTCCCGGGTCAGTGCCACCCCGACGATCAGCCGGCCCGCGCGGCGCGCCTGGCGGACCATGGCCGCCACGCGTGCCTTCCGCTCCACCGGCCCCGGCCGATCGGGGCCTGGAGGCTCAGGCGGACGGGCGATCCTCTTCCTCTGCCGGGGACTCGACTTCGTCTTCCGGCTCGTCCTCGGCCTCCGGCTCCTCCGGCTCGTCCTCCGCCTCCGGCTCCTCCGGCGGCGCCTCGGCCTCCGGATCCTCCGGTTCGTCCTCGGCCTCCGGCTCATCCTCCGGGGCACTTCCGGCGGACTCGTCGGCCTCGCCTTCGGCCGCCGCCACGTACTCACCCGCCTCCTCGTCCCACTCCTCGTCGACCTCGACCGTCAGCTCGTCGATGAACTTCATGACGACCTCGGCGGCCGCCTCGTCGACGCCCTCGACGGCGGTCAGATCCTCGAGCTCCAGATCGATCACGTCCTCGAAGGTCCGGTAGCCGGCGCCCTCGAGAGCCCGGACGGCGTCCCCGGAGAGCCCGGGGAGCTGGCTCAGCGGGAAGTCGTCGTCGTCGAACGCGTCTTCGTCCTCGGCCGGCTCGGGCTCGGGCTTGCGGCCGAACAGGATCTCCTCTTCCTTGGCCAGGTAGTCCTGCTTGCTGACCAGGTCGATCCGGTATCCGGTCAGCTTCGACGCCAGCCGGACGTTCTGGCCGGACCGGCCGATCGCCAGCGACAGCTGGTCCTCGGCGCACACCACGGTGGCGCGGCGCTCGCGCTCCGCGGGCGGCGGCGGAGGCGCCTCCTCCTTCGGCTTGGACTCACCGGCGGCGGCGTCCCCGTCGGCGGGCTTCTTCAGATCCAGCGGCTCCAGCGGCTCCGGCGCGGCGGCCTGCGCGGCGGCGGCGCTCTCCGCCTCGCGGACGTCCGACTCGGCGCGGGCCTGGCGCTCCTCGCGGGCCGCCTTGGACGCCTCCAGCGCGGCCGCGGTCTCCTCGGGGCTGGCCGGCTGGAACGGGGCCGGCGCGGCGGTCGGACCACGGAAGCGCTGCGCCTTGAACGTGCGGAAGCGCTCGCCGAACAGATCCTCGCCCGTGTCGTCCCCTTCTGGCTCGTGGAGGATGATCTTGTAGACGTCGGCCGGGGACAGCGACTGGGCGATGAACTGGCGGGTCTCGTCCGACCACGGCACGATGTCGATCCGCTCGCCGCCGAGCTCGGAGACGACCGCCTGAACGCGGCTTCCCTTCAACCCCACGCACGCGCCCACCGGGTCGACGTGCGGGTCGCGCGACCATACGGCGATCTTCGACCGGCTCCCGGGCTCCCGCGCGATGGCGCGGATCTCGACGATCCCCTGGAACACCTCCGGCACCTCGAGCGCGAAGAGCGCGCGGACGAAGTCGTGATGCGTGCGGCTCAGGATGAGCTGCGGCCCCTTCGTCGACTCCCGGATGTCCAGGAGCAGAGCGCGGACCGTCTCGCCCTGCCGCAGGTACTCCCGGCGGACCTGCTCGCGGGCCGGCAGGAGCGCCTCGGTGCGGCGGTCGAGAACGACCAGGGCGTTCCCTCGATCGACCTGCTGGACCGTGCCGGAGACGAGCTCGCCCACGCGATCGGCGTACTCCTGGCGGATCCGCTCGCGCTCCTCCTCGCGCACCTTCTGGATGATCATCTGCTTCGCGGCCTGAATGGCGTTCCGGCCGAAGGTGCGGAAGTCGAGCGGGATCTCGGCGTACTGGCCGGGCTCGGGATCGCCCTCGCCCCACGGCTCGTCGTACGGCAGCTCCTTCGCCTCGGCGGCGGTCATCTGCCGGGACTCGTCCTCCACCGACTCCTCGTCGGGGACGACCTCCTTCAGCAGATAGATGTTGATCTCCCCCGTGGCCGGGTCGACCAGGATGTCGGCGTTCGCCTCCGCGCCGTACTTGCGGCGGACGGCCGCCAGCATGCCCGCCTTGACGAGCTCGATCACTTCGGAGCGATCCAGCGACTTCTCGCGGGTCAGCTGGCTGAACGCGTCCAGAATGGAGATTTCCGTTGCCATCACTCGACTCCCAGGTTCCGGGGTCCGGATATGTCCCGAGGGCGGGGCGCCGGCCTCACCAGCGGAGGTGCAGCCGGGACCGCGCGATCTCTTCCTCGAGGAACGTCCACGTCTCCCCGCCCTCGTCGTCCCGCACCACCACCGCGTACGAGCCGTCGGGCCGGTCTTCGATCGCCTGCAGCGCGCCGACGAACTTCTTGCGGCCGTCCCGCTTCCGGTAGAGCCGCACCTCGATCTCGCGCCCGATGAAGCGCTCGTAGTGGGACCGGCGCGTCAGCGGGCGATCGATGCCGGGGCTCGACACCTCGAGCACGTACCGCTCGGGCACCACACCCGCGTCCTCCAGCGTCCGCTCGAGCTCCCGCGACAGCCGGGCGCACTCGTCGAGCGTGACGCCGGACTCCGTGTCCACGAAGGCGCGCACGATGGGACGCCCGGGAGACCCCGCGATCTGGAGGTCCACGAGCTCGGCGCCCGCCGCGTCGAGGGCGGGCTCGAAGAGGGCCGTCAGGCGGTTTGCGTCAAGCATCGGATCGGGCCGTGCATCGAATCGCGTGGCGGCGGCCGCCCCCGCGTCCGCTCGCCCGGAACGGCAGAAAAAAAGTGGGGCGGGGGCCCCACTCAGCTT
>CAZUIY010000213.1:0-5102 GCA_964619975.1 uncultured Gemmatimonadales bacterium
CGAGCCAGATCCTCCCCCCGCGCGTCGGCCTTGTAGTACGTCTCCGCCGGCCGCGGGAAGTACCAGTGCACGTCCGGATGCGTCCCCCGAAACACCCGCCGGCAAGCCGAACAAACCCCCCAAGGGGCCGCGCCCGGGGCCCCGCGCCGGGGCGCGGGCGCGGGGGCGGGGGGGGGCGGCCCGCGTGGGCCCTGGGCCGGGGGGGGCCGGGAAGCAGACGGTGGGGCGGTGGTTGGCTCAGCGGGTGCTTTGCTCGGGGTCGGGGCAGGAGTCGCTGTTCGGGGGCGAGCCGGCCGGTTCGGGGGCCGGGGAGGGGCCTTGTGGGGTTTGTTCGGCTTGCCGGCGGGTGTTTCGGGGGACGCATCCGGACGTGCACTGGTACTTCCCGCGACCGGCGGAGACGTACTACAAGGCGGACGCTCGGGGGGAGGACCTGGCCAGGCGGGCGGGGCGGCCGGTGGAGCCGGCGGGGTACGACCACCCGGCGTCGTTCCGGATGGAGGACTTCCGGGCGGTGACGAAGGCGGCGGCGCGGCCGCCGTACGAGGCGGACGAGCAGATCTTCATCCTGGGCGACGTGGACCAGCACCCGCCGGGGGACGAGCCGACGGGCATGCTGATGAAGATCCTGGAGGACACGCCGCCCAGGACCCGGTTCATACTGACCGCCACCCGGCCGGACGCGCTTCCCGACACGATCCACTCGCGGGTCCAGTCGCTCCCGATGGCGCCGGTCGGCGCGGCGGACGTGCGGGCGTTCGTGGCGGAGCGGCTGCCGGAGCTGGGCGGCGAGCAGGCGGACGCCCTGGTGGCGCTGGCGGCCGGCCGGCCGGGGCGGGCGCTGGAGCTGGCGGACCCCGCCATCCTGGCGCTCGAGGAGCTGGCTGCGCGCACCTTCGCCGCCGGCGCGCTGGGGGCCGAGAGCCCGTACGCCTTCCTGCTGGACGCCGAGCTCCCGCGGGTCCGCGAGCGTCACGAGCACGTGTTCGAGTTCCTCTCCGGCATGGTGGAGGACGCCCTCGCGGTGGCCCTGGCCGGCGGCGGCGCGGCGCTCCACCACCCCTCGCGGATCGCCGACTACCGCCGCGCCGCCGAACGGCTGGGGCCTGACGGCCTGGCCGCGGCCGCGCGCTCGCTCCTCCGGGTCCGCGGCCGGATCTGGGCCAACCCCACCCCCGCGCTCCTCTACTGGATGGCGCTCCGCGCCTTCGACCCCGAGGCGGTCCCGATCCGCCGGTAGCCGCCGCGGGAGAAGGATCCTACGTTGGCCGAACGATGAGACGGGTCCTCATCCTCCTCCCGACGATCGTTCTCCTGGCGGCCACGGGCGCCTGTGGAGGAGATCGCGGCAGCGCGCCCCCGGGCGACCCCGAGGCATCCTGGCCGGGGGTGGATCGAAGCGCCATCCACGCGGCGGTGCTGGAGCACACCCGGTCGGAGGCCTCCACCCGCGTCTGCGAGTGGCCCTGTGAGATCGGAGCGGGGGACGTGGCGGTCGTCTTCGGACCCATCCTGGGCGGCCCGGACGGGCCGGTGGTCGTCGAGACGACGGTCCAGGGAACGCACGGGACGGATCCGGGACTTGGCTGGGGACATCGCGGAACGCACCACCTCCGCCGGCGGGACGGACGCTGGATCGTCGAGGCTCACACCGTGCAGGTGATGGAGGAGTACGTCAGGGATGGTAGATTCACCCCATGAGCCGCTTCTACCTCACCACCCCCATCTACTACGTCAACGACCGGCCTCACATCGGCCACGCGTACACGACGATCCTGGCGGACGTGGTGGCGCGGCGGCGGCGGCAGGAGGGGGACGAGACCCGCTTCCTGACGGGGACCGACGAGCACGGAGCCAAGGTGGTCCAGGCGGCGGCGGCCCGGGAGGTGGAGCCGAAGGCCCACGTGGACGCCATGGCCCGGGACTGGCAGGCGGCGTGGGACCGGCTCGACATCCGCTACGACCGGTTCATCCGGACCACCGATCCCGATCACGTGGCGGTCGTCCAGGCGGCGCTGGCCGCGCTCAAGGAGGGCACCACCCCCGACGGCCGGCCCCTCCTCTACGAGGACGGCTACACCGGCTGGTACTGCGTATCGGACGAGCGGTACTGGACGGAGAAGGACCTGGTGGAGGGCAACTGCCCGGAGTGCGGGCGGGCGGTCGAGGAGATCGAGGAGCGGAACTGGTTCTTCCGGATGAGCGCCTTCGCCGAGCCGCTCCGCCGCCACATCGAGGAGAATCCGGGGTTCATCCACCCGCCGTCGAGGGCGAACGAGATCCTGGGGTTCCTGCGGGAGCCGCTGGGGGACCTCTGCGTCTCGCGGCCGCGGGCCCGGCTCTCGTGGGGGATTCCGCTTCCCTGGGACGCGGAATACGTCACCTACGTGTGGGTGGACGCGCTCCTGAACTACGTGACCGGCACGGTGGATCCGGCGCCCGGCGAGGCGCCTGCGGCGACGGCCCAGCGGGCGATCGCGGAGTGGGAGCGCCACCCGGCCGACGTCCACCTGATGGGAAAGGACATCCTGACCACCCACGGGGTGTACTGGATCACGCTCCTCATGGCGCTCGGGTGGCGGCTGCCGAAGCAGATCCTGGCCCACGGCTGGTGGCTCTGGGAGGGGGGCAAGATGTCGAAGACCGCCGGTAACGTGGTCCGCCCCGAGGACCTGGTGCCCGACTTCGGCGTGGACGGCCTCCGGTACTACCTGCTGAGGGAGATGGTGCTGGGACAGGATAGTACGTACTCGTACGATTCCATGGTGCGACGGCTCAACTCGGACCTCGCGAACGACTTCGGAAACCTGCTCTCCCGCGTGACCACGATGGCGGGCCGGTGGCTGGATGGCCGCCTGCCGGCGCGCTCCGACGTCCCCGACGGCGAGGCGGACGAGGCGGCGCTGGCCGGCCGCGCCGCCGAGATCCTGGCCGAGGGCGGGGTGGCCGACGCCTGGCGCGAGTGGCGGATCCACGGCGCGCTGGAGCGCACCATGGGGCTGGTGACGGCGGCCAACGAGTACCTGGAGCGGCGGGCGCCCTGGAAGCGGATCAAGGACGAGGGCGGCCGGGCCGAGGTGGCGGCCACGCTCCTGCACGCCGCCGAGGCGGTCCGGCTGGCCGCCGCGCTCCTCTGGCCGGTGGCGCCTGAGCTCGCCGCCCGCGCCCTCGAAGCGCTGGGCCGGCCGGGCACCCCCGGCGCGGAGGACCTGCGGTGGGGTGTTCTGGACGGCGCGGCCATGAGCCCCGGCGAGCCGCTCTACGCTCGTCTGGAAGCCCCGGAGGCCTGAGGTGGCCGCCCGGGAGCC
This sequence comes from uncultured Gemmatimonadales bacterium, assembly GCA_964619975.1. Lineage (GTDB taxonomy): Bacteria > Gemmatimonadota > Gemmatimonadetes > JACCXV01 > JAHWKZ01 > DATLFF01. Next base: position 3,309 of record CAZUIY010000213.1, read on the forward strand.
GTCGTGGGGAGATCTCCGGCTGGGGATCACGGTGGCCGCGGTGGCGGCCATGGCGGGGTTCGTCGTCCTCCTGGCCGGGGCCCAGCGGGGACCCTTCCTGCCCGACGTCTATACCCTGTACGTGGATCTCGACGACGCCGCCGGGATCCGGGCCGGATCGCTGGTGCGCGTGGCCGGCATCGACGCGGGCGAGGTCGTGGACTTGGAGATCGTGCCGGCCCCCGCTCCGGCCCCCGTCGCCGACACCCTGGTGCCGCTGACCGCCGCCGATCTCGGCCCCCGCGACATCCGGGTCGAGCTGTCGATCCATGAGCGGTTCCGGCAGAACATCACCGCCAGCAGCCGGGCGCAGCTCGCCTCCATCGGCGCGGGCGGGGAGCGCTACGTCAAGATCACCGCCGGAGACGTGCGCGAGCCGCCGATCCCCCCGGAGGGCGAGGTGCCGACGGTGGCCTCCATCGACCTGGACATCGTCGTGGCGCGCCTGGCCCGGGCCCTCCACGAGGCGCGCGAGGTGAGCGCCCTGACCGACGAGATCCGCGCCAAGCTGGCGGCGGGCGGGGGCAGCCTGGGACTCATCCTGGCCGAGGACGCCGTGCTCCCCGGCCGGATCCGGGCCCTCCAGGCGCAGTCGGCGTCCCTGATGGCGCTGATGGACGAGGGGGAGGGGATCATCCCCGCCATGCGCCGCGATCCGGCGGCCGCGGCCGGCATCGACAGCCTGCTCGCGAGCGTGGAGCGGATCACCGCCGCGTTCGACGAGGGGCCGGCGTCGCCCTGGGCGGAGCCGACCGAGCTCCGGACGGCGATCGGCGAGCTCGAAGGCTCCATCGGCGAGCTCGAGGCGAGCCTGGCCTCCGGCCGGGGGAGCCTGGGGCGATTCCTGAACGATCCGGAACTTTCGCTCCAGATCGGAGTACTGCAGGACCGCTTCGCGGAGATGTTTGCCGCGTTCGCGGAGGATCCGCTCGCGTTCGTCCGTATCCGGGTGTTCTGAGCCCGGTCGGGTCGAAAAACGGAATGAGACTTGCACCGCTCCACCCTGAGACCCCGTCGAGAACACTCGAGTCCATCGGTTGACACGTTCCCAGGGTGGTAGTAATGTCATATGGCTTACACCGTTACGACGAACAGGGTAGCTCCCCCATACGGCGATCCGACGATCGCATTTCTCAATCGACATATATCGACGGAGGTAACTTCTTGTCCTATCGCTTCGGCACGTTCATGTACATCCCCCATGAGAAAAGCGATGTCCGGTCCTTGACGGTTTCCCGCCGCGGCGCGATCGCGGCCGGAAGCGTCGTCGCGCTGGTCGGGCTGCTGCTGGTGGGGCTGGGCACGTGGCTGGTGGGTCCCGGCGGATCCGACGCCGCGGTCCCGGGCGTGGTGAACGAGAACACGCGACTGAAGTCGGAGCTGGGCCGGATGGAGGGCGAGGTCGCCACCCTGGGCCAGCAGCTGGAGGTCCTGCTCGAGCGCGAGGAAGAGTTGCGTCTCGTGGCCGACCTCCCGCCCGTTCCGCTGGCCGTGCAGGCGGTCGGCGTCGGCGGTCCCGGTCACGCGGCCGGCCCGGTCGTCTCGGACGACCGCGAGCTGAACAACCGCGTCGCCTCGGTCTCCACCTCGCTCGACATGCTGCTGCGCCGGAGTGAGCTCGTGGCCACCAGCATGGAGGACGTCCGCGAGTCGATCGCGTCGAAGAAGGCCGAGTTCGAGGCCACGCCGTCGATCTGGCCCACGTCGGGCTTCCTCTCCAGCACCTACTCCATGAACCGCCGCCACCCGATCTTC
>CAZUIY010000214.1:0-3292 GCA_964619975.1 uncultured Gemmatimonadales bacterium
CGGGGACGCCCGATGCGTCTCCGCCGTCACCGGAGGTGTGATTCCCATGACAACCGATCTCGTGAACGCCGTCACCGACGGGACCTTCGGTCCCGACGTCGTCGAAGCCGAAGGACTCACCCTGGTCGATTTCTGGGCCGAATGGTGTGGCCCGTGCCGCATGATCGCGCCGGTCGTCGCGGAGCTGGCCCAGGAGTACGAGGGCCGGCTGAGGGTGGTCAAGCTCGACGTCGACGAGAACCAGCGGACCGCGCAGGAGTACGCCGTTCGATCGATCCCCAGCCTGCTCTTCTTCAAGGACGGCAAGGTCGTCGAGACCGTGGTCGGCGCCGTCCGGAAGCAGCGGCTCACGGAGGTCGTGGAAGCCCATCTGTAGCGGCCGGCTCGGAGCCAGCGGGGGCCCGCCACCGCGCGTCGGCGGCGGGCCCCCGGCCGTTCTCCCACCCCCGAGGCGCCCTTGCCCGACTGGCTGAAGAACGGTTTCGTCGGTCTGCTGAACCCGATCGTGGACGGGCTCGTCCGCCGCCGGGTCCATCCGAACCTGATCAGCTCCGTGGGATTCCTGGTAACGCTGGTGGCGGCGGCGATCATCTTCGCCCGCTTCCTGGTGCCGGGGCTCGTGGTGTTCATGCTGGGGGGCATGATGGACATCCTGGACGGCCGCGTGGCCCGGCAGACCGGGCTGGCGTCGAAGTTCGGCTCGTTCTACGACTCCACGCTGGACCGCGTGTCCGAGATCGTGATCTACTTCTCCATCTACGCCTACTTCCGGCCGCTGGAGAGCTTCTGGTACGCCGGCTACATCGTGATCGCCGCGATGGTGGGCTCGCTCATGGTTTCCTACACCCGCGCCAAGGCGGAGTCGCTGGGAGTGGACTGCAAGGTGGGGATGATGCAGCGCCCCGAGCGGGTGGTGATGCTGGGACTGGGCGGCCTGCTTGTCCCGCTGGCCGGAGCGATCGGCCCCGAGTGGCGCTACGCGCCGCTGCTGGTGGCCATCGGGGCCATCGCCGTCCTCGCCAACTTCACCGCCCTGGAGCGGATCTACGAGGTATATCGGGTGGCGCGCGGGATCCCGCTGGACGCCGCCCCGTCCACACGAAAGGAAGGATGACATGACGGCAGACGACACCACGGCACCTTCGCAGAGCGGCCCGGGGCCCCTCGAGCAGGTCAAGCCGGCACCGGTCAAGGTCGCCCCGGCCGAAGGCCGCCTGGGGGTCCTGCTCCCCGGCCTGGGGGCCGTCTCCACCACGTTCATCGCCGGAGTCGAGGCGATCCGCCGGGGCGACGCCAAGCCGATCGGCTCGCTCACCCAGATGGGGACGATCCGCCTGGGCGGCCGGCCCGAGAAGCGGGTCCCCGCGATCCGCGACTTCGTGCCGCTGGCCTCGCTCGACCAGCTCGTCTTCGGGGCGTGGGACGTGTTCGAGGACGACGCCTACGAGTCGGCGCTGAACGCCGGCGTGCTGGACAAGCACGAAGTGGAGGGGCTGAAGGACTTCCTGACCACCGTGAAGCCGATGAAGGGCGCCTTCGATACGCGCTACGTCAAGAAGCTGAACGGCACGCACATCAAGGAGGGGAAGTCCAAGCGGGCCTGGGCCGATGGCCTGATCGAGGACATCGCCCGCTTCAAGGAGGAGAACGGCTGCGACCGGCTGGTCATGGTGTGGTGCGGCTCAACCGAGGTGTTCCTGGAGCGTGGCCCCGTCCACCAGTCGATGGAGGCGTTCGAGAAGGGCCTCGACGAGGACGACGACGCGATCCCGCCGTCGATGATCTACGCCTACGCCGCGATCAAGTCCGGCATCCCCTACGCCAACGGGGCGCCGAACCTCTCCGGCGACGTGCCGGCCCTGCTGGAGCTGGCGGCCGAGAACCAGGTGCCGATCTGCGGCAAGGACTTCAAGACCGGCCAGACGCTCATGAAGACGATTCTGGCCCCGGGCTTCAAGGCGCGGCTCCTGGGGATACGCGGCTGGTACTCGACCAACATTCTCGGGAACCGCGACGGCGAGGTGCTGGACGATCCAGAGTCGTTCCGCACCAAGGAGGAGTCGAAGCTGGGTGTCCTGGACTACATCCTCCAGCCGGACCTCTACCCCGACCTCTACGGCGACATCTCGCACGTGGTCCGGATCAACTACTACCCCCCGCGCGGCGACAACAAGGAGGGGTGGGACAACATCGACATCTTCGGGTGGCTCGGATACCCGATGCAGATCAAGATCGACTTCCTGTGCCGCGACTCCATTCTCGCGGCTCCCATCGTGCTCGACCTGGCGCTCTTCCTGGACCTGGCCGGCCGATCGGGGATGAGCGGCGTACAGGAGTGGCTCTCGTTCTACTTCAAGAGCCCGCAGACGGCGCCGGGGCTGTATCCCGAGCACGACGTGTTCATCCAGCTCATGAAGCTGAAGAACACGCTGCGCCACCTGATGGGCGAGAAGCAGATCACGCACCTGGGTCTCGAGTACTACGCGGATTGAGGCCGGGCGCCTTGCGCCGGCGCGGCGTCCTGATCACGTTCGAGGGCGGCGAGGGGAGCGGGAAATCGACCCAGATGGAGCTCCTGGCCGAGCGGCTCCGTGCCGCCGGCCGCGAGGTCGTGACCGCCCGCGAGCCCGGCACCACCGCAACCGGCGAGGCGGTGCGGGAGTTTCTCCTCCGGACCGCGCCCGGTGACCTGACGGCGCGGGCCGAGCTGGCGCTGTTCCTGGCCGCCCGGGCCCAGCTCGCCGACGAGGTGATCGCGCCCGCGCTGGAGGCGGGCCACGTGGTGCTCCTCGACCGGTACGGCGACTCCTCGGTCGCCTACCAGGGATACGGTCGGGGGATCGAACCGGGCCGGATCGAGGACTTGAACCGCTGGGCCACCGGCGGCCTCGAGCCCGACCTCACGATCCTGATCGACGTGCCGGTCGAGGAGGCGGAGGACCGGCGCGAGGGCCGCGATCCGGATCGGCTGGAGCGGCTCGAGCGGGCGTTTCACGACCGCGTACGGGAGGGGTACCGGCGGATCGCGGGGAACCAACCGGACCGGTTCAGCGTTATAGAGGGAAGACAATCGATCACGGCGATCCAGGAGGCGATCCGCGAACGGGTCGACCACCTGCTCGCCGGACGACCACCGGAAGGGACGGCCATCGGATGATCCGCAAGCGCTTCGGCTCGATCTTCGTGCTCCTGTTCTTCCTGTCGGTCCTGACGGGCGGGATCATCTACGACGACCTCTCCACCGAGGCCGGAGACGACCCCTACCAGGCGATCAAGCTGCTGAACGAGGCGA
>CAZUIY010000215.1:0-7595 GCA_964619975.1 uncultured Gemmatimonadales bacterium
GGGTGGCACATCGTCGTCATCTACGTGGGCGTGGCGTTGACCCTGCCGGCCTTCCTGACGGGCGGGCAGATCGGGCTGAGCGTCGGCCTCGCCGACGGCGTGATCGCGACCCTGGCCGCCTCGGCGATCCTGGCGGCGGTCGGCCTGGGGACGGGGTACGTCGGCGGACGGACCCGTCTCTCCACCTACATGATCTCGCGCACCGCGTTCGGCCGGACGGGCGCCCGGGTCACCAACGGCCTCCTGGCCCTCACCCTGTTCGGCTGGTTCGGCGTGACCGCCGCGTTCTTCGCCGACGCCACCCAGGCCCTGGCCGTTTCCCGGCTCGGCCTGGATCTCGGGCCGGCGGTCTGGACGATCGTCGGAACGGTGCTGATGACCACGACGGCCCTGTTCGGCTTCAAGGGGCTCGACAAGCTGAGCGTGGTCGTGACGCCGCTCCTGGTCGCGCTGCTCGCGGCGGCCGTGGCGGAGTCGCTCTCCCGGTCGTCGCTCCAGACGGTGCTGGCGCACGAGGCGTCGGGCGGCTTCCCCCTGGGCGCCGCCGTCTCGATGCTGGTCGGCGGCTGGATGGTGGGAGCGGTAGTCCTGCCCGACCTCACGCGCTACGCCGTCACGCCGCGGCACGGGATGGCGGGCGGCGCGCTCTCGTTCGTGGTCGGAATGGTCGTCGTGATCGTCCCCTCCATGATCGTCGCGATCGCGAACGGGAACGAGGACCTGGTCGCGGTCGTCGTGTCGTTCGGCTGGGCCGCCGCGGGGCTCGCCGTCATCGTCCTGTCGGCCTGGAGCTCCAACGACAACAACGTCTACTCCGCGTCACTCGGCCTGGCGAGCATCTTCGAGGGCGTCCCCAAGTGGAAGATCACGCTCGCGGCCGGTGCCGCCGGTGGAGCGCTGGCGATGGTCGGGATCGTCGACCGGCTCGTGCCGTTCCTGCTGGGGCTCGGGATCCTCGTCCCGCCGATCGCGGGCGTCTACGTCACCGACTGGTTCCTCCGCCGGGAGGCCTACGACCCGGCCCGCGAGGAGCGCGTTCCGGCGGTCCGCTGGAGGGCCTTCGTCGCCTGGGCCCTGGCCAGCGGCGTCGCCTTCGCGACCCAGCCCGCGATGGTCGGGGGGTTGGGCTGGTTCTCGCTGACCATGATCCCGGCGCTCGACGCCCTGGCGGTCGCGTCGGTGACGTACCTCGCGCTCTCCCGGCTCCCGGAATCGTGACTCCCGAGGCGCGGCGGATCGACGAGCACGCGATCGACGACATCGCGGTCGGCGCCGCCATCCTGGGCAGCGGGGGCGGAGGGGACCCGTACGTGGGGAAGCTGATGGCGAGCCGGGCGGTCCGGGAGCACGGCCCGGTCGACCTGATCGGGCTGGACGACCTGGACGACGACGATCTGGTGGTGGCCGCCGGGATGATGGGGGCGCCCGCCGTGATGGTGGAGAAGATCCCGAGCGGCGACGAGGTCGAGCGCGCGGTCCGGTCGCTGGAGGCGTACCTCGGCGCGCCCGTGAAGGCGATGATGTGCGGCGAGGTCGGCGGGCTGAACTCGATGATCCCGATCCACGCCGCGGCGCGGCTGGGGCTTCCCCTGGTGGACGCCGACGGCACCGGGCGCGCGTTTCCCGAGATCCACATGTCGACGTACACGATCCACGGAATCCAGGTGACCCCCCTCGCGATGGCCGACGAGTGGGGAAACGCGGTGATCGTCGACGCGGTCGAGAACCAGCGGGCCGAGACGCTCGCCCGCGCGGTCACGGTGGCGATGGGCGCGGTGGCGCAGGTCGCCGCCTACCCCGCGCCGGCGTCCGCGCTCCGGGAGGCCGTGGTGCCGGGGACGCTCACGCTCGCCCGCCGGATCGGGGCCGCCGTCCGGTCGGCCCGCGGCCGGGACGCGCGTCCCGTGGAGACGGTCCGGGAGGCGGTCGGCGGTATTCTCCTGTTCGAAGGCAAGGTGGAGGACGTCGAGCGCCGGACGGAACGGGGGTTCTCGACCGGGGTCGCCTCCCTGGGCGGAATGGACGGATACGAGGGGAGACGGTTGCGACTCGACTTCCGGAACGAATACCTGGCGGCCCGGGTCGACGGCGAATTCGTCGCGACGTCGCCCGATCTCATCACCACGCTGGATCTGGAGGACGGGACGCCGATCGCGGCGGAGGCCCTGCGGTACGGGTTCCGGGTGGCCGTGATCGGCATCCCCTGCCCGCCCGTGTGGCGCTCGGCGGCCGGCCTCGCGCTGGCGGGGCCCCGGTGCTTCGGGTTGGAGACGGAGTACCGGCCCCTGGAGAGGTAGCGTCGGCATTGACCCGGCGGGCCCGAGGGCCCGAATTTGCCGGTGGTCAGGCCGACCACCACTCCCGACATCCTCCACGGCCCACCCGGACCCCGAGGGACTCGAAGTGCAGAACTCTGAACCGAAGGGTACTCCCGTCGCGATCGGCGGCCGGCGGATCATCCGTATCCTGGCGCTCGCGCTGCTCCCCCTTATTCAGCCGCTCGCGGCCCACGCCCAGGACGACCCGCCCGCCATCGTCCCCAACGACAACCGCCTGGCCGCTGGCCACGACGCGGACGGCACTCGCGAGATCCACCTCGAGATCCGCCCCGGCCGCTGGTTCCCCGACGGCCCGGGCCGCCCTTCCGAGGTCGTGCTGGCGTTCGCCGAGGGGGACGGGCCGCCGCGGATCCCGGGCCCGCTGATCCGCGTCCGACCCGCGACCCGCCTGCGCGTTCGCGTCACCAACCGGTCCGACCGGGACCAGCTCGTGCGCGGCCTGGTCGCGCATCCGGCTGACCCCGACTCGGCGCTCCTCGTGCCGGCCGGGGGAGAGCAAACGGTCGAGTTCGAGGCCGGAGCGCCGGGCACCTACCACTACTACGCCAAATCCACGTCCGCGGACCGCACCCGGTCCGAGGAGCAGACGCTCCACGGCGCCTTCATCGTCGACCCGGCCGACGCCCCCGCCGAGCCGGCCGACCGGGTGTTCGTGCTGACCGTCTGGAACCGGCTGGCCGCAGGGGCGACGGGCCCGCCGGCCGGCGACATGATGGCGATCAACGGGCTCTCCTGGCCCCACACCGAACGGTTCACCTTCCAGGTGGGGGACACGGTGCGGTGGCGCTGGCTGAACCCCACGGTCGACGCCCACCCGATGCACCTCCACGGCTTCTACTACGACGTGACCAGCCGCGGCACCTGGGCGGCGGACACCCTCTACGGCGCACCCGAGCGGCGCACGGTAGTGACCGAGCTGATGCTCGCGAACGGGACGATGACGATGGAGTTCGACCCCGTCACGGCGGGGAACTGGCTCTTCCACTGCCACTTCGGCTTCCACGTCTCGCACCTGCTCGAGTTCGACGCGCCGGAAGAGCCGCCGGACCTGGGCGCCCACGACGTGGCTCACGGCATGCGCGGGCTGATCCTGGGGATCGCGGTGGAGGACCCCGCCGCTCCCGATCGGCCGTTCCCCGCCGACGCCCGCACGATCCGGCTCCACGCGCTGGAGGGTGCGGGCGACTACGTGGGCGGGCCGAGCTACGCCTTCGCCGTTCAGCCGGCCGGGGCGCCGGAGCCGGAGTTCGAGCGGCTCCCGCCGATGGGTCCGACCCTGGTCCTCACGCGGAACGAGCCGGTGCGGATCGAGGTCGTGAACCGGATGCGCGCTCCCACGGCGGTCCACTGGCACGGCCTGGAGCTCGAGCGGTCGTATCCGGACGGTGTGCCCGGCTGGAGCGGCCGCGGCGACGTGGTCGCCCCGCCAGCCCCTCCGGGCGGCACGTTCGTCGCCGAGTTCACCCCGCCCCGCGCGGGCACGTTCATCTACCACTCCCACTCCAACGAGCTGCTTCAGATCTCTTCGGGTCTGTACGGCGCCCTGATCGTAGAGGATCCGGCCGCGCCGTTCGATCCCGAGCGGGAGCCGGTGATCGTAGTGGGCGGCCACGGGTGGGAGCTGTTCGACAAGGCCGGGCGCGTGAACGGCTTCACCGAGCCGGCGCCGATCCCGATGACGGTGGGGGAGCTCTATCGCCTGCGGATCGTCAACATGAATCCCGACTACCGGGCCTGGGTCCGGCTGAAGCGGGCCGACGCGCTCCTCGAGTGGCGGCCGGTGGCGAAGGACGGCTTCGATGTTCCGGCGCACCAGTCGACGTCCCGGCCGGCGGAGATCGAGATGGGTCCGGGGGAGACCGCTGACTTCTTTTTCACCCCGGAGGGCGAAGGCGCTCTCGCGATCGAGATCGGTGCGTCGACCGGCGACTGGTCGCTGGTCCAGCCGATCGAGGTCCGCTGAAGGGGCGTACGCAGCTTGACCACGTCCCCGGTATGAGCTAAACCAAGGGCTCGCCTTCGTTCTTCCCCCGATCTGGAGTCGTCATGCGGACCCTTCTGTTCTCCGCGCTCGCCGCGGCAGTCCTCGTCGTCGTCGCGTGCGGCACGGACCGATATCCGGGGGCCCTGGGTCCCGACACCTCCTCGCTGGTCCCCGCCAGCTCCCAGTTTGCCGGAAGGTGCTTCAGCGCCGACATCGCGGTAGATGTCGGTGAGGGAAACGGCGAGGATGCCAACGGGAACGGCTGGGTGTGCGTGGACGGGAACGACGGCCATCACTACGACGACAGGCCCATGATCTGCTTTCCCCCGTCGATCGCGGTGACCTCGGTGGGGGACCCGGCGGACGGGAACGGCAACGGGTTCGTCTGCGAGCATCCCGACCTGACCCGGTCGGACGACGTTCCCAGCATCGGCCAGGACGGACCGGGCGACCCGCCGGGTGGCAACATCGTGTGTCCGGCGGGATACAGACCCTTCATCGATATAGGGGCCCCGCCCGGACTCCCGGGACTCCCGGGGAGCTCCGACTCCACCGATGAGAACGGCAACGGCTGGATCTGCAAGGCCCCGGGTCTGCCGGACGTCGATGACATCCTCGACGACGAACCCGTTCTACTGACCCTCACCGCCGGGAAGGTGAACGGCCACGGCGTGTACGACGTTCCCGCGACCCTCTCGTTTTCGTTCCACGCCAAGAGTGACGGAGAATCGGTGAAGGGCAACTTCGAGTTCCACGACCGGGACGGCGGCGCCCGCTACCACGGGGACGTCACCTGCCTGGAGGTGGACGGCGAGACGGCGATGCTCGAGGGCGTGGTGACGATCTCCAAGGAGTCGGCTCCGCCGGTCGGGACCACGATCACGTGGATCGCCATCGACAACGGGGAGGGGAAGAAGGCCCCGGCGGATCGGGTCAGCGACCCCGAGATCGGCGGCCCCGCGGGCGATCCGTGCGGCCCCGCTCCCCTGGGGGAGCCGGTGGATATCCAGGGCGGCAACGTGCAGGTGAAGAACTAGCTGCGGTGGACGGCGGGGGGCGCGTCTCAGCAGACCGCCCCCGCCGGTAGACTCCCGTGCATGACATACAGCGTGTCCGCCACGGATGAGTCCACGGCCGGAGGAAGCGGGGTGACGATCAGTTCCCCGATGCAGTGACCGATGGGTCGATCCATGCCGACCCGGCCCCACACCCAGTGCTCGTAATCCTCCCGAAAGCGCTGGGTGAATTCAACGACCGCTAGTGTGTCCCCGGTCGTGCCCACGAGCTGGACCCGGACGGGCAGCGTTCCCGTGCGAGGGGCGCGGCCATCCTGACGGGCGATCGGTTCGATCGGCTCGACCTGAAAGCGCCGGCCGCCGACGTGGACCTCGAAGAGGGAGACGCGATCCACGTCGGCCTCGAGCGACAGGGAGAGATCCGGCTCAGGAGAACCGAAGAGCCCGGCGCACCCTGACGCGAGGAGTACGATCACGAGGGTGAAGGTGAGGGAGTGCGGACGGCGCTTGCTGAAGATCCGCATGGTGAGACTCTAATCCCAGCGTGTGATGGTGCCCCCCGAAGCCATGGCTCCACCACACTTCGGGCAGGGCCCCGGATGCCTCCACTCCTCGACATTGGAGCCGGAAGTCCCGCAGTTCGGGCAAGGGATGTCTTCCGGAAGCGGAGGATTCGCGTTCCGGGGTTCTTCTCCGGTCGTCACATCCGATAGGGTTTCACACCGATGACAGATAATGGTCCGGGTCGTGGCGCTCATGCCGAGGTCCGGCCGGCCACTGACGGTCGCACTGTACCCGCAGTCCTCGCAGTTGTATTCGACCAAGGCTCCCATCGGTTCGCTCGCCTCTCTTCAGGAATCAGCCCGCAGCGTCCATACAGCTCACGGGTCTCCTCCCGGATACTCCACCTCGAAGTCGATCCCCAGATGCTCCAGCAGCCGGCTCTCCACCTCCATCTGCAGGCCGGGATCCGCCAGCATCCCCAGCGGCTCCAGGAGCCGCATCTTCGAGATCGTCCGCACCTGCTGGGGCATGGCGATCGAGTCCTCGGGGTTGCCCGCGACGTCGGCGGGGAGGTGGACCTCGAACGGGTAGACCTTCCGGCGCTTGCCACGGGCTCCGGTCAGCGGAATCACGGTCACCACCTCGAAGTGCGCGTTGAAACCGTCGTTGGAAACGACGAGGGCCGGGCGGCGATCGCCCCGCTGCTCGCTTCCGACCGCCGGCTCCAGGTCGACCCGGAAGAGCTGCCATCGGCTGACCGGACCGACGTGGGCCATCTTCAGCCGCTGGCCAGGCCGTCGCCGGCCGCGGGGTCGAAAGCGTCGTCGATGGTATCCATGTCCTCGCGAAAGTCCGGATCCCGGGCGGCCCGCGCGTAGGCTTCGTACACCCGCTGCCGCCGGAGCTCCTTCAGCTCCCGCACCAGGGCCCGCTCGACGAACGCGTTCTGGCTCGGAGCGGCACCCTCCTCCACGGCCTCCCGCACTGCCAGGAGGACGGACTGCCGGATCTGAAAGCCGGTTTTCTTCGGCGGATCGTCGATATTGCGTCGAGCGACCATGGTAGCGATTCTACTGCCACTCATGGCAGTGCGGCAATAGTACTCCCCCTCGACCTGGAGCGTCCCCCATGTCCTCCACCGTGATCCCCGGTTTCCGCTACCGCGACGCCCGGAGAGCGATCGACTTCCTATGCGACGCGTTCGGCTTCGAGCGCCACATGGTGGTGGAGGGGGACGGCAACGCGATCGCCCACGCCCAGCTCCGGCACGGGACCGGCATGATCATGCTGGGAAGCGTCCGCGGTGATGACGAGGGCGACCTGGTCAGCGCAATCCCCGAGGGGGGCCGGCCGACGTCGTCGGTGTACGTCGTGGTGGACGACGTCGACGGCCACGCGGCCCGGGCGCGGGAGGCCGGAGCCGAGATCGTTCAGGAGCCGGAGGACCAGGATTACGGCGGTCGACTCTACGGGGCCCGCGACCTCGAGGGGCACGTCTGGCACTTCGGGAGCTACGACCCCTGGGCGGTATGACCCCCGCCGCCCCGCTACCCCTCCCGGTGCCGCCAGACCGCCGCCAGCATCCCCGCCAGCCCGATCCCGCTCCAGAGGAGCACGGCCCACCCCCAGCGCGCGATGGAGGGAAGCTCCCGCCATCCCCTCGCCATCTCGCCGTTCGCGAGTTCGAACCGCGTCGCGTTGCTCTCGGAGCCGCCGGTCACGAAGGCGTCGATCCCGTAGCGGCCGAAGCCC
>CAZUIY010000216.1:0-9247 GCA_964619975.1 uncultured Gemmatimonadales bacterium
CTGGGTGGAGCCGGTCTACCAGGGGATGACGATCCAGGCGGTCATGGACAGCCTGATCGCGGCCGGCGAGATCCGGCCCTCGATCGTCGTCATGCCGAACGGGTCCAACGCCTACGGCGGGAGCATGTACGCCAACTCCTCCGTCGGCGGCGACTGGGGGGACTTCATCGCCGAAGACGTGGTCGCCCACGTGGACGCCACCTACAGGACGATCCCCCGCGCCGGGAGCCGCGCGATCACCGGCCACTCCATGGGCGGCCTCGGCGCGATCCGCCTGGCGATGCGGCACCCCGACGTCTTCTCGGTGGTGTGGGCGATGAATCCCTGCTGCCTCTGCTGCATCGGCCAGGAGACGCCGGCGGAGCACCCGGTCTGGCGCGCCCTGCCCGAGCTGGAGTCGGCGGGCGAGATGTGGGCCGGCCTGGAGGAGCGGGGCGAGTTCTGGCCGCTGATCGTCTCCGCCGTGTGGACGGCCTTCGCGCCGGACCCGGAGGCGCCGCCCCTCTACTTCCAGGCGCCGTACCGGCCGGCCGGCGACTCGGTGGCCGCGACCGGCGCGGGCGAGCGGCTGGCGTCGGCGCTCCCGATGGCGGAGGTGTCCGAGCGGATGGAGAGCCTGAAGGCGCTCCGGGGGCTGGCGCTGGATTCAGCCCGGGGCGACGAGTTCGCGCACATCCCGCTCGGCGCCCGCGCGTTCGCGGACACCCTGGTGGCGCTCGGCGTCCCCCACGTCTTCGAGGAGTACGAGGGTGACCACCGGAACCGGATGAGCGAGCGGCTTCCGGGCCGGATCCTGCCCTGGATCGACGGCCGGCTGGTCCACGCGGAGGAGGAGCGGGCCACCATTTATCGCGACGGATGGGGCGTCCCCCACGTGTTCGGCTCCACCGACGCCAGCGTGACGTTCGCCGCCGCGTGGGTGCAGGCCGAGGAGGATTGGCCGGCGGTGGAGGGGAACTTCGTCCGCGCCATCGGGCGGGCGGCGGAACTCTTCGGCGAGGAGGCCCTGCTGGACGACTACCTGGCGCGGGCGCTCGAGATCCCGAGGCTGTCCCGGGAGGAGTACGACCGGGCCGAGCCGCCGATGCGGCGGATGCTGGAGGCGTACGCGGCCGGCTTCGAGGCGTACCTGGCGGCGCACCCGGGCGAGCGGCGGCTGCTTGAGCGGGTGGAGCCCTGGCACACGCTGGCGCTGCTACGGTTCAAGTACCACCAGCTCGAGTTCCTCGGCTACTCCGGCTTCGAGAGGGGGTCCGCGACGCGGCTCCTGGCGGAGGGCGGCCCCGGCGGCCGGGCGGTCGGGCCCACGGCGGCGCGGTACGCGGCCGAGGGCTCGATCGTCCGGTTCGCCGGGGACATCCGCGGTCCCCTGGGGGACATCCCGCTGGGCTCCAACGAATGGGCGCTAGGACCGTCCCGGACGGCGGAGGGGACGACGATGCTGTTCGTGAACCCGCACCAGTCGTTCTTCGGGGTCGAGCGGTACGTGGAGATCCACCTGGCGAGCGACGAGGGGCTGGAGTTCAGTGGGCTCACCCGGTTCGGCTTCCTGCTGCCGTACATGGGAAACAACGCGCGGCTCGGCTGGACCTACACCGACAACTACGCCGACATCGGCGACCTGTACCTGGAGACGTTCGACGACCCGGCCGACCCGCTGCGCTACCGCTACGGGGACGGCCACCGGGCGGCGACCTCGTGGACCGAGAGGGTCCGGGTGTCGTCGGGGGAGGGGTTCGAAGAGCGGGAGCTCCGGTTCTGGAAGACCCACCACGGGCCGATCGTGGGCCTCGGCGAGGACGGCCGTCCGCTGGCGGCGCGGCTGACGCGGCTGGAGGAGGGGGGCTGGTTCGACCAGCTGGACGCGATGATCCGGGCGCGGGATCTGGCGGAGTTCCAGGCGGCGATCGGCCGGCTGGGCGTTCCGTACATGAACCTGATGTACGCCGACGCCGACGGGAACATCGGGTACGTCTACGGCTCTGCCGTCCCTCGCCGCGACCCGGCCATCGACTGGAGCCGGCCGGTGGAGGGCCGCGATCCGGTCACCGAGTGGGGGGAGATCCACCCGCTGGCGGAGCTCCCGCAGGTCTGGAACCCGCCGTCCGGGTGGCTCGCCAATACGAACTCCACCCCGACCACCGTGACCGAGCCGGCGCCGTACGTCCGGGCGGACTTCCCGCCGTACATGATCGGCCAGGAGGACGACAACCTGCGGGCGCGCTCCTCGCGCCGGGTGCTGGCCGCGCTCGAGCGCGCAACGCTGGACGACTTCACCGAAGCGGTCTGGAACTCCCGGCTCTCGCTGGCGGACAGCCTGCTCCCGGTGTTCCAGGGGGAGCTCCGGGCGGTGGCGGAGGCGGAGGCCGCGGCCCTGCCGGCTCCCCTCCGGGCGGGGACTCCCTCCCGGGCGGCGGTGGACGGAGTGGTCGAACGGCTCCTCGCGTGGGATCGCGTGGCCGACGTCGAATCCGTCGAGACGACGTGGTTCGTATTCGCCCTCGAGCGGTGGTTCACCACCCGCAGCGAGGCCCCGTTCGCGCACCTGGAGGCGCTGGCCGCCACGCTCGCCTCACTCGAGGAAGTCCACGGCCGCACGGAGGTGCCGTGGGGCGAGGTCAACCGGCTTCAGCGACCGCCGTCCCAGGATCCCGACGACATCTCGGACGAGCGGCCCAGCCTGGCGGTCGGCGGGGCCCCGGGCGCGGCGGGCTCGGTGTTCGTGTTCCACACGGAGGGGTTCGGCGAGACCCGCCGGCGGTACGGCCGGCACGGCAACTCGTTCGTCAAGGTGATCGAGTTCGGACCCGAGGCGCGGGGGCGCTCGGTCGTGGTCTTCGGCCAGAGCGGCGATCCCGACTCGCCCCACTTCTTCGACCAGGCGCCTCTCTACGCCGCGCGGGAGTTCAAGCCGGCGTGGTTCACCCGCGCGGAGGTGGAGGCGAACGCGGTGGAGACGTACCGGCCGGGCGAGCGCTGAGGGTCGCGATGCCGTCCCGGACCCCCGACGCCGCTCAGTTCATCCCGGCCAGCGAGGGCCACACCTCCTGCAGCGTCCGGCGGCCCCCGGTGGCGAGGACGATCGGGATGTCCCGCTCCTCGCTCACCATCCACGGGTGGTCGAATCGGTCGACCACCCGCACGTCCGCGTAGGCCTCGAGCAGCTCCTCCGGCGGGATCCCGACGGCCAGCGCCACGCGGCCCGGCTTGTCGCCGGGGCCGAAGAACCAGTAGGAGCCGACGGGTGAGACGGCCCGGGGAAGGCCGTAGCGCGGCCCGTAGAAGTCGATGGCGCCGGCCTCGCCGTAGTTGCCCGCCAGGATCACCGCCGCTTCCCGCTGGTCCGCGGGCAGCGCCCGCCACGCCTCGGCCACCGCCCGCACCTGATCCTCCCATCCCAGCATGTCGGCGTAGTCCTGGGGTAGCTGGCCGACCTCCCCACGGTTCGTCCGGACGGCGGACGTGACGCCGAGGGCGGTGGCGTAGCGGGCCATCGGCTCCGGCGGCAGGAAGGGGAGACCGAGCGGGAGCGTCAGGGCGCCGTACGCCAGAAGCAGGACGACCGCGCCCCACCGGGCGGCCCGCCCCGGGAGCCCGTGGGGCAGCGCCTCCAGGCCGACCGCCCCGGCCGCGAAGAGCGCGGGATAGACCGGGCCGAAGTAGTACGCCTTCCCCCGGAGTGCGAGGAGCAGGGCCAGCACCCCCACCGCCGTCCAGCCGAGCGCCCGGAACGCGCGAAGCCGCGGCCAGGCGAAGAGGGCGGCGGCCCCGTCCAGCGCGAGCAGCGTGCCCGGCCCGTACAGGAGCTGCTCCACCAGAAACGCGGCCGGCGTCACCCGCTCGAGCTGCGTGGCGCGGAGGTCTCCCATCTGGGTGAGCACCGGGAAGTCCAGCCGGATCTGCCCGACGACGCTCGGGCTGCCGATTAGGAGCGCGAGGGCCGCGGCCATCCACGGCCACGGGGTGCGGTACCAGCGCCGGAGAGGGGTCGCCAGGAGCGCAACCGCCACCGCCAGCCCGAAGAAGCCGATGCTGAACTTGGTCAGGAGCCCGAGGCCGCCGGCCACGCCGAGAAGCGCCCAGTCCCCCGGCTCGCCGTCCCGCGCGATCCGGGCCAGCGCGAGGAACCCGATCGTCCACCACAGCTGGTCCAGCACGACCGGCTGGAACAGCGAGGCCGCGCGGAGGAACAGCGGCGACGTCAGGACCGCCAGCATCGCCAGGCCCTGCGCGAAGCGTCCGCCGCCCAGCTCCCGCGCGAGCAGCGCGGCCACGACCACCAGAGCGCTGCCGAAGATCGCGGGCACCACGTGGAGCGCGAGCTCGGTATCGCCCAGCACCGCACGGGCGGCGACCGCGAGGATCGCGATCAGGGGCGGGAAGTCCATGCTCCAGAGCCGCAGATGGTCGCCCATCGCCGCGTAGAGGAGCGAGTCGCGGTGAAGACCGTACGGAGTGACCAGGGTCACGGCGAGGTGGACCGCAAGGCTGCCCCCGGCGAGCGCCGCCACGAGGACCGCGGCCAGCGGCGGCCGTGGGGGGCGCTCGGCCGGGGCGTCCGCCGGGCCGGTCACACCCCGGCGATCGTCGGCTCGACCCGGACCGGGATCCCCACCGAGGCGGCGATGAAGCAGAGCTCGTGCGCTTTCTCGTGGAGGGACTCGGCGAGGGCGGGATCGCCGCCGTCGATCGTCACCCGGGGGCGGAGCGTCACCGATTCGAATCGGCCGCCGCCGCCGGTGCCGAGGACCAGCGTGCCGGCGGCGCGATCCTCGTATTCGACCACCCGGATGCCGCTCCGCGCGCAGAGGGCGAGGTAGGTGAGCAGGTGGCAGGCGGAGAGCGCGGCCACGAACAGGTCCTCGGGGTTGTGCCGCTCGGGATCCCCGCGGAACATCGGGTCGGCCGATCCGAGAAGGTCCGGCTTGCCGTCGACCGAGATCCGGCATTCGCGTCCGTAGGTCCGGTAGTCGGCGGTCCCGGACCCGCGGTTCCCCTCCCAGACGAGCCGGGTCGAGTACTCGTGCGCCTTCGCGCTCAACTCAGGCCGCGCCGGCCCGCGCCCCGACCCGCAGCGAATCGAAGAGCGCCCGCCCCGCGCCGGCCACCTCGACCACGGCGCGGTCGAACACTTCCTGGTTGGCCTTCGAAGGGACGCGATAGCCGCTGATCTTCCGGACGAACTGGAGCGCCGCGTCGTGGAGCTCCTCGTCGGTCGGCTCGCGGTCGGGCTGACGCAGCCGCTTGATGTTCCGGCACATGGGATTCCTCCTTCGGTGTGGGAAGCCCCAAGGTGACCCCGGCCGCGGAGTCGGTCCAGTCGGGCTGTCCACGAGCGCCCGGGTTGACAATCCGGATGATTCCGTGTATTTAACTAATATGTTAAATACGATGACCGTACCCGCTGTCGCACCACCGGACGAGCTGGACGCCACCTTCGCCGCTCTCGCGCACCCCGCGCGGCGGTCGATTCTCACCCGGCTGGCGTCCGGCGAGGCCACCGTCACCGAGCTCGCCGAGCCGTTCGAGATGAGCCTGCCGGCGGTGTCGCGGCACCTCAAGGTGCTGGAGCGCGCCGGCCTGATCGCGCGCGGCCGCGAGGCCCAGTGGCGACCGTGCCGGCTCGAGCCGGCGGCGCTCGACGAGGCGACCGGATGGGTGGAGGAGCTGCGCCGGACCTGGGAGCGGCGCTTCGACCGGCTGGACGCGTACCTGCGGGAGCTGCAGTCAAACGAGAAGGAGGACATCACCGATGAGTGAGTCGCAAGCCCTGTCGATCACGACGCCGACGGATCTGGAGGTCGTCATGACGCGTGGATTCCACGCGCCGCGCGAGCTCGTCTGGAAGGCGATCACAGAACCCCCGCACCTGACGCGGTGGATGCTGGGGCCCCCGGGCTGGAGCATGCCGGTCTGCGAGGTCGACCTGCGACCCGGCGGGGGGTGGCACTTCGTCTGGCGGAAGGAGGACGGGGAGGAGATGGAGATGCGCGGCGAGTACCGCGAGGTCACGCCGCCGGACCGGCTCGTCCACACGGAGCGCTGGGGCGGCGACTGGGCCGAGACCGTCGTCACGCAGGTCCTCACCGAGTCGGACGGAGAGACCACGCTGGCGGCCACGATCCTCTACCCGACGAAGGAGGAGCGCGACCGGGCGATCGCCACCGGCATGGCCGACGGCGCCGCGACGAGCTACGACCGGATGGACGACGTGCTTCGGAGCATGGCGCAGGGAGTCCGGGCGTGAGCGCCTCGGTCACGGTGAAGGCGACCGACACGGAGATCGTCCTGACGCGGGACTTCGACGCGCCGCGCGAGACCGTCTTCCGGGCCTGGACCGACCCCGCGTGGCTCGCCCGGTGGTGGGCCCCGGCCGGGTTCACCACGCCCCACATCGAAGTCGACCTGCGGGTCGGCGGACGGTTCCACTACTGCATGCGGTCGCCCGACGGCTCGGACTACTGGGGGGTCGGGATGTACCGCGAGATCGTGCCGCCGGAGCGGATCGTCTACGTCGATTCGTTCGCCGACGAGGAGGGCCATCCGGTCTCCCCGGCCCGCTACGATGTCGGCGCGGACCATCCCGACGAGACGATCGTCGAGGTCACCTTCGAGGAGCTGGCCGGCGGGACCCGCGTAATCCTGCGGCACGCCATGGCCGCGACCGTCACGGCGCGGGAGGGCGCCGTTCAGGGGTGGAGCGAGATGCTCGAGCGGCTGGACGGGGAGCTGAGCTCCGCGGGCTGACCCGCCGGGGGCGCTGGACGCTCCCCCACCGGGCAACGATTCTTCGGGCGTCGCCGTCCAATCCTCGAACCCCGAAGAGGAGAGCCATGCGGAATCGCGGGATCCGGACCGTCCTGTTCGCCGCGCTCGTCTTCGGAGCCGGTCCGGCCGCGGCCCAGGAGACGCCGGTCGACCTCGCCGAGGCCCGCCGCGCGTTCGAGGCCGCGCGGGCGATCGGCGAGGCGGACGGGGGGCGGCTCTGGGGAGTCGAGCTCCATGGCCCGATCTTTCTGGTCGACCGCGCTTCCCGCTTCGTCGTGGCGGACCGGGCCGACGCCGAGGGGGTGCTGGAGGAGCGCGACGGCCTCTGGGTCGGCACGCTCCCCGACGAGCTGAACCCCGCCAACACCGCCGTCGACTGGGCCGGAACGCGCTGGACCATGGTCCTCTGGCCGACGCCCTCCATTCCCCACGCGCGGAACCGGCTCCTCCTCCACGAGATGTTCCACCGGGTGCAGGACGACGTGGGGCTCCCGGGGGCGAACCCCGCCAACGCCCATCTGGACTCCCAGAACGGCCGGATCTGGCTGCGGCTCGAGATGCGGGCGCTGGCCCGGGCGCTGACCCGGGGGGGACGGGACCGCGCCGCGGCGGTCGACGACGCGCTCGCCTTTCGCGAGCGGCGGCGGACGCTGTTTCCGGACGGCGCCGCCGACGAGGACGCGCTGGAGCGGAACGAGGGGATGGCCGAGTACACGGGCATGGTGCTCGGCGGCCTGCCGGCGGCGGTCCTGCCGGACCGGGCGGCGGTCGCCCTGGAGGAGCGGGAGGCGAGCCCCACGCCCAGCCGCGCGTTCGCCTACGCCACCGGCCCGGCGTACGGGCTCCTGCTGGACGGTGCCGGCGGGGCGTGGCGCGACGCGCTGGTCGAGGGCGCGTCGCTGGCCGAGCTCCTGGCCGCCGCGTACGACATCCAGCTGACCGCCCGGCCCGTGGAGTCCCGGCTGGATCCCTACGGCGGGCTTCGGCTGATGACGATCGAGATCGGCCGCGAGGAGGTGCGGCAGGCGCGGCTGGCGGAGCTCCGGGCGCGGTTCCTGGAGGGCCCGACGCTGACGATGACGCCGGGGGAGTCCTTCCGCTACTCGTTCGATCCCAACGGGGCCTTCGGGCTGGACGGGGCCGGGACGGTCTACGACCCGGTCCGCGTGACGGACACCTGGGGCGTGCTCGAGGCCGGGGAGGGCGGCGCGCTCCTCACCCGCGACGACGCGGGCCTGATCACCGGCATCGTGGTGCCCGCTCCGGCCGGCGTGACGGATCCGCCGGTGGAGGGAGAGGGATGGGCGCTGCGCCTGGCCGAGGGCTGGAGGGTGGCTCCGGGCGAGCGGTCGGGCGACTGGGTGGTGGTGCCCCTGGGCGACTGAGCGCCGCCCGGGATGAGCCGGTCGGGGCGGGTTTCCTGCGTATTCAGGTAATGCCCGTGGCCCGCACTCCTCATCCCGGAAGGTGTCCCATGTCCCTCGATCAATCCCCCCGCGCGCACACGTCGCTGGTGACCCTGCTCGCCGTCCTGGCCCTCGCCGTGGCCGGCACCATCCGCCCCGCGCAGGCCCAGGAGCACGAGTACCAGGTGGGCGAGCGGGTGATGGTGGACGTCAACATGTCGAGCGACCCCGCCTACGAGCGGTGGCGGCCGGGAACGATCACCGGGATCGAGATGTGGCAGGGCCGGGTGGCGGGGATCTTCGTCCGGACCGACGACGGGCAGGACGTGGGCACTCACTCCGGGCATCTCAAGCCGGGCGGTCCGCCGCCGCCGGTGGCCGGGAGTCCGCCCGCCGGGGTGCAGACCGCGGGCGGCGCGACGGCGGGCGTGTCGGCGGGGTCCGCCGGGTCGGCCCGGCCCGCGGCCGCGGCGCCGTCGAAGACGGCGGAGTCGTCCGGCCGCGCCACCGCCGGGGTCACCGCGGGCGTCGCCGTGGGGGCGAGCGCCGGCAGTGGTGGTGCCGCCGGGGCCCGCCCGGGCGGTGGCGCGGGCAGCGGCGCGCTCGAGACGGGCAGCTACACCTGCTGGACGGCCAACGGCGTGGCCGGCACCCTGAAGCTGGTCATCCGGAACGGCTCGCAGTACGCCGACGGGCAGGGGAAGACCGGCAGCTACGCGTACGACGCGGGCTCGGGAAGGATCGAGTGGAAGACCGGCCCGTGGGGCGGCTTCTACGGCACGAAGCTCGCGCCCGGAAAGATCGGCATCTCGTCCCGCCCCGGCGGCTTCTCGAACACCACCTGCGACCGGCAGTAGGTCACTCCCGCGGATCGGGCGGGGCCGCCCCGGCCTCGCCCGCCCCGCGCTCCGCCGACGCCATCGCTCCCCGGCCCGCCGGCAGCGCGGGGGGCGGCGCTCTCGAGACCGGCAACTACACGTGCTGGACGGCCAACGGCGTGGCCGGCACCCTGAAGCTGGTCATCCGGAACGGCTCGCAGTACGCCGACGGGCAGGGGAAGACCGGCAGCTACG
>CAZUIY010000217.1:0-1532 GCA_964619975.1 uncultured Gemmatimonadales bacterium
CAGATCGACGTGCGGGTCTCGGTCGAGGACCCGCTGGCCGACGCGCGTAGCAACGTTTCCGGGCTCCTCAATCTGCTGGAGCGCTCGCGCCGCCACGGCACGCGCCGCGTGGTGTTCGCTTCCTCCGGCGGCGTGGTGTACGGCGAGCCGGAGACGATTCCCACGCCCGAGACCCACCCCCTCCTGCCGCTCTCGCCCTACGGCGTCAGCAAGGCGGCGGCCGAGCTGTACCTGCGGGTGTACTCGGCGCTCCACGGGCTCGAGTACGCGGCGCTCCGCTACGGCAACGTGTACGGGCCGCGGCAGGATCCGCACGGCGAGGCCGGCGTGGTCGCCATCTTCGGGCTCCGGATCCTGGCGGGCGAGCCGATCACGATCTTCGGCGATGGCAGCCAGGAGCGGGACTACGTGTTCGTGGGCGACGTGGTGGAGGCGAACTGGCGGGCGTCGACCGTGCCGCTGGCGGCGGGCGCGGCTCCCGCCGAGAGGGCGTGGAACATCGGAACCGGCCGGGGTACCAGCGTCGTCGAGCTGGCCGACCGGCTGTCGGCGATCGCCGGGCGGGACGTGGAGCGGCGGACGGCGCCGGCGCGGCCGGGCGAGCTCCAGCGGAACGTGCTCGACTGCGCCCGCGCGTCGGCGGACCTGGCGTGGCGGCCGGAGACCACCCTGGACGCCGGGCTCCGGCGGACCCTCGAATCCCTGGACGGCGGAGGACGATGACCCCCCTGGCGCTGCTTCAGACCGCTCCCGCGACCGAGCCCTCGATCTGGACGATGATCCTCCTGTCGGACTGGGTCGCCCGGGTGATCCTCCTGATCCTGCTCGCGTTCTCCCTGGTCTCGTGGGCGATCATCCTGCGGAAGTGGGCGCTGTTCCGCCGTTTGCGCGGGAGGCGGGACGAGTTCTTCCACGCCTTCGAGCGCCGCTCCAACCTGGCCGAGGCGTACCAGGCGGCGCTGGCGATCCCCCACAACCCGCTGACCGAGGTGTTCAAGGGGGGGATCCGGGAGCTGAAGCACATGACCCAGCGCGGCGAGGCGCCGCCGGCCGACGACCTGATGGGCACCGCGCCCGCCGCTCCGTCGCGGCCGCCGGCCATCACGGTGCTGGAGAAGGAGTCGATCCACATGGCGCTCGAGCGCGAGGCGGCGCGCCAGGCGGAAGCGATGGAGACGGGCCTGCCGTTCCTCGCCACGACCGGCGCCGTGGCGCCCTTCTTCGGGCTGTTCGGCACCGTGTGGGGAATCATGGACGCGTTCCTGGCGATCGGGCTCCGCGGGTCGGGGAACATCCAGGTGGTGGCGCCCGGGGTGGCCGAGGCGCTGATCACGACCCTCGCCGGCCTCGCGGTGGCGATCCCCGCGGTCATCGCCTACAACTGGTTCGTCAGCCGGATCAAGGAGCTCGAGGACGACATGCGCCACTTCTCGAGCGAGCTGATCAACGTGATCGTCCGCGATCGGAGGGGGTGAGGCCGTGGCCGGCCCGCTCAAGCGCGAGCACGGCCTGATGGCCGAGATCAACGTCAC
>CAZUIY010000218.1:0-6922 GCA_964619975.1 uncultured Gemmatimonadales bacterium
GCGCCGCGTCCGCGGTGGGCCTGCGAGATCCTCGCCAACTCTCCCCCCAGAATGAAGACCACGCTGCTGTAGTAGACCCAGAACGCCACGATCATCAGGTTCGTGAAAGATCCGTACAGCTTCATGAACCGGCCGAACTCCGACAGGTACGCGACGAATCCCTGCTTGGCCACCTCGAACATGACGCTCGAGAAGAGCGCCGCGATCGCCGCGTCCGTCCGCGGAATCCAGCGGTCGGGCGCATAGCGGTAGACGAAGTAGAACATCATCAGCGTGATCCCGAAGGCGAGCGTCGCGCTGGTGACGGACGTGAACCACCCCACGCTGTAGGAGTCCAGCCCGAGGAAGCCGACTCCGTAGTTCTTGACCCAGCGGAGGCTGGTGGTGAGCGAGATCGTCAGCAGGAACAACGTACCCACCACCACCACCAGCTTGATGTCGTGGATCTTACCCGCGACGATGCCCAGCCGGTCCTCCGGCGGGATCTCGAACACCACCTCGAGCACCGTGCGGAGCGACCCGAAGAGCCGGGTGGAGGCCCAGATGAGACCCACCAGGCCCAGCACTCCGAACAGGCCCCGGTCCTCCACCAGGCCGAACAGGAGCGACTCCGCCTCCGTGGAAGCGAGCGGCATGACGCGCTCGATGAACCGCAGGATCTGGTCCCGGGCGGCGGTGGACGACTCGATCAGCACGCCCAGGATCGAGATCGAGATCAGGAGCAGCGGGACGATCGTGACGAGGACGTTGAAGGTGATGCCGGAGGAAAGGAAGAAGATCTGATCCCGGCTGGCCTTCCGCCAGAGGTTCTTGGCGTAGAACGCCGACACGCGGGCGAACGCGCGCCACGCCCGTCGCAGGGTTTCCATGCCCGCGTGGATCCGGCTGTCGGCTCGTATCGGCCGCTACCGGCGGCGGCCGCTGATCAGGCTCAGTATCGCGACGAAGAGCGCGGCCCCCACGATCGACCAGATCAGGGGAAACGGCTGGCCTTCGATCTGGATCGGGAACGGTTCGGGCAGGCCGAGCACCGAGGCCAGCCAGCCACCCAGGAGGGCGCCGACGAAGCCGAGCGCGATGGACACCAGACAGCCGCCGGCCGTGTAGCCGACCAGTGCCTGGCCCAGGGCCCCGGCGATGGCGGCGACCAGGAGCAGCACCAGAAAACCGATCAAGGACATCGTTCCGCCTCCCTCGCCTGGACGTTACGGCCCGGGCAAATGTATCCGGGCCGTTTTCCCGGACGCAACCATGACGGGCCCCTGCCAGAGGGGCTCTCCGGCCCGGGTGACACGGGCTATGTACGTTCCGGGGCGCGCCGCGACCACCGGCTGGAGCCCCGTCGCCTCCGCCAGCCGGCGCGCGCCCTGCGAGGTCCAGATCTCCAGCCGCACCCGCTCGTCCGCCGGCGCGTCCAGGGTGATGGTGGAGAGCCCGGCGTACTCCACGATCCGCTCCTCGCCCGGCACCAGCGTGACCCGGGTCACGGTGATGGGCGGCGCCGTGGCCACCTCCAGGTCGAAGACGCCGGGCATCACCAGCCGCCGCTCGCCGGTCGGGAAGGAGCCGTACACCTCCCCCGTCATCGGCTCGCGCACGCTCACGCGGACGCCGGGGATCGGGCCGTCGGTCCCCAGCAGGCGCACCCCGAGCGCGGCGGTCGCGGGCAGGGTCACCGTGGCCTCCCCCGCCGACTCGATCCGCACCTCCCCGCCGACGAACCGCGGCAGGGTGTGGACCTCCATCCGGTAGACGCCGGGAGCCAGGGGCGTCGGCGTGCCGACCATGAGCGTGTCGGTCCGACCCTCCCGGTACAGCAGCACGCGGGTCGGCGGCGGCGTTTCGAACTCGGGGGCCAGGATCGTCAGCAGCCCCGGCTCGTCGCCCCCCATCACGAGGCGGGTGGTCTGCCCCGGCGCGACCGTCACGGCCTCGCGGACCGCCAGCGTGTCGCCCATGTCCACCTGGACGTGGTAGGTCCCCGCCCGCAGAACCACCGGCTGACCGGTCTGGACGTAGCGCAGCTCGGGCCCGCGCCGGGGCAGGCGGATCGATACCGGCATCCGGACCTCGGCCCCCGAGGGATCCTCCACCGTCACCTCGAGGCGGCCGAAGTCGGACCGCTCGATGGTGGTGCGCTCCCCCGGCAGCACCAGGACCCGCTCCAGAGCGATCTGCGGAGCCGTCTCCAGCACCAGCGTGTAGATCCCGGCCGGCACGGCCCGCGGCGCGCGCGCCACGAACGCCGTCACTACCTCGCCCGTGAGCGACCGGGTGAGGCGGACCGGCGCCGAAAAGCGCTCGGAGCCGACGGTCAGGCGCACGTCCAGCAGACCCCGGTTCTGGAGGATCAGGGACAGCCGCTCGACCGCCGCCTCCACCTCGTCCGGGGACTGGATCGGCAGGTAGGTGCCGGAGCTGGCCCGGCTGAGGCAGCGGAGGGCGTCCTCGTCCCCGGGGTCGGGATCGATCGCCACCACGTGAAGCCGCGGGCGGGGCCCCTCGCTGCGGGCGACCGTCTCGCGCCACACGCGGCACGGATCCTCGGCGCAGTTGTCCCCGCCGTCGGCGATCAGCACGAACACGCCGGCTGGATCGTCGGCCGCCATCCGGAGTGACCGCGCGAGCGGCGACACGCCGAGGGGGGAGACGGCTTCCAGGTCGGCGTCGAGCGCCTCGGGGGGTTCCCCGGCGCGGGTGAGGAGACGGGTATCGTTGCAGTCCCGGCGCAGGCGGTGGCTGCCGGCCCCGTACACCCGCAACCCCAGCGAGGGCGTCGGTCCGCCGTCGGCCAGGCGCTCGCGCAGCCCCAGCAGGAACCGCTTCGCCACCGTCATCTTGTCGGTGTCGCCGATCCGGCCGCGCATGCTGCCGGAGGCGTCCAGGACGATCTCGACCGGCCCCGGGGGATCCACCTGGGCGCGCGCCTCGGGCGGTCCTCCGGCCAGCGCGAGGAGCGCCAGGGCCCCGGTCGCGAGTCGGACTAGGAGATCTTGAGGTAGCGGGTGTGCGCGCACTTGGGGCACGGCGGAAGCCGCTTGCCCGCGTCCATGGAGAGCACGGTTCCGCACTGCTCGCACTGGTAGCCGCCGGGCCGGGCGACCACTTCGCCGGTCCGGAACTCCTGTCCGATCATCAGCACGGTCTCCTCGTACCTGCGGCGGGCGAACGACCCCGCCACGACCGCGGCAGCCGCCCCGGCCAGACCCCACACCACCGTTTTCCACTTTCCCACGCTCGACTCTCCTGTCTGTCCGGCGACACGCCACCCCGAACGTTCAAGATACTCCCGGGAGGGCCGCCTCGCCAAAGCCGTTCTTGACGGCCCATCCCTGCGCGATATACTGGTCCGGCTCCGACCCGTCCGCACCGCGACCGGATCCGCTCCAAGGAGGATACAGATATGGCCGCCGACGACCGCGCCACTCGCTTCGATGACGAGATCGCCGAGATCGAGGACCGGCGCGGCAAGCGGAACCTCTTCATGATCCTGGGCGGCCTCGCCCTGATCCTCCTCGTGGGGATCGTCGTGATCGGCGCGCGTGAGCGGGCCCGGATCGCCGATCTGGAGGCGCGGCCCCAGACCGAGCCGGTGGAGCTGGGCGAGCTGGTCGGCCGGGTCGGCAGCACGGCGCTCTACGCAGAGGGGGAGAATCTCTATTACGTCGAGGGCGTCCCGCAGGACGTGGACCTGAGCGGCGAGACGTCGTTCGTCCGTCAGATCGAGTATTCGGGGCTCGGCGAGCCCGACGTGACTCCTCCCGGAACCACCCACTGGTCGATCGTCCGGACCGACAGCCTGCCGTTCGTCGTCGAGCGGATCGCGAACCCGCTGACGGGCGTGAATCCGGTCGAGTTCCGCGAAGTGGATCCCGGCGCGCTGCGCTCCGGCGACTATCGGAGCGGCGGATCGCAGGACTGGTACTCGCTCGAGCAGGAGGGGACGGCCGTCCGGGTGACCGGGCGGGCGGCCCACGAGGACGACGCGGCGTACCTGATCGACGACCCCTCCCGGGTGCGGCTCCAGGGCCTGGAAGGCCTCAGCACGATGGACTCGCTGGAGTTCGCGTGGGCCGCCTCGGCGGGCGCCACGATCACCGGCTACGGGCGGATCTCGAGCACCCCGCCGGGCGGCGACCCGCTCTTCATCCTGGTGGTCTCGGCGATCCACCCGCCGACCCCGGTCGACACACCCGCGGCCGCCGACACCACCGCCGCCGCCGCCGACACCGCGGCCGCCGACACGACCGCCTCGCCTTAGGGATCGTTTCGCAGCGCTGAGGGGGGGTCGACGGCGGACGGCCGAAGGCCTCCACGGGGCCCCATCGTTTCGCGGATGACACCGCGGTCGTTCGGTTTTCTCCGGAAACGTTCGCAGGTCGACGGCCGTCCGGCGGGAAGGCCCCCGAGGATGCCTCCGGCCGCCCGCCACCGTCACGCTCAACGTGCGAACCACCAGCGAGGCGAGGCGCGCCTCGGCGATCTTTCGCGCGCTCTCCGCGGGGGACTTCCCGCCGGACGGTGACACCGCACTGACGTCGCTGGAGAATCACCGGGGACCTCGGTGTCATGCACGGAATTCGGCGCCCCCGTTGACTACCCCGACCGGTCTCGCCGCCCCCAGACGACCGGCGAGATCCTCAGCCCAGAACCAGCTCCGCCGCCTGATCCACCACGTCGGCGATCCTCTCCGTCGGCAGCGTGGCGTACGTGATCCGGAGGGCGTTCAGGCCTCCTTCCGGATCGCGGAACGGCACCACCCCGATCCGCCGCTCTTCCAGGAGCCCCTCCGCCACCGCGACCGCGTCGCCCCGGCGCAGGTGGAGGAGGGCGAACAGGCCGCCGTGGAACGGGTCGGCCTGGAACGCCTTCCGCGCGGCGTCGGTCTCCAGCGCCGCCGCCATCGCCACCCGGCGCTCGGCCAGGAGCCGGAGGATCGGCTCGCGGGCGGCGAGGAGCGCCTCGGGATCGGCCAGGACCCGCGCCACCAGGCTCTGGACGGCGGTGGAGGCGGACGAGATCATCCCGCGGACGACCGCCGACAGCTTCGCCTCCCACTCGGCGGCGGCCGCGGCCCGCTCGGCCGGGTCCCCGCTCCGCGGCAGCGCCGCCGTCACGGCGCCCAGCCGGCCGCCCCAGAACAGGAGCTCCTTCGTGATCCCGTCGCACTTGACCGGCAGCAGCCGGGGGTGCCGGTCGATCAGCCGGTAGAAGACGGAGCCGGCCGGCCGGTCGGTGTAGACGTACCCCTCGTACGCGTCGTCGCAGATCACGACCACCGGCCGGCCGCTCGCTTCGGCGACCGCGGCGGCGGCCGCGGCGAACGCCTCCGCCTCGTCCGCGGTCGGCACGTAGCCGGTCGGGTTGTGGGGGAAGTTCAGCACGCACACGACGCGCTGGCCGGCGGCGGCCCGGGCCTCCATCGCGCGCGCCCAGCCGGCCACGTCCCAGGCCCCGCCCGAGAGCAGCGGCACGCCCTCCAGCCGGGCCCCGGCCACCGAGCCGAACGTGGTGTCGTAGCCGTCCCAGCGGTGGGCCGGGACGAGCACCGGGTCGCCGGGATCCAGCACCAGGAGCGCCGTGGCGCAGAGCCCGCCCGTCACCCCCGCCGTGGCGACCGGAGACGTGAGGCGGTCCTCCTCCGCGGCGGACTCGGGCTCGAAACTCCCGGCGGCCTTGCCGGCGATCCACCGCCGCCACCCCTGTCGGAAGGCCGGCAGCCCCGCCACCGGGGCGTAGGGAAAGACCTCGGCCGGCGTCCACCCCGCGAAGGCGGCGCGGATCGCCGGCAGGTAGGCGATCGAGTCCGCCCCCGCGGCCGGGTCCAGCATGCCCGCCGGCGCGGTGACCACGCCCATGGTCGCGTCGAGACCCCCGGCCTTCGCCGCCCGCTCGCCCCAGACCCGGATCCCGGGCGGCATCCGGACCGCGTGGCCGCGCTCGGAGAGGAACGGGTCGAGCACGCTCACGGCGCCGTCTCCGTCCGGACGCGGGCGACGGTCAGCCTCAGGGACTGGAGTCCGAACGCGTCGAAGAAGACGTCCACGGTCCCGCCGGCGTGCGGCGTGGCGTCCACCCGGTAGTAGTCGGCGTCGTATCCGTCCAGGGAGCGGAAGACGTCGAACGACGTCTCCACGCCGAGGGGCTCCAGCGCCATGCCGCCCAGGGAGGGGCCCGGGACGCAGTCGCACTCCGCGATCTCCTCCTCCATGCCGTGCAGGTCGATCGTCCGGTAGCGGTACTTCTCCGGGATCGCGGGATCCCGGCCGCTCACCCCCGACGCGACCAGCCAGTCGCGCACCAGCGTCTCGAACGGCTCCCCCGCGGCCGCCTCCACGTTCTCCGCTCCCCTCAGGCCGCTCGATCCCAGAAGGCGGTAGAACTCGGGACCGAAGCGGTCCCCCAGATAGGTCAGGAACATCATGTACTCGTCGCTGAAGAGTTCGGCGAACTCGAACGGCAGCATGCGGGCCCCGCCGTTCTGCCCGCTCAGAAACTGCCACGCCCGCACCAGCGGCGTCGACCAGTAGCCGCTCCGCGGCTCGGCGGCGTACGACATCGCCTCGTTCAGCCACCGCTCGTCGCCGATCGAGCGCCGGGGGAAGTGCCAGCCGGCGTTCACCACGTGCTGGTGCTCGTGGGCCAGGGTGCCGAGGGTCCGGTCGATCGGGTCGTCCGGGTTCCAAGCCGCCTGGAACGCCTCCACCCGCGCGAGGCGGACCGTGTCGCAGTACACGCCGCCGATCCCCCGCAGCTCGGGGGTCATCACCACGAGCACGACGCCGTTGCCGTCGAGATCGGTGGTGGGACCGAAGAGCCCCGAGTTGGTGGGGAAGATCACCTCGTCGAACGCCTTCCCCAGCGAGTCGATGCGGGCCTGCCCCTCGTCGACGGGCCCGTCCACGTAGATCGCCACGTGCCG
>CAZUIY010000219.1:0-1337 GCA_964619975.1 uncultured Gemmatimonadales bacterium
AGCCGAGAGGTTCTCCTTGCCGTGGCCGAAATTGTGCTCGAGGTGGTAGCCCTTGGTCTTGAGGGTGTTGAAGCTCTCGTTCTCGATCTTCCAGCGGGCGCGGCCGGCCGCGGCGAGGGAGGCGACGCTGTCGCGATCGACCGGCAGGTCGGTGACGAAGCTGTTGCGGTAGGCCACCCTGCCCTTCGGGTCGGCGATCTCGATCGACAGCCAGTTGACGCTCATCGCATCGGCGGCGTCCTTAAGCGGCAGGTCGCTCAGCCAGCGATAGCGGTAGCTGAAGCGCTCGCGCCCGCGCTTGACCGTTTCGCGGTGCTCGAACAGCTCGACGCCGGTGAGATACGCGGTGAGCGTCGGGTGCGAGCCCGGCTTGCAGACGAACAGGAAATGCCCGCCTGCCGCCTTGACCGTTTCGCAAATCGGCTGGCAGGCGTAGAGATCATCGCCGAGATAGACGGGGTCGAGCCGGGCGTAGCGGGCGCCGTGACGCTCCAGCCAGCGGCGCGCCGCCCGGCTCTCGCTGTCCTGCTTGTCGTGGCCGTCCTGCGGGACGATGAACGTGGCCGGCAGCGGCACCACCCGGTTATGGCCGGGAGCGACCAGCGTGGCCGCCAGCAGGCCATGGAAATACTCCCGCTTGCCGCCGGCGCGCGCCCGGGTCGAGCATTGCGGGCAATGCAGCTTGGCCGAGCGGAAATACTCGGTGCCGTCGAGCGCAATCAGCACGTGCCCGCCGAGGCGGCGGAACGCCGCCAGCCCGCCGGCGCGCTCCAGCACAGCCAGCGCGTCGTCGAACACAGGCTCGAATTGCGCCGGCGAGACCGGATCCAGCATCGCTCGGATGTGGTTGTCGCACGGGATCGCCGTCATCGCGAACAGGCTCTCGCAGTTCGAACGCCCCTGCCCCTGCGCCAGGTGCCGCTGGTGCGCGAGAAACGACGGGCTTTGCATGAAGAACACCGAAAACGCCGCCATCCCGACATCGGCCATCGTGTAGCGCCCGTTCGCCCCCGTCCGCTTGTCCGGCAGGCTCGCACACCGCTCCCGCAGCGATCCAATCAGGCTCGTCAACATCTCCACACCAAGCTTCAATCACAAATCCCGCCACAGGGAAATCCCCCTCCCCGCCAAAATGAGAACTGCTGATCTTCAGCCTCAGGGCTGGCGTTTGGGTGCATTTGCGGGCATTCTGCAACGCACACTTCTCGCGGTGACGCGGCAGCGCCAACCGCAGACGGGCCGGTAGCTCAGCGGTAGAGCATTCGACTTTTAATCGAATGGTCGTGAGTTCGATCCTCACCCGGCCCACCATTTTCCCGCTCAGCCTGTTGATACTG
>CAZUIY010000220.1:0-8612 GCA_964619975.1 uncultured Gemmatimonadales bacterium
TCCAGCCGGACGGCGCCCACGAACTCCAGCTTGTCGGTCAGCTGCGTCTCGGAGTGCAGGTAGCCGCCGAACTCGTTGATCGTGTCGTCGTCCTCGTTCCGCCCGGTGATCGTCATCTCGGTCCGCGGCACCGTCCGCTGCAGGTCGACCCCGTAGATGAAGTCCTGCCGCGCGCCCAGGGCGAAGCCGTGCTGGAGCTGCCCGGCCAGCAGGTACGACGTGTCGACGATGTCCTGGCCGGTCCGGAGCAGGAACGTGTCCCCGGCGTCACTCAGGTTGGCGAACGTCTGGGCGAACAGCCGCCCCTTCCGGAGGCGCGCCTGGGCGTACGAGTAGCGCCAGTTGTCGGCCTGGCCGGCACCGATGCCGGTCAGCTCGATCGACGAGACCGACGTGTTCGAGCCGGCCGCCAGCACCAGCTCGCCGTCGTCCCAGGGCCGCGTGTCGAACCGCATGTCCAGCGACCACCGCTCGGCGTCGAAGTTCCGCAGGCCGATCTGCGTGTTCGGGTTCGCGGGGAGCGCCGCGGCCCGGGCCTCGGCCTCGGCCGGATCCTCGAACTCGAAGTCCTCCCCCCGGAAGTACTGCCCCGAGACCTTGATGCCGCTGGACTCGCCGATCCGCTCGGCGTGCCGCGCCTCGGCGTGGAAGATCGACCGCTCACCGCCCGCCAGGGACACCTTCGTGCCCGGATCGTCGATCGGCGACGTCGTCAGCATGTGGAGCACGCCGCTGGCCGAGTTCGGCCCGTAGAGCGCGGCGGCCGGGCCCAGCAGGACCTCGACGTGGTCCAGGTCCAGGTTGGTGGTGGGGATGAAGTTGTAGGCGTTCACGCGGAGCGACGGGACCGCGGCGTAGCGGTTGTCGGTCATGACCAGCAGCGAGCCCGAGAACACGTTGTTGAAGCCGCGCGTGACGATGTTCGCCTGCTGGATCCCCGTCTGCGACACGTCCACGCCGGGCTGTCCCTTCACGTGCTCGATCACCGTCGGGGCCGCCTGCCCCTCGATCTCCTCCTGGTCGATGTGGACCACGGAGGCCGGGGCGTCGAGGCGCTTCTCCTCGGTCCGTGACGCGCTGACGACGATCGGGTTCAGTTCCACGGCGCGGGAGACGAGCGCCACCTGGACCTCCTGTCCGGCCGGTGGATCCACCCGCACGGCCGGCATCCGCCGCGCGTCGTATCCGAGCCGCGTGACCACCAGCGTGTACGTGCCCGCGGGCAGGTCGAACCGGAAGCGGCCGTCCAGGCCGCTGGAGGCGCCGGACGTTTCCACGTCTCCGGCGGCCAGCACCTGCACGGTGGCCCCCGCCAGGGGCTCGCCGGTCTCGCTGTCAACCACCTGGCCGGACAGGATGCCTGTCTGGGCGGCCAGCGGCGCGGCGGCCCACAGGCAGATCGCCAGGACACCGCACGTGAAGGCAAATGAACGCATGCAGAACCTCCGTCTGGGATTCACAGGGCGCGGGCGGCCTGTGCCGCGCCCACCAGTGTAGGGAATCGCCTCGGCCGCGTCTAGAGAGAGCATCGTCGGGGCCGGTTCCCTCGGGGTGACTTGCCTGTGTCCTGGCGGCGAGAGGGGTCGGCGGCGACGGACGGGGTGGGCCGCGGGGGACTTCCCGCCGGACGGTGGCACAGCAGAGACGTCGCTGGAGAATCACCGGAGCCCCCGCGTGTCATCCTCGAAATGTGGCGCCCCCGTGGACCATCCCGACCGGTCTCGCCGCCCCCACCAGCACGGCAAAGACCTCCTAGCCTCCGACCAGCCGGTCGATCTCCGCCATGAGGGCCTCCGACAAAGCCCCCGCCGCCTCCGCCGCGTGGGGGTTCAACCTCAGGATGTCCTCGTAGAGCTCCTCGGTGTCGGCGCCCGTGAGCGACAGCGCGGCGAAGACGTGGCGCTCGGACGGGGTCGTGAGGTCGGTCCGGCCGAGCCCCGCCCGCCGCATGGCGCGGGCGATCAGGAACGCGAGCGACTGCGAGCGGGCCATGTCGCGGTCGTGCCGGTCGGGGTCGACGGGAACCGGCTCCAGACCGAGCAGACGCGCCATCCCCGCCACCTCGCCGGCCGCCTCCTCGCCGCCGGGTGCGGCGCAGACCGCGATCCGCTGGCCGGCGAGCCCCTCCGCGCGGACGCTGTCGGGGCCGAACAGGGGATGGGTGCCCGCGTACGCGGTTCCCGGCGGGAGCCGTTCTGCCATCCATCGCATGGGGAGCGTCTTGACCGAGGCGGTGTCGGCGACGAGCGCGCCGGGCTCGAGGTGCGGGACGATCCGGTCCAGCACGCCGGGAAGGCGCCGGATCGGCACCACCAGGAGGACCCGCTCCCGGGAGGCCGCCCCGGCCAGGTCCGACCACTCGGCCCCCACCGACTCCGCCTCGCTGGAGAGGTCCACGGCGTCCGTCACGGTCACCCGGAAGGCGGGCGCCAGGGCCTCCGCCGCCAGCCGCCCGCACCGCCCGAAGCCCACGATGCCGACCTCGGGCCCCGTCGGCGTCAGGCCTCGAACCCCTCGGTACCGGCCAGCTGCTCCACCAGCCCGCGCTGCTCCTCCGTCAACTCCTCGGGCACGCGGATCTGGACCTCCACGAACTGGTCCCCCGCCGCGTCGTCCTTGCGGATCCCCTGGCCCTTCAGGCGCAGCCGCTTGCCGCCCTGCGTACCCGGCGGGATCGCCACCTCGACCTGCTGCCCGCGCACCGTCGGCACCCGGACCTTCGTCCCGAGAAGCGCCTGCACCACGCTGATCGGCACCGTGACGTGGACGTCCAGGCCCTCCCGGCGGAACAGGGGGTCCCGCTTGACCCGGACCGTCAGGAACAGGTCGCCCGGCTGCCCCCCGGCCACGCCGGGCTCGCCCTTGCCGCGGATCCGGATCCGCTCGCCGTCCCGCGTCGCGGCCGGGATCCGCACCCGGATCTTCTGGCGCTTCCGGACCGAGCCCTCGCCGCCGCACTCCCGGCAGGGCGTCTGGACCAGCACCCCGCGGCCGTAGCAGCGCGGGCACGGCCGCTGGACGGCGAAGCCGCCCTGGACCAGCGACACCTGGCCGGCCCCGCCGCACTGGGGGCAGGTCTGGACCGGGGTGCCGGGCTCGTTCCCGTTCCCGTGGCAGCGGGGGCACTCCTCCTCCACCGGCACCCGGGCCGTGATCTCGCCGCCCCGGGCGGCCACGGCGAAGGACACCCGCACCTCGACCTGGCGGTCGGCTCCACGCTGCGGCTGGGGCGCGGCGCGGCCCCGGCGCTGGCCGAAGATCGACGAGAACAGGTCCCCGAAGCCGCCGGCGCCGCCCAGGTCCTGCAGATCCTCGAACCGCACGTCCTGCCAGCCGCTCTCCGGCCCCTGCGCCCCGGCGCCGGGCCGGTAGCCGGCGGCGCCGTAGCCGGCCGCGCCGGCCTCGCGCATCTGGTCGTAGCGGGTCCGCTTCTCGGGGTCCGACAGCACCTGGTAGGCCGCCGAGATCTCCTTGAAGCGCTCCTCGGCGTCGCTGTCGTCGGGGTTGATGTCGGGGTGGTACTTCCGGGCGAGCTTGCGGTAGGCCTTCTTGATCTCGTCCGCCCCGGCGCTCTTGGATACGCCCAGGGTCTCGTAGTAGTCCCTCGCCGCCATTCGCGGGCTACCGGGACCGGTCGTCCCGGCCCGTTCCCTCGGGGGAATCCTCGTACACCTGGACCCGCGCCGGGCGCAGGAGCTGCGCGCCGAACGTGTACCCGGGGGCGGCCACCGCCGCGACGCGGCCGGCGTCCTCGGACCGGTTGGCCGGAATCACCCCGATCGCCTCGTGGATCTCGGGATCGAACCGCTCACCGGCCTCGCCGATCTGGACCAGCCCCTCCCGCTCGAGCGTCTCGAACACCTTCCGCTCCACCAGCGTCACGCCCTCCACGACCGCGGCCGTGGCGGTGGCGGCGGGATCCAGCTGCGCCACCCTCTGGAGGTCGTCCAGCGGGCTCAGGAGCTTGCCGATCAGGTCGCCCTTGGCGCGGGCCCACGCGGCGGCCCGCTCGCGCGCCTCGCGCTTGCGGAAGTTGTCGAACTCGGCCTGGAGCCGGAGCAGCCGGTCCCGCAGCGCGCCGATCTCCTCCTGCACCTCGGCCGCGCGGTCCTCGGTGGCCACGGCCTCCTCGGACTCGCCGTCCCGGGTCTCTTCGGCGGAAACGTCGTGTTCGCTCATCGTGGCTCCGAATATAGGAGCGGAACCCCCGCCCGCCACGACGCGACCGGGGTCAGGAGCCGCCCTCCAGCGCCGCCCGGAACTCCGCCTCGTCCAGCACGGCCACCCCCAGCTCGCGCGCCCGGTCCAGCTTGGAGCCGGGCTCCGCGCCCGCCACCACGAAGTCGGTCTTCTTCGACACCGAGCCCGCCACGCGGCCCCCGGCGGCCTCGACCGCCGCCTTCGCCTCGCCCCGCGAGAACCCCTCCAGGGCTCCCGTCAGGACCACCGTCCGCCCGGCCAGCGGACCCGAGGCCGGCCCCGGCCCGGTCCGCTCCATCCCGACGCCGTGCTCCCGGAGCCGCTCCATCAGCCGGCGGTTCTCGTCGCGGTCGAAGAACTCGCGGACGGCGGCGGCCACCTTGGGCCCGATCCCGTCGACCGCCTCGAGCTCCTCCCGGGGGGCCGCCTCCAGGGCCTCCATGGAAGGGAACGCCGCCGCCAGCGTCGCCGCCACGGTGTCGCCGACGAACCGGATCCCGAGCCCGTAGAGGACCCGCCGGAACCCCCGGCTCTTCGATAACTCCAGACCCTCCAGGAGTCGCGTCGCCGAGAGATCCCCCATCCGGTCCAGGCCCGCCAGGGTGGCGTGGTCCAGCTCGTAGAGGTCGGCCAGGGTGGCCACCAGCCCCGTCTCGACCAGCTGGCCCGCCCGCTTCTCGCCGAGGCCTTCCACGTTCATCGCGCCGCGGCTCGCCCAGTGGAGGATCCGCTCCCGGAGCTGGGAGGGGCACGACGCGTTCAGGCACCGGTGAGCCACCTCGCCCTCGGCCCGGACCACCTCGGAGCCGCACGCCGGGCACCGCTCCGGCATCCGGAACTCCTCCGCCCCCGCGGGCCGCTCCTCCACCACCACCCGCACCACCTGCGGGATCACCTCGCCGCCGCGCGCGATCACCACCGTGTCGCCGACGCGGACGTCCTTGCGGCGGACCTCGTCCTCGTTGTGGAGCCCGGCCATCCGGACCGTGACCCCGCCTACTACAACTGGAGTCAAGACGGCCGTGGGCGTCAGCTTCCCGGTCCGGCCCACCGTGACCAGGATGCTCTCCACCACCGTGATCGCCTCCTCGGCCGGGAACTTGTACGCCACCGACCAGCGGGGATGCCGCGACGTGACGCCGAGCTCGGCCTGCCGCTCGAAGTCGTCCACCTTGACGACGACCCCGTCGATCTCGTAGTCCAGCGCGTGGCGCCGCTCCTGCCATTCCAGGCAATGGGCGAGCGCCGAGGCCAGGTCCGGATGCCGGCGCCACTCGGGGTTGACCGGCACGCCCCACGACTGGAGCAGCTCCAGCGTCTCCGACTGGCTCGCGGCGGGCTCCCGCTCGGGCAGCGAGTAGCCGAAGAACCGGAGCGGCCTGCCGGCGGTGACGCGGCTGTCGAGCTGCCGGAGCGAACCGGCGGCGGCGTTCCGCGGGTTGGCGAAGGGCGGCTCCCCGGCCTCCTCGCGCTCCTCGTTCAGCCGCTGGAAGCCGGTCCGCGTCATGTACACCTCACCCCGGATCGTGGCGCTCCGCGGCGCCTCGTCGGGGAGCCTCAGGGGGATCTCGCGGATCGTCCGCAGGTTCGGCGTCACGTCCTCGCCGGTCGTCCCGTCGCCGCGGGTGGCGCCCCGCACAAGGACGCCCTCCTCGTACGAGAGTGAGATCGAGAGCCCGTCGATCTTGAGCTCGGCCACGTAC
This sequence comes from uncultured Gemmatimonadales bacterium, assembly GCA_964619975.1. Classification (GTDB taxonomy): domain Bacteria; phylum Gemmatimonadota; class Gemmatimonadetes; order JACCXV01; family JAHWKZ01; genus DATLFF01. Next base: position 5,904 of record CAZUIY010000220.1, read on the forward strand.
GCCACGTCGTCGGCGTCCTCCAGGGCGCGCCGGACGCGCTCCGCCCAGGCGGCCAGCTCGGCCTCGCCGTAGGCGTTGTCGAGCGACAGCATGGGGATCTCGTGGGGAACGCGGGGGAAGGCGTCCAGCGGCGTCCCGCCCACGCGGCGGAGCGGCGAGTCGGGCGTGGCGAGCTCCGGCCACTCCGACTCCAGGTCCTTCAGCTCCCGCACCAGGAGGTCGAACTCGGCGTCGGAGATGGTGGGGGCGTCCAGCGCGAAGTAGGCGTGCTCGTGCTCCCGGATCCGGGCCCGGAGCTCCCGCGCCCGATCGGCCGCCTCGGGCGGCGGGCCGCTCACCCCGCGGTGGCCACGCCGAAGGCGAGGAACAGCGCGATGGCGGCGCCCCCCGCCAGGAGCGCGTACGGAAGCTGGGTCCGGACGTGGGTGATGTGGTCGCAGGCCGACGCCAGCGACGAGACGATCGTGGTGTCCGAGATCGGCGAGCAGTGGTCGCCGAAGATTCCGCCGGAGAGGATCGCGCCCAGGACCAGCGGCAGCGACAGCCCCAGCGGGTCGACCATCGGCACCCCGATCGGGACCATGATGGCGAAGGTGCCCCACGAGGTGCCGGTCGAGAACGAGATCAGCGCCCCGGCCACGAACAGGAGCGCCGGGACCAGCGCCGGCGTCAGGAACCGCTCGACCAGCGACGCCACGAAGGGACCCGTCCCGAGCGCCGCGCAGGTGGCCCCCAGGGCGAAGGCCAGGACCAGGACGACCACCAGCGGCAGGAGCCCCGCCATGCCCTGGAGCGTGTACTTCGTGCTCTCCTCCACGCCCAGGATCCCCTGCGCCTTGTACAGGACGAACATGACCGCGATGGCGCTCGAGATCGCCCACAGGACGGCGGTCGAGCCGTCGCCGTCCAGCGGGTCGCCCTCGCCGGTGACGAAGAGCCCCACCACCATCATGCCCACCAGCACCACGACCGGCACCACCATGTTGAGCGCGCGCGGCGGCGCCCCCTCCCGCGGCTCGACGTCCAGCAGCGAGTCCTGCTCGCTCCGGAGCGACGGCCCCTCCGAGGCCACCGGCCCCATCTCGGCCGTCTCCCGCTCCTCGGTCCGCATGGGGCCGATGTTCCAGTCGAAGGTGGCCACCAGCCACACCAGGATGAGCGCCAGGATCGCGTAGAAGTTGAACGGGATCGCCCGCACGAAGACCGCCACCGGGTCCTCGACCCCCTGCGTGCCCAGGAGCCCGATCACGTACGCCCCCCACGCGTTCATCCCGACGAGGATGCAGACCGGCGCGGCGGTGGAGTCGCAGAAGTACGCCAGCTTGGCGCGCGAGATCCTGAGCCGGTCGAAGAGCGGCCGCGCCACCGTCCCCGTCACCAGCGATGTGATGTTCGACTCGATGAAGACGATGGTGCCGATGCCGGTCGCCACGTAGCTCGCCGAGCGGCGCGTGCGGCCGATCCCCATCCGGTGGAGCGAGGCCACGAACCCCTCGACCCCCGCCGAGCGCTGGGTCAGGGTCAGGACCGCCCCGATCGCCAGCGAGAACAGGAGGATCTTGGCGTTGTCGGGGTTGGCGATCACGGTCGCGATCACCTCGAGCGAGTCGCGGGCCCCCGCCAGCGGGTTCCAGCCGGCCAGGATCCACCACCCGCTCCAGATCCCCAGGATCAGCGACAGGTACACCTGCCGGGTGGCGATCGCGAGCGCGATCGCCAGGAGCGGCGGCGCCAGCGAGAGGATGCCGAACGTCTCGGTCACGGCCGGCCCCCCGCCGCTCGCCGGCTCATTCGCCGGCCACGGAGAGCGCCTCGCGGCAACGCGCCCCGGTCCGGACCCGCTCGAAGATCCGCCGCTGGAGCTCGGCCAGATCCTCCCCCGACTCCCGCCAGACCCGCCGCTGCCAGGCCGTCTCGGGCCCCTCGGCCAGGATCCGGTCCAGCCCCTCCAGGGCGTCCCCGGCCGTGCCGAGCCGCTCGGCCCACGGCCGCGCCGCCTCCCGCAGCGCCGCGATCTCGTCGGCCAGCTTCACGGTGCGGCCGGTGACCGGGTGGGCGACCGGCGCGTCCCAGCCGAACCGCTGGGCCTTGAACCACCCATCCGCCAGGTACGACGGCTCCAGTTCCCATTCCGGCTCGCCGGCCTCCCACGCCGCCACCAGCGCGGCCGCCAGCGCCTGGGTCAGGGCCACGAACGTCCGCGTCCGGTCGAGGTCGATCTGCATGTCGAAGACGCGGAGCTCGACCGTGCCGTATTCCATGTGCGGCCGGACGTTCCACCACACCTGGCGCGGCACCTTGATCGCCCCCGACGCCGTCAGCCGCTCGACCAGGGCCCGGTAGTGGTCCCAGTCCCGCAGCCGCGGCGCGTAGCCGGTCCGCGGAAACGAGCCGAAGACGTGGGTGCGGATCGTCTCGAAGCCGGTGTCGACGCCCTCGAAGAACGGCGCGTTGGCCGACAGCGCCAGGAGCGGCGCCGCCCAGCGCCGGAACTGGTTGGCCACGTAGACGCGCGCGTCGTCGTCCTCCACCGCCACGTGGACGTGGAGCCCGAACGAGAGGTTCCGCCGGGCGAGGTACCGGAGCTGGTCCCCCACCCACTGGTATCCAGGCGTGTCGACGAACTCCTGGTCGCGCCAGCGGGCGAACGGGTGGACGCCGCCGATCCCGATCGCCACGTCGTGCCTCGCCGCCAGCTCCAGCAGATCG
>CAZUIY010000221.1:0-11189 GCA_964619975.1 uncultured Gemmatimonadales bacterium
GCTGGGGATCGACCGGGTGGAGATCCGCCGCCGGAACTACCTGGCGCCCGACTCGTTCCCCCACGACAACAACATCATCTACCAGGACTTCGCGCCGCTGGTCTACGACAGCGGCAACTACCGGCCGGCGCTGGAGCTGGCGGCCGAGCGGATCGGCTACGAACCCTTCGTGGCGGATCCGGCGGCGCGCGAGCTGCCGGGCGGCCGGCGCCGCGGGATCGGCATCGTCTCCTACGTGGAGGGGACGGGCATCGGCCCCTACGAGGGGGCGCGGGTGACGATCGAATCTTCGGGCCGGGTCCGTCTGGCGACCGGCGTCGGCACCCAGGGGCAGGGCCACATGACCTCGTTCGCCCAGATCGTGGCCGAGCAGCTGGGCGTGGACACCGACGAGGTGGACGTCTCGACCGGCGACACCCGCGATTTCAACTGGGGGACCGGTACCTTCGCCAGCCGCGGGACCGTCGTGGCGGGGACCGCGTGCCACCAGGCGGCGGTGAAGGTGCGGGAGAAGACGCTGGCCCTGGCGGCGGAGGCGCTCGGCGCCGGCGCCGACGAGGTGGATCTGGGGGGCGGCGCCGCTTTCGTCCGGGACGAGCCGGGCCGCTCCATCGCCCTGGGGGATCTCGCGCGGCGGGCGAACCCGCTCCGTGGCGCGGTGGCCGGCGGCATGGAGCCCGGCCTCGAGGCGACCGCCTACTTCGGCCCCAGCCGCGGCTCGACCGCCAGCGGGGTCCACGCCTGCGTGGTCGAGGTCGACCCGGAGACCGCCGAGGTCCGGGTCGTCCGCTACCTGGTCGTCCACGACTGCGGGACGATCGTGAACCCGGTGATGGTGGACGGACAGGTCCACGGAGGAGTCGCCATGGGGATCGGAAACGCCCTGTTCGAAAAGCTCCATTTCGACGAGAACGGCCAGCTCCTGAACGCGTCGTTCATGGACTACCTGCTGCCGACGGCCACCGACGTGCCGATGCTGGAGACCGCCCACATCGAGACCCCGTCGCCGCTGAACCCGATGGGGGTAAAGGGGGTGGGCGAGGCCGGGGCGATCCCGGCCGGCGCGGCGATCGCGCAGGCGATCGAGGACGCGCTCCAGGTGCCGGGCCTCGAGCTCCTGGAGATCCCGATTCCGCCGGACCTCTTGTGGGAGACGCTCCAGGCCGCGCGGGGGGTGCCGGCATGAGGATCGAGGGCGACTACGAATTCGACGCTCCGCGCGAGGCGGTGTGGGAGGCGCTCCTGGACCCCGACGTCCTGTCGAAGGCGCTCCCCGGCATGGAGCGGCTGGAGAGGGTCGAGGAGAACCTCTACCGGGGCCGGATGAAGATCGCGGTGGGACCCGTCTCCGGCGGCGGCTACGACGTCACCGTCCGGATCGTCGACCCCGTCCGGCCGGAGCGCTACGACATGGAGGTGGACGGCAGGGGCGCGCTCGGGTACGCCCGCGGCAATGCCCGCGTGGAGCTGACCGAGACCCCCGGCGGCACCCGGATGACGTACGGCTCCGACCTCCAGATCGGCGGCAAGGTGGCCGGCATCGGACAGCGGCTGATCGACAACGTGGCGAAGACGATGACCGCGCGCGGGCTGGACGCGCTCGAAAAGGAGATCCGCGCCCGGGTGGAAGGCGGGTGAAGCCGCCGGTCTTCGAGTACGCCGCGCCGGCCTCGCTCGAGGAGGCGCTCGCCACGCTGGCCGAACGGGGCGACGAGGCCCGGCCGCTGGCCGGCGGGCAGTCGCTGGTCCCCGCCATGAACTTCCGCCTGGCCGCCCCGGCGGTCCTGGTGGACCTGAACGGCGTCTCCGAACTGGCGTACGTGCGGGAGGCGGATGGCGGCGTGTCGATCGGCGCCATGACCCGCCAGCGCGCGGCCGAGCTGAGCCCGGTGGTGGCGGCGCGGTCGCCGCTCCTGGCGGAGACCCTGCCGTGGGTCGCCCATCCCCAGATCCGGAACCGTGGGACCATGGGCGGCAGCGTGGCCCACGCCGACCCGGCGGCTGAGGTCCCGGCCGTCTGCCTCGTGGCCGGCGCACGGTTCCGCCTGGCGCGGGCGGAGAGCCCGGAAGGCCGCTGGGTGGAGGCGGCGGACTTCTTCACCGGGCTGTTCGGGACCGCGCTCGAGCCCGGCGAGCTCCTGGTCGAGATCCACCTGCCGGCGCCGCCCGCGCGGACCGGCTGGGCGTTCCGCGAGCTGGCCCGCCGGCACGGCGACTACGCGCTGGTCGGCGTGGCGGCGGGCGTCACGCTGGACGGGGCCGGGCGCTGCGAGCGGGCGCGGATCGCGCTCCTGTCGGTCGGCGACGCCCCGGTCGTGGCGCGGGAAGCCGCGGCGCTCCTCTCCGGCCAGGAGCCGGACGCGGCGGCGGTCGAAGCCGCCGCCGACGCCGCCGCCACGCTGGACGTGGACCCGCCGTCGGACATCCACGCCTCCGCCGCCTACCGTCGGCATCTGACACGCGTCCTCGTCCGCCGGACGCTCGCGACGGCGGTCGATCGGGCACGCGCCGCGGCGTGACGCTCTCCAACCGCGACCTGGCGCCGGTCCCCGCGGAGGCGCGCACCTGGAGCCTGTGGCACTTCGCGGCTCTCTGGGTGGCGATGAGCGTCTGCATCCCCACCTACATGCTCTCCGCCGGCATGGTGGCGGCGGGGCTCTCGTGGCAGGTCAGCCTCCTCGCCGTGCTCCTCGGGAACGCGATCGTCCTGGTCCCGATGATCGTGAACGGCCACGCCGGGACGAAGTACGGGATCCCCTTCCCCGTCTACGCTCGCGCCTCCTTCGGCGTCGCCGGCGCTCACGTGCCCGCCCTGGCGCGGGCGGTCGTGGCGTGCGGCTGGTTCGGCATCCAGACCTGGCTCGGGGGGCTCGCGCTCCACGTCCTCTTCGCGCTCGTCTGGCCCGGGTGGCGGGAGCTGGGCGGCGACTGGACGCTCATGGGCCAGGGTCTCCCCCAGTACATCGCGTTCGGGCTCTTCTGGCTGGTCAACATGGTGTTCGCCTGGAAGGGGACGGAGTCGATCAAGTGGCTGGAGGCGTTCGCGGCGCCGGTCCTGATCGTGTTCGGGCTCGGCCTTCTGGCGTGGGCCGCGGCCGAGGCGGGCGGGATGGGGGCGGTGCTGGCGGGGGCCGAGGGGCTGGGCGCGGCCGGCGCGGCGGACGGCGCGGACGGCGGCTTCCCGCTGGGGCTCTTCATCCCGTGGCTGACCGCCATGGTCGGCTTCTGGGCGACCCTGGCGCTCAACATCCCCGACTTCACGCGCTACGCCCGGAGCCAGCGGGATCAGGCGGTGGGGCAGGCGGTGGGGCTCCTGACGACGATGCCGCTCTTCGCCTTCATCGGCGTGGCGGTCACGAGCGCCACGGTGGCGATCTACGGCGAGGCGATCTGGAACCCGATCGATCTGGTGGACCGGATCGCGCTGGAATCCGGCGCCTGGATCGGCGTGGTGGCGATGAGCGCGGTGGTCCTGGCCACGCTCTCGACCAACATCGCCGCCAACGTGGTGGCGCCCGCCAACGCGTTCTCGAACCTGGCGCCGGGGAGGGTCTCGTTCCGCACCGGCGGGCTGATCGCCGGCGTGATCGGGATCCTGATTCTGCCGTGGGAGCTCCTGGAGGCGTACCAGACGTGGCTGGTCGGCTACTCCGGTCTCCTGGGCGCGGTCGGCGGCGTGATCGTCTGCGACTACCTGCTCCTGCGCCGGGGCCGGCTGGACGTGGACGCCCTCTACCGGGCGGACGGGCCCCACCGGGGGGTCCACGGCGCGGCGATCGTCGCGCTGGCCGCCGGCCTCGCGGTGGCGCTGGCGGGGCTGGTGGAGGGACTCCCGCGCTTCCTGTTCGACGGCGCGTGGTTCTCCGCCGGCGCCGTCTCGTTCGTGGTCTACGGTGTGCTGGCGCGCGGCCGTGTCTGAGGCGGGAGCCGGGATCGGGCCGGCGCTGGTCGAGGCGGCGCGCGGCGCGGAGGCCCGCACGGCGCTGGTCGACGAGGCCGGGGAGCACGCCTACGGCCGGCTGCTCGAGGGCTCGGCGGCGGTGGCGGCACGGCTCCTGGCGGACGCGGGAACCGGCGACCTGGCGGGGCAGCGGGTGGCGCTCCTGGCTCCCGCCGGCTTCGAGTACGCCGCCGCGCTCCTGGGGATCTGGCGGGCCGGCGGGGTCGCCGTTCCGCTCTCGCCGTCCCATCCGCCTGCCGAGCTGGCGTACGCGCTGACCGACTCCGGCGCGGCGGTCGCCCTGGCCGGCGGCGGCCATGCGGGCACGCTGGCCGGGCCGGCCAGCTCGGCCGGCGCCGAGCGGCGGACGGTGGCCGAGGCGCTGGAGGCCGCCCCCGCGGACCTGCCGGACCTCGCCCCTGACCGCCCGGCCCTCATCCTCTACACGAGCGGCACCACCAGCCGCCCCAAGGGCGTGGTCCTGACGCACGCCCACCTGGAGGCCCAGGTCGGCGCGCTGGTGGAGGCGTGGGCGTGGAGCGAGGACGACCGGCTCCTCCACTGCCTGCCGCTCCACCACACGCACGGGATCGTCAACGGCCTGCTGTCCGCGCTCGCCACGGGGGCCACCGTGGATCATCTCCCGAGGTTCGACGCGGAGTCGGTCTGGTCGGCGCTCTCGGAACGACCGATCTCGCTCTTCATGGGCGTTCCCACCATGTACGTCCGGCTGATCCGCGCCTGGGAGGAGGCCGACGCGGCCACGCGTGTCCGGTGGTCCGACGCGGCGGCGCGGCTCCGGGTCATGATCTCGGGCTCGGCGGCGCTTCCGGTGCCGGTCTTCGACCGGTGGCGCGAGATCACCGGGCACGCGCTCCTGGAGCGCTACGGCATGACCGAGATCGGGATGGCGCTCTCGAACCCGCTGGAGGGCGAGCGCGTGCCCGGCACCGTGGGCACCCCGCTTCCCCGGGTCGAGGCGCGGCTGGTGGACGAGTCCGGCGCCGCCATCGAGGCGGAGGGCGTCCCGGGCCGGATCGAGGTGGCCGGGCCCGCCGTCTTCCGGGAGTACTGGAACCGTCCCGACGCTACCCGCGAGGCGTTCCGCGAAGGCTGGTTCCGGACCGGCGACGAGGCGGTGGTCGAGGACGGCCGCTGGCGGATCCTCGGCCGCAGCTCGGTGGACATCCTGAAGACCGGCGGCTACAAGGTGTCGGCGCTCGAGATCGAAGCCGCCCTCCTGGCCCACCCGCAGGTGGCGGAGTGCGCGGTCGTGGGAACGCCGGACCCGGAGTGGGGCGAACGGGTCTGCGTCGCCGTCGTGGCGGCGCCGGGCCAGGCGCTCGATCCCGAGCCGCTCCGCGCCTGGGCCCGCGAGCGGATGGCCCCGTACAAGGTGCCGGGCCGCGTGCTCCTGGTCCGGGCGCTGCCGCGAAACGCCATGGGCAAGGTGACCAAGCCGGCCGTCCGCGCGTGGTTCGACGCGCCGGCGGCCCATCCATCCGAACCGAAGGAGGCGACGTGAAGCCCTACGACCTGTCCCAGCCGCTCGACCAGACGGTCTCGTTCTGGCCGTACTACCCGCCGTTCGAGGTGAAGTACTTCAAGCGGAAGTCCGAGCACGGCGTGAACGCCCAGTACATCCAGACCTCCAACCACATCGGCACCCACCTGGACGCGCCGCGCCACTTCGTCACCAACGGCCGGACGATCGACCAGATCCCGATGGACTGGCTGTACGGCCCCGGCGTGATCGTCGACCTGCGGGACGAGATGGGCGACCTGGGCGCCTACACGCCGAAGATGATCGAGGACCGGGTCGAGGTCAGAAACGGCGATCTGCTGATCCTCCACACCGGCTGGGGCCGCTTCGCCCAGTACGGGGCGGCGCCCGACGAGGAGCGGTACATCCTGCTCCACCCCGGCGCGCACCCCGACATGGTGCAGTGGCTGATCGACAAGGAGATCAGGATCTGGGGCGTGGACGCGGTCTCCACCGACCATCCGATGAACCTCCCGATCGGCCGGTTCCTGGGGAAGGGGACGTTCGGCCACTGCGACCGGGTGCGGAAGATCGCCGAGCACAAGTTCGGGGGGCCCGAGGGCGTGGCGGAGCTCTTCCCCGAGGACCACTACCAGCTCACCCACAATGCGCTCTTCGTCCACGACTGCATGCACATCGAGAACCTGGGCGGCCAGATCGACGCGCCGGAGCTCCAGAACCGGCGCCTGGTGATCGGCTGCTTCCCGTGGCTCTTCAAGGGCGGCGAGGCGGCGTTCTCGCGCGTGGTGGCGTTTGTCGAGGAGGAGTGACGGCCGATCGACAGCGTCGGCCCGCCCACGCGGGCGCGCCGTGGGTCGCCGGGCTGGGCGTGGCCGCGGCGCTCTGGGTGCCGGCGGCCGCCCTCGTGGCGGGGCTCGCCTGGCCCGGCTACAGCCACCGCTCCCAGTTCATCAGCGAGCTGGGAGCCCGCGGGGCGCCGCACGGTGAGCTCTTCTCCATGGCCGGTTTCCTTCCCGCCGGGATGCTGCTCCTGGCGTTCGCGGTGGAGGCCGGGAAGCGGCTGGCCCGGGGGCCGGTGGCCGTCCTCGCCTTCGTCGGCCTGGGGCTCTACGCCCTGGGCTACGTGGTTGCGGCGTTCTTCCGCTGCGATCCCGGGTGCGCGCTGGAGAATCCGAGCCCCGAGCAGGTCGTCCACACGCTGGTCGGCGGCCTCGGCTACCCGGTGGGCCCGGCGTCGATCCTGGCGCTCGGAGTGATCGCCCGCCGGTGGCCCGGGGCGGGCGCGTTGTCCGTGATCGGGATCGCCGGCGGGATCGCCGGTCTGGTGGCCCTGCCGTTCCTGATGCCGGAGCTGCCGATCGCGGGGGTCGCCCAGCGGGTGATCGAGGCCTCCGTGCTCGGATGGGTGCTCGCCTGCGCCATCTATCTCGGGAGGCGGCCGCGGCCCCTCCCGTCTGCGGCCGCGGAGTCCGGTTGACGGCGCTCCCCGACCTCTCCGCCGTCGAAATCCGGCGGCGGATCGCCACCGGCGACATCTCGCCGGTCGACGTCGTCCAGGCGTGCCTCGACCGGGTGGAGGCGGTGAACCCGGACGTGAACGCCCTGGTGACGCCGAACGAGGAGGCGCTGGAGGAGGCCCGCGTCCTCGAGGCCCGGCTCGCCCGAGGCGAGGACCCGGGCCCCCTCTGCGGGCTGCCCGTCGGGATCAAGGACGTGACCGAAGTGGCGGGGCTCCGGACCACCTACGGCTCCCCTCTCTACGCCGACCACGTTCCGAGTGAGGACGCGCTCGTCGTGAAGCGGCTCCGGGCCGCCGGCGCCGTGATCCTGGGGAAGACGAACACCCCCGAGTTCGCGGCGGGCGGGAACACCTGGAACGAAGTCTTCGGCCGGACGCGGAACCCCTGGAACCTCGCGAAGAGCGCGGGGGGCTCGACCGGGGGCGGCGCGGCCGGGCTGGCGACCGGCATGTTCGCGCTCGCGGAGGGCACCGATCTGGGGGGCTCGCTCCGGATCCCCGCCTCCTTCTGCGGCGTGGTCGGACTGCGCCCGTCCGTGGGGCTCGTCCCCACGGCCCCGACCCGCTGGCTCTGGGACACCCACCAGGTGACCGGCTTCCTCGCCCGGACCGCGGCCGACGTCGCGTTGGCGCTCCAGGCCACGATGGGGGCGGACCCGTGGCACCCTCTTTCCCAGCCGGTGGCCGGCCGCGACCTCCCCGCCGCGGTCGCCGCCGGTCCCGGCGAGAGACTGCGGCTCGCCTGGTGCCCCGATCCGGTCGGGATCGGGGTCGACGCCGGCGTTCTGGAGGTCTGCCGCGAGGCGGTCGACGCCCTCGCCGCCGACGGCCACGACGTCGAGGAGGTCCCGCTCGACCTGGCCTTCGGCCGGGAGGCGTTCCTGGCGCTCCGCGGCCTCTGGTTCGTCACCCACATGCGCTCCCGCCTCGACCGGATCGACGAGCTGGGCGTGAACGTCCGGAACAACGTGAAGGCGGGGCTCTCCGTGACGACCAGAGACCTGGCCGCGGCGGAAGACGCCCGCGCCCGGATCCGCGAGGTCCTGCGGACGCTCTTCGAGCGCCACGACGCCCTCCTCACGCCGGCGATGGCGGTGCCGCCGTTCCCGGTCGAGCAGAACTACCCGGAGACCGTGGCCGGGCAGGCGATGGAGACGTACGTGGACTGGATCGCGCCGACGTTCGTCCTGAACCTGGCGGCGCTCCCGGTGGCCACGGTCCCGGCGGGGCTGGACGCGGAAGGGCTCCCGGTGGGGCTTCAGGTGATGGGCCCGCCGCGGGACGAGGAGGGGGTGCTGGCCCTGGCCGCCCGGATCCAGGACCTCAGGCCCATCGGTCGGCCGCCCCCGGACGCTTACAAATAGATTTGTAAACTCCCAAACGAGGAGGATCCGTGATTCCCGATCCGCTCCACCCGTCGGTCGTTCACTTCCCGATCGTCTTCATGTATCTGCTGCCCCTGATCGCCCTGTGGGCGCTCTGGGCCATCGGTCGCGGCAGCCCCGCCCGCCGCGCGTGGGCCCTCCCCGTGGCGATGGCGGCGCTCCTGGCCACCGGCGCCTGGGTGGCCTACCAGACGGGCGAGGCCGAGGAGGACCGGGTCGAGGAGGTGGTCGGACACGATCCGATCCACGAGCACGAGGAGGCGGGTAAGCAGTTCCGGCTCTTCGCCACGGCCGTCTTCGGGATCGCCCTGCTGGGACTGCTGCGCGGCGGCGCGGGCACGGCGGCCCGCTGGCTCACGGTGCTCGGCGCCATCGCCGTCGCGGTGAGCGGCACGTGGACGGCGCACCTGGGCGGCGAGCTGGTGTACCGTCACGGCGCCGCCTCCGCCTACACCGAGGACGCCCCCCCGGCCGAGCCGGAGCCGACCGGGAGGGATTGACAGAGACCCCGCGGACGCGGTAAAAACCAGCCTCTCACGTCCGACCACCCCATTCTCCGTTCACGGAGCGTTCCCATGCCGAGCCGCGTCTGCGTCACCCTCAAGTGGATCCAGATCACCGACAACATGGAGCCCGGCAGCGAGGCGCTGGGGGAGTTCGTCTTCACGTCCCGCGTCACGGGCTCGGAGGGGACGTCGGAGCGCCGGCTTCCGCCCGAGGGGTCGTGGTTCATCTCGGAGAAGCCGGGCAAGAACCGGGTGAAGCTGGACGAGGTGCTGTACCTGGGCGACGTGGAGAACGACCTGCAGATCGAGCTGAGCGGCGAGGAGCAGGACCGGATCACCGGCAGCGATTCGCTCCCCGCGTACGAGCGGTCGTTCTCCGGTCCCCCGTCGTCGTGGGTGGGGCTCCACGGTCCCGGCGACGAGGGAGACGAGGATCCCGAGAGCCTCGCCGGCTGGCGGATCGGCTACGAGATCACGCTGGTCTGAATCGGTCTCACTCGGCGGCCGCCGCGACGGCCTCTTCGACTCCCTGGAGCATGGCGTCGAGCTCCGCCCGATCGTACGGGCGGCCGCCCAGAAACACCATCTCGATGTCCCGGACGTGTCCGATGTCCGCGAGAGGATCGGCCGAGAGCAGGACCAGATCCGCCCGCTTCCCCGCCTCGACCGTTCCGTGCTCGGCCTCCAGGCGCAGGAACCGGGCGGCATCGACCGTCGCCGCGGCCAGCGCCTCGGCCGGGGTCAGGCCCGCCTTCACCAGCTCCTCAAGCTCGTCGTGGGCCCCCGAGCCCGGGAACACGTAGGTGTCGCCCGCGTCGGTGCCGAGCACGATCCCGACCCCCGCCGCGTGGGCCCGCCCGGTGATCTCCAGCCCCGTCTCGTAGAAGCCGCGCATGACGCTCCGGCCCTCCGGGGTGGGATCCAGCGCCACCATCCGGTCGGCGTCGGCCTGCCACTCCGCCCGGGCCTCGGCCGGAATGAACCGGAGGCGGGGGTCGGCGCGGAACTCGGGATCGTCGGCGTAGGCGTCCATCCGCCGCGTGACGTGGGTCGGAACGTACCAGGTGTCGTTCTCGACCATGACCGCGAACGTCCGCTCGCAGATCGCCGGGTCGTGCTCCTCCACCATGGCCCGCATGACGTCCACGGGCGGGTTCTGCGAGCGGGCGGCCTGGCGGAACTCCGCGCTCCCCGGAAAGCAGTCGAACAGGAAGTCGCGGGCGTGCTCCAGGCTCCGGAGACCCGCCGCCGACGCCTCGGCCGCCGTCATCCGGAGCGGCAGGTGCCCCCCGGCGTCGATCCCCAGCCGGCGCGCCTCGGCCACGAAGCCCGCGAACGCCTCCGGCGACAGCCGGAAGTACACTTTGATCAGGTCCACCCCGCGGCGGTCTAGCTCGGCCATCATGCCGGTGATCTGCTCGGACGTCACGTCGTAGTCCCACGGCGGGTTCAGCGGAAAGCTGCTGAGGGCCAGGATGCGCGGGCCCAGGAGCTCCCCGGCGGCGATCTCCTCCTGCCACTCCCGCATGCGGTCGATGCAGGTGCCGGTGGCCTCCGGCCCGTCGCAGTCGGAGGCCATGTCGCGGACGCCGGTCACCCCGTGCGCCACGAACTGCGGCATCAGGATCTCCGGCGCTTTGTCGTGGCGCAGGTGGACGTGCATGTCCCAGAGGCCGGGAATCAGGTACCGCCCGGCCCCGTCGATCACCGCCGCGCCGGCGGGGGCCGCGCCGCCGGGCTCGACCGAGCGGATGCGGCCGTCCTCGAGCACGACGGTCCGGTCCGGCAGGAGCGTACCCGAGCGGGTGTCGACCACCGTGACGCCGACGATCGCGCGGACGGCGGGCGGGTCCTGGGCCGCGGCGGTGACCGCTCCCGCGAAGGTCAGGCACACGAATGCGATGATGGGTGAGATGGACCGTGTCGGTGTCATGGCCCCTCAACGGGAGACGCGGCGGTTTGTTTCGCGGGCGCGGCCCCGCGGTGGCCGGGGCGGCGGTTTCCGGCGAACGTCAGCGCCATGAGCGAACCCGACCGCTACACCGCCGAAGACCTGGTCCAGCTCCTGGAGCTGGAGGCGATCGAGCACGACATCTTCCGCGGCACCAACCGGGACATCGGGACCGGCCGGATCTTCGGCGGGCAGGTGCTGGCCCAGGCCCTCGTGGCCGCGCGGCGGACCGTCGAGGAGAACCGGCCGGCCCACTCGATGCACGGCTACTTCATCCTGCCCGGCGACCTGTCGATCCCGGTCGTCTACTTCGTGGACCGGCTGCGGGACGGCGGCTCCTACACCACCCGCCGCGTGACCGCGATCCAGCACGGCCGCGCCATC
>CAZUIY010000222.1:0-1559 GCA_964619975.1 uncultured Gemmatimonadales bacterium
CCCCAGCGGCGCTGGAAGGCGAAGACGAACGCCACGAAGATGCCGGCGGTGCCGAACGCCGCCGACTCCCACACCAGGTCGTAGATGCTCTCGGCGGACATCGCGAGCAGGTAGGCCACGACGCCGAAGGCGACCACGGCGGCCCGGTTCACCCGGAGCCGGGTCCGCGGGGAGACGTCCGGCCGTACCGACAGGACCAGGTTGTGGGCCGCGAAGGAGCCGGCCACCAGGAGCGTCGAATCCACGGTCGAGAGGATCGCCGACACCAGGGCGCCCACGAACAGGATCCGCAAGAGCGCCGGCAGATACTCCCCCGCCTGGACCAGCAGCACCTGGTCGGGCTCCGCCAGGCCCGGCGTCAGGACGGAGCCGGCCAGGCCGGCGGCGATCGGGAGCGTCCCGATCGCGATGAACAGGACTCCGCCGGCGATCGTGCCGCCGCGGGCGATCCCCGGAGTGCGGGCCGCCAGGGAGCGGGCGATCAGCTCCTGGGCCGCCAGCGAGCCGATGATCGGCACCGTCCACCGCTCCAGGTCGGCCAGCCACGGCTCTCCCGGAGGGAGGAGCGCGAGCCTCTCCCGCGGTACCTCCGCCAGGGCGGACGCGTCGCCGGCCAGGACCATCGCCACCACGAGCGCCACCAGCCCCGCCACGAGGACGACCCCCTGGACCAGGTCGCTGACCGAGTCCGCCAGGAGCCCGCCGAAGAGCGTGTACGTGACAACCACGGCCGCCGCCAGCGTGATCGTGGCCACGGGATCCAGCCCCGAGATCGACGACAGCACCTGCCCGAAGGCACGGACCTGGGCCGCCGCCCAGAGGACGGTGGCGGGAATCGCCAGGATCACGAAGAGCCGCTCGACGCCGACGCCGTATCGCTCCCGCATCAGGTCGGCCACGGTGATGTAGCCCCGGCGGCGGAGCGGCGCGGCGAACAGGAACCCCACCAGGACCACGGCGATGCCGTAGCCGAGCGGATCGGTGGTGGCCGCCACCAGGCCCCGGCTGTACGTCTCCCCCGCCGCGGCCAGGCACGTCTCGGCCCCGAACCAGGTGGCGAACACACTGCCGGCGACGACCACCGGGCCGAGGCTCCGGCCGGCCACCAGGTAGTCCGCCTCGGTCTTGATCCGGCGCGAGTACCAGACGCCGAAGCCGATCTGCGCCACGAGGTACGCCAGCACCCCCGCCATGGCCGCGTTCACTCCGCCGGGGCCTCCTCGTCGACCCGCGCCGCCTCGCGCCGCTCGGCCTCCTGCTGGCGCCACCACATCTCCGCGTAGACCCCGCCGGAGTCCAGCAGCGCGTCGTGCCGGCCGCGCTCCACGATCCGCCCGTCGTCCAGGACCAGGATCTCGTCGGCGTCCACCACGGTGGAGAGCCGGTGCGCGATCACCAGCGTGGTGCGGCCGCGCGCCACCTCGTCCAGGCTGGCCTGGATCTCCTTCTCGGTCCGCGTGTCGAGGGACGACGTGGCCTCGTCGAACATGAGGATCGGCGGGTCCTTCAGGATCGTCCGGGCGATCGCCACCCGCTGCTTCTCGCCGCCCGAGAGCTTG
>CAZUIY010000223.1:0-13277 GCA_964619975.1 uncultured Gemmatimonadales bacterium
CCTTCATCGAGGCCACCGCGGGCGCGATCGCCTCCGCCGTGACCGCGCCGGCCTTCAGCGCCGTCGTCAGGACTCCCGTCCCCAGCGGCTTCGTCAGGACCAGCGCGTCGCCCGGCCGGGCGAGCGCGTTCGTGACCATCCGGGCCGGGTGGACCAGCCCGGTCACCGCGTAGCCGAACTTCAGCTCCTCGTCCCGGATCGAGTGCCCGCCGATCACCGAGCAGCCGGCCTCGTGGATCTTGTCCGTCCCGCCGGCCAGGAGCCGGCCCAGCACCTCCGGCCCCAGCGTCCCCTCCGGCCAGCAGAGGAGATTCAAGGCGGTCACCGGCGTCCCGCCCATGGCGTAGACGTCGGAGAGCGCGTTCGCCGCCGCGATCTGCCCGTAGTCGTAGGGGTCGTCCACCACCGGCGTGAAGAAGTCCACGGTCTGGACCAGGGCCAGATCGTCGGTCAGCCGGTACACGCCGGCGTCGTCGAACGTCTGGTGTCCGATCAGCACGTCCGGCGCGGGAGGGCCGGGCGGCACGTGGGCGAGCGCGAGATGCAAGTCCGCCGGACTCAGTTTGGACGCTCAACCGGCGCACCGGACCAGGTGGGTCAGCTTGGTCAGCTCATCCTTGGAGAGGTTCATCCGCCGGAGCCGCCCACGCGCGCGACGGCGTCGATCTCGACCCGCGCCCCGCGCGGCAGCCCGGCCACGGCCACAGTGGAGCGGGCCGGGAACGGCTCCGCCAGGATTTCCGCGTAGACCGCGTTCACCGCCTCGAAGTCCGCCATGTCGGCCAGGTAGACGGTCGTTTTGACCACGTCGGCCCAGGTGGCGCCCGCCGCGTCCAGGATCGCCGCGAGGTTGGCCAGCGCCCGGCGGGCCTGCGGTTCGAGGCCGTCCACCAGCTGGCCCGTGGCGGGGTCGAGGCCGACCTGGCCGGCCGTGTAGAGCCAGCCGCCGGCCACCGCCCCCTGCTCGTAGGGGCCGATCGCCTTCGGCGCCGCGTCGGTCCGGATCCGGTTCTGCTCCACTCGCCGCCTCCTAGAAGAGTCCGTGGACGGTGCCGTCGGGCTCGACCCGCATGGCCGCCGCCGCCGGCCGCCGGGGGAGTCCCGGCATCGTCATGATGTCGCCGGTCAGGACCACGATGAACCCCGCCCCCGCCGAGGGCCGCACCTCGGAGACCGTCACGTGGAAGCCGCGGGGCCGGCCGAGGAGCGTCGGGTCGTCGGAGAGCGAGTACTGGGTCTTGGCGATGCAGACGGGGAGCCCCCCGAGGCCGATCGCCTCCATCCGATCCACCGCCCGCTCGGCGTCGCGGGAGTACTCCACCCCGTCGGCGCCGTAGATCTCGCGGGCGACGGTCTCGATCTTCCGGCGGATCGTCCACTCCAGGGGGTAGAGCGGCCGGAAGGCCGCCTGTCCCGTCCGCGCCACCGATGTGACCGCGTCGGCCAGCTCGAGACCGCCTTCGCCCCCCTCGGCGTGGACCGTAGCCCGGGCGGCCGTCACGCCGCGGCCCAGGCAGAACGCCTCCACCTCCGACAGCTCGGCTTCGGTATCGCTCTCGAACACGTTCAGCGCCACCACGGCGGGGACGCCGAAATGCTCCAGAATGTCCAGGTGGGCGTCCAGGTTGGCGAGGCCCGACGCCACCGCCTCCACGTTCTCCTCCCCCAGCGCCTTCCGCGGAACGCCGCCGTTGAACTTGAGCGCCCGCACCGTCGCCACCACCACCGCCACCGCCGGCTCCAGCCCGCCGTAGCGGCACTTGATGTCGAAGAACTTCTCGGCCCCCAGGTCGGTCCCGAACCCCGCCTCGGTCACGCACCAGTCGCCGAGCGCGAGGCCCATCCGGGTGGCCAGGAGCGAGTTGCAGCCGTGGGCGATGTTGGCGAAGGGCCCCCCGTGGATGAAAGCGGGGGTGTTCTCCAGGGTCTGCACCAGATTGGGCTTCAGCGCCTGCTTCAGGAGCAGCGTCATCGCGCCCGCCGCCTCCAGGTCCGCCGCGTGGACGGGCCGGTCGTCGCGCGTGTAGGCGACCACGATCCGCCCCAGCCGCGCTTCCAGGTCCTCGATCCCGGACGCCAGGCAGAGGATCGCCATCACCTCGCTCGCCACCGTGATCGAGAAGCCGTCCTCCCGCGGGACGCCGTGGGTCTTGCCGCCCAGACCGGCCACGATCCGCCTGAGCGCCCGGTCGTTCATGTCGACCGCCCGCCGCCACAGGACCTGTCGCGGATCGATCCCGAGCTCGTTGCCGAAGTGGAGGTGGTTGTCGAGAAGCGCCGCCAGCAGGTTGGTGGCCGCGCCGACGGCGTGGATGTCACCCGTGAAGTGGAGGTTGATCTCCTCCATGGGAACGACCTGGGACCAGCCCCCGCCCGCCGCCCCGCCCTTGATCCCCATGCATGGCCCCAGCGACGGCTCGCGCAGGCAGAGGACCGCATTCTCCTCGCGCCGGTTCAGCGCCTGGGCGAGGCCCACCGAGACCGTCGACTTCCCCTCACCGGCGGACGTGGGGCTGATGCCGGTCACCAGGACCAGCCGCCCGCGGGCCGGCCGATCCTCCAGCGCCTCGAGGCGCACCTTGGCGATGTTCCGCCCGTACGGCTCGATCTCCGCGTCCGTCAGGCCCATGTCGGCGGCGATCTCCGCGATCGGGCGGAGCGTGGCGGATTGGGCGATCTCGATGTCGGTCTTCATCGCCGCCAATCTAGCAGGTCGTCGAATCGGTTGCGTGTTCGGCTCGTTGAGGGGGTCGGCGGCGGACGGACGAAGGCCTCCACGGGGGCGCCGAATTCAGAGGATGACACCGGGGCCTCCGGTGATTCTCCAGCAACGTCTGTGCGGTGCCACCGTCCGGCGGGAAGTCCCCCGCAGAGTCCTCCGCCCGTCCGCCGCCGTCACGCTCACGGTCTGGAACGGCAACGATGCGAGACGCGCGCTATATCGGCGCCATTCCGTCGGCGCAAAGATCTTCAGCGCTCCCGGAGCGGCGCCGATCGAGGTGGTCGGGGCGCCCCGCGGATCTGCCGGCCGCTCGGGGCGGCAGATCCGACCGAGGTGGACGAGGCGGCCCCGAGGATCTCCCGCACGCTCGGGGGCGGCGCGGCCGGTCGGGGTGGGCCGCGGGGGACTTCCCGCCGGACGGTGGCACCGCACGGACGTCGCTGGAGAATCACCGAGGACCCCGGTGTCATGCACGAAATATGGCGCCCCCGTGGACCGCCCCGACCGGTCTCGCCGCCCCCCAATCATGCGGCCAGACCATCGGCCGACCGTTCCTCCTCGAGCCGGATCGCCGCCCTGAGGGACGTCAAGACCACGAGGTTGAACCCCAGCTCGATCAGCGCCGCGAACTGCTCCCGGTAGAAGCTGAAGGGCTGGACCAGGAGGATCGACACCAGGATCGCCCGCTCGAACCAGCGGAACGCCGCCAGCCGCGACACGCGGAGCCGCACCACGCCGATCAGGACGAAGACGCCCGAGAGCCCGGAGGCGGCCAGCTGGCCCACCTCCAGCGGGGAGAGGACGCCGAAGCGCTCGGCCACCCGCCCCACGTACGCCACGTCCAGGAGCTGCTCCCACCCCACCCCCAGGACGAAGATCAGGAGCGCGCCGTAGAGGAGCTTCAGCGCCAGCTGGCCGACGAAGAAGACGATCACCCCCAGGTCGAACCCCGGGAGCGCGGCCAGCCGGCGGTACGTGGCGCGGACGGCGGCGCGGGCGCGGCCCAGGGCGGACGGTCGGCCGGGCCCCACCACCGACGCCGCCCGGAGCGCCGCGGCCAGGGCCGGTGTCAGCGGATGGCCGGGATCGCTCCGCGACAGGTACTCCAGCGCCCGCGTGCGCTCGGTCTCGTCCAGGTCCAGCCGGGCGTACTCGGCCGTCTCCTGGAGGGCGTTCAGCAGGTACTCCTCCCGCCGGTAGGCGCGGCGGCCGTGGATCGCGTGCCGCGCCAGGAACAGGAGCACGAACGTGACGTAGATCAGCGTCACCGCGGGCTCGTAGAAGTAGTCGTTGTCGCGGGTCACGAACTTCCCGACCTCGTCGATGAAGAGTCCGAAGCCGATCCCCCCGAGGAGGGCGCCCAGCCGGCGTGCCCAGCGGCCGAGGAAGGACAGCAGGACGACGAACGCCGCCAGCATCAGGAGCCCGCCCCACAGGAGGTGGGCCAGGTGGAGCTCTTCGCCGCCGATCGTCGGGTAGCCCGCCAGGTGGAGGAACAACCGCGTCGCCAGGACCGCGCTGACCGCCGCCACGACGAACGTCTCCAGGTGGCCGGTCGCCTCGAAATCGCGGATGAAGGCGGCGCTGATCCCGCCGTAGCGGGGGCCGCGGCTGACCCGGTCCGGCTGGAGCGTCACCCGCCGGCGATCCGGTAGAAGCGGCGGGCGTTCTCCGCCGTCCGCCGCGCCGTCTCCGCCGGGTCCTCGCCCCGGAGCTCGGCCAGGCGGGCCACCGTGGCGGGCACGAACGCCGGCTCGTTCCGCCGTCCGCGGTGCGGGACGGGCGCCAGATACGGGGCGTCGGTCTCGGCCAGGAGCCGCTCGTCCGGCACCCGCGGCACCAGGTCCGCGGCCGGGAACTTCGGGAACGTGACGATGCCGCTGAAGGAGACGTACCACCCGCGCTCCACCGCCCGGTTCAGCATCGTGGCCGAACCGGTGAAGCAGTGGAGCACGATCCGCTCGGAGGCGACCGCCGACTCTGCCAGGATCTCCACCGTCTCGTCCTCCGCCTCGCGCGAGTGGACGACGACCGGAACGCCGTGCCCGGCGGCCAGCTCGAGCTGGGCGGCGAACGCGAACCGCTGCTCGGCGGCGGTGCTGTTCAGGTAGTGGTAGTCGAGGCCCGTTTCGCCCAGGGCGACGGCGCCGCCGTCCAGGTGGGCGGCGATCCGCTCCCGGACGTCGTCGGACCAGCGGGAGGCGTGGTGGGGGTGGAGCCCGGCGGCCCAGTCCACCCGCGGGGCCCCTTCGCGAGCCGCAGCCCGTCCGGCCAGGGCGCGGCCGAGGTCGGCGGCCTCGGGGTCATCGGCGGAGAGTACGAGGTGGTCCACCCCGGCGGCCGCGGCGCGGTCGAGGGCGGCATCGCGGTCGTCGTCGAACGCCGCGTCCTGCAGGTGGCAGTGGCTGTCGAAGTAGCGCGTGGTCAGGCGCGGGACTTGGCGGGCTTGCCGGCCTTCCGCGGATCCTCGATCCGGTGCTTCCACTCCACCACGATCGGCGCCGCGATGAAGATGGAGGAGTAGGTACCGATCAGGATCCCGACGATCAGGGCGAACGCGAAGTCGTGGATTACCTCGCCGCCCATGAAGAAGAGGAACAGGAGCACGAACAGCGTGGTGCCGCCGGTGATGATCGTCCGCGACAGGGTCTCGTTCACCGCGCGGTTGACCAGCTCCTCGTAGGACTCCTTCCGCATCGCCCGCAGATCCTCGCGGATCCGGTCGAACACGACGATGGTGTCGTTCAGCGAGTAGCCGACCACGGTCAGGAACGCCGCCACCACCGCCAGGGAGATCTCCTTGTTCATGAGCGAGAACACGCCCACCGAGACCACGATGTCGTGGAGCGTCGCCACGATCGCGGCCGCGCCGAACTTGAAGTCGAACCGGATCGCCACGTAGATCAGGATCAGGATCAGGGCGTAGAGGATCGCCATCAGCGCCTGGCTCTTCAGCTCCTCGCCGATCTTCGGCCCGACCGATTCGGAGCGCATGATCTCGAACGACCGGCCCTCGAGCTCCGGCGACGCCGCCAGGTGGGCCTCGATGCGGCCGCCGAACTCCTCTTCCTCGCCCGCCGGGACCTGGGCACGGATCACCACGTCCTCCGGCTCACCGAAGCGCTGGACCTCGAACGACTCCAGCCCCTCCATGCCGCCGAGCGCCGCCCTCAGGGTCTCGGTATCCACCGGCTGGTCGAACTGGACCTGGACCAGGGTGCCGCCGGTGAAGTCGATCGAGTAGCGAAGGCCGCCGTGGGCCACGATCGATGCGATCGGGATCACGGTCAGCAGCAGCGAGAACGCGAAGGCGTACTTGCGCCACTTCAGGAACGGGTAGTTCGCGTCTTTGAACAGCCAGATCATCTCAGATACTCAGCGTAGTGACGGGCCGGCGGCGCACCCAGGTTTCGAAGATCGTCCGCGTGAGGAACACGGCGGTGAAGATCGAGCTGATGATGCCGATGGAGAGCACGACGGCGAATCCCTGGATGGGTCCGGTGCCGAACTGGAACAGCACGGCGGCCGCGATCAGCGTGGTGATCTGGGCGTCCAGGATCGTGACGAACGCGCGGTCGTACCCCGCGTCGATGGCGGCGCGCACGGTCTTGCCGAGCGCCAGCTCCTCCCGGATCCGCTCGAAGATCAGCACGTTGGCGTCCACCGCCATGCCGACCGTCAGGATGAGCCCGGCGATCCCCGGCAGGGTCAGCGTGGCCCCGAACCCGGCCAGCGCGGCCATGATCAGGACGATGTTGGCCGCCAGCGCGATGTCCGCCACGACGCCGGAGCCGCGGTAGTAGAACACCATGAACCCGATCACGACCAGGAGCCCGAGGAACCCGGCGTTGCGCCCGGCCTCGACCGAGTCGGCGCCGAGCGACGGGCCCACCGTCCGCTCCTCGATGATCTGGAGCGGCGCCGGGAGCGCGCCCGCCCGCAGGACGATGCCGATGTCGCGGGCCTCCTCGATCGAGTCGAACCCCTCGATCCGCGCCATCCCGCCGGTGATCCGCTGGTTGATGTTCGGCGCCATCCGGACCACCTCGTCCAGGACGATCGCCATCCGCTCGTCCACGTGCTGACCGGTGATGCGGGCGAACGTCTCGGCCCCCTCGTCGGTCAGGTCCAGCGTGACGATCGGCAGGGACGGGTTCTGCGGGTCGAACGTGGCGGCCGCGGTGGCCACCGCCCCGCCCGTCATCGACGCTTCGCGCTCCACCAGGTACAGCTCGCGGTACGTCCGGCCGTCCCCGAAAGTGCGGGTGGTTCCCCAGAGCCACTCCTCGTCCTCGCGCAGAACGCCCGCGGCGGCGGGGTCCTCGAGCAGGCCGCGGACCTCGTCCACCCGGGTCTCGTCGACGTAGAGCTGGATCTGGTCCTGCGAGAGCTGCTGCGCGGTCATGGCGGAGGAGAGCGGCCGGTCGCCGAGCGGCGCGTCCTGTCCGGGCTCCGCGTCCAGAGGCTCGCCCGCGTCGCCCAGGAGATCGCCCAGGTCCTGGCCGGCCGGCGTGTCGGCGGCCACCACGTTCGTGGTATCGGCGGTCGCGGCCGGATCGGCGGCGGTCGTGTCGGAGGCCGCGACGGTGTCGCCGGCCGCGGCCGTGGTGTCGGCCCGCGCCGGCGCCGCCGTCCCGGCCAGCAGCTCGTCGATCTCGTCGATCCGCTCGGTCGTGTCTTCGGCGTCGGCCACGATCTGGAACTCGAGGAAGGCTGTGCGCTGGACCAGGTCCTTGGCCCGTTCCTCGTCCTGGATGCCCGCCAGCTCCACGATGATCCGGTCGTCGCCCACCTTCTGGATCAGCGGCTCCGTCACCCCGAACTGGTCGATGCGGTTCCTGATGATCTCGAGCGCCCGGTCGATGGCGTCGATCTGCTCCTCGCCGCTGAAGGCGCGCTCGGACTGGTCGAGCTCCAGCACGAGCTGCATGCCCCCCTGGAGATCCAGCCCCAGCTTGATCGACCGCTCCTGGAGCCGGTCCCACGCGGCCGGGTCCTCCCGCTGGAGGGCTTCCTGGGCCGCCTCATCCATCGTGTAGACGCGGATGGTCGGCCACAGGTACCACAGCGACGCCAGCATGACGACGGCGACGACGATCCAGCGGTATCGCAGGTTGTGACGCATCGGGTCCTAGGACGATCCCCTGACGAGGGCCCCCACCGGGGATCCCTGTGGAATGGAAGAGCTTGTGAAAAAAGGAACGAGGAAGATAGGACCGCCCGCGAGCGCCGTCAATCGACGCGCTCCCACCGCTCGAACGCGGCGAGGGCGATCCCCAGCCGGACGAACCGTTCGGTGAGGCCATTCTCCGCCAGCGCGCCCCGGCGGCCGTACTCCAGCACCGCGTCGAGCCGGCTCCAACCGGTGAACGTGCGGCCGTAGCCGAGCGACGCCGACCACTCGGTCACCGGCTCCCCGTCCGTCACGAGCGGCAGGCGGCGCCACCGGGCGCCGATCCGGAGCGGCGCGGCCGGCCCCACGAGGAGCGCCGTCCGGGTCGCGGGCCGCCACTCGAGGCCACCGCCGATCTCCAGCATGTCGTCCAACCGCTCTTCGTCGACGCCCGGGATCTCCGAGCTCCCCCAGGGGGACCAGCGGCCGGCCAGGCCCGCGTGGACCGTGGAGCCCAGCCGGACGGTCGCGTCCACCACCACCTCGGACGGCAGATCGAAGTCCTCCTCACGGCCCTCGACGCCCTCGCCGCTGGCGCGGGTGATCTCGCCCTGGAGGGCGGGGCGGATCCGCCAGGAGGCGGCGATCCTCGCCGCGGAGCCGATGGCCCGCTCCACGCCCAGGTTCACGCCGAACCCGCGGAACTGCCGTCCCAGCGTATCGGCCGTCTCGAGCGCGCCGGGCGACGTCTCGGCCAGCTCCACGATGTGGATCAGCTCGCGCGAGCCCACGTAGACGTCGAACGTCGCGCCCACCAGGGTCCGGTCTCCGACGGCCAGGGCCACCCCCGGCGAAACCACCGCCAGGCCGCCCTCGGAGTCGAGCGTCACGTCCACCGAGTCACCCTCGAAGAGGACGGACGAGACGATGCGGGCGTCGAAGTCCAGGACCTGCGTGTAGCCGAGTCCCACCACCGACTCTCCCCACCCCGGGAACACCACCTGGGCCGACGGGAACACCACGTCGTCGAACTCGCCGGTTCCCTGGGCGCCCTCGATCTCGGTCTTCTGGCCGAGAAGGGTCATGTAGAGCCCGGCCCGGCCGAACCGTCCCATCCGCGCGGGGTTCTCGAGCGAGAAGGTCTCGGTCATCGGGCCCGCCTCGGCCCCGCCGGTCCCGCGGGCGGCCATGCTCTCGCCGCTCGCCGGCAGGCCGAACGCGCCGGCGTTGAACACGCTCTCCTGCGCGGCCGCGGCGGCGGGGAGCGCCAGGAGCGCGAGCAGCAGCGCGGCGGCGCGGCTCACGGCGCCCCCGGGGCCTGGGACGGCAGATACACCACGCGGATCCGCGGCCGGAGCGGCTCGGGCGCCTCGAGGCCGTGGAAGCGGACCCCGCCGAAGACGATCTCCTCGCCGAGGGTCCGGATCACCAGCCCCAGGTTGGACTCGGGCGTCCGGAGCCAGGCTCGGACCTCGCGGGTCAGCACCGCGGACTCGAAGACGACCGAATCCCCGGGCTGGGTGGCCGTGGTCACGGTGACCCGGCCGAGGGAGGTCGAGTTGGCGATCTCCGGGATGATCGTGTTCTCGCCCTGGAAGGCGCTCAGCGCCGAAAGGGCGACGAACTGGAGCGAGTCTTCGGGCAGACGGATCGCCGCCACCGACAGGACGAGCTGGGCCCGCGCCACTGTGGCTCCCGATGGGAGGGCGTCGAGCTCCGGCAGGAGGAACGCCCGGCGGACCGGCTCCGCACCGTTCACCAGGAGGCCCGGGTCGGCGGCCAGCGCGTCCTCGTCCTCGACGATGAAGGTGTCCTCGCGGGCAGGGATGGAGCCCAGCGCCGCCGGCACGCCGGCCCCCGGAGGCTGGATCTCCAGGCGGAGCGCCGGGCCGTTGGCATTGACGCCCTGGTCGCCGCGGCTCACGAACTCCACCCGCTCCCCCGGCGTCTCCTGGATCAGGATCAGGCCGTGGTTGGGCTCCGCGCCAGACGTCCACGCCTCGATCGCCTCGACCGGGAGGTCGACCACGGTGGAGTCCGCCGCGTCCGGCCCCACCGTGAAGCGGACGAGTGGCTCGGGCTCGAAGTCGCCACCCGACGTGGCCCAGTCCGCGCCCAGGATGCGGCGCTCCCACGTGGCGGCCTCCTCGCTCCACTCGCTGGTCACGCGGTGGACCGCGATCTCGACCGCCTCGTCCGGCGTGTCGTAGACCAGCCGCAGCCCGGCCTCGACGACGGTGGTGCCCGCGGCGAGCGAGTCCACCTGGGTCAGATCGAAACGGACCAGCGCGCGGCTCTCGTACCCGGGCTCGTCGGGCCAGTCGTGGGCGGTCGTGAGGCGGTCGGCCTCGGCACGGCGGGAGGGGAAGATCGTGTAGTCGGTGGCCAGGGCGAACTCGCGCGCGACCGCCACCTGGAGTCCGCCGTCCAGGATCTCGCCGCCGGGCAGGATGTCGACACCCACCGGGCTGGGGGCGTCGCCCACGGCGCAGGCGCCGGCCAGGACGATCGCGGCCGGACCGGCCGCGGCCGTTCGGAGAAGTCGCCGGAGGAGGTGCGTCATACCGGCTTCGTCACGTCGCCGCCGACGTCGTACTCGTCGACGATGGCCATGATGACGGCGTCCACCGGGCGGCCGTCGGTCTGGTCGGTCTGGCGGGCGGAGGAGCCGGTGGCGTAGAGGACGACCTCGCCGGAGCCGGCGCCGACCGCGTCGGCCGCGACCACGTAGCCCGACTCGTGGGCGAGCTCCACGTCCAGGTTCTGGACCAGCAGGAGCTTCAGCCCCTCGAGCTTCGGGTCCTTGCGGCTCGCCACCACCGAGCCGACCACGCGCCCCATCCTCACGCCGGCCTGCCTTCGTCGAACGCGAAGGGCCGCGGCAGGAGCTCGGCCAGGGTCAGCTCGTGGCGCTCGTCGCCGTCGCCCACGACCACGATCGGCAGGTCGTCGGCGAACTCCCGGAGCGCCTGCCGGCAGGAGCCGCAGGGGAACGGCGTGGCGCCGCTGGCGGCCACCACCATCCGGCGGAGCTCGCGGGCCCCGGCGGCCACCGCCGAGTGGAGCGCCACGCGCTCGGCGCAGCAGGTCACGGAGTACGCCACGTTCTCCACGTTGCACCCCTCGAACATCCGGCCGTCGGCGGTCTCGAGGGCCGCGCCCACCCGGTACCCGCTGTAGGGCGCGTACGCCCGCTCGCGGGCGGCCCGCGCCATCGCCTCCAGGGGATCGGTCATTCGGACAGCCGCAGGTAACGGGTCCGGAGGTCGTCCAGGACGGCCACCATGTACTCGTTCTCGTCGGACGGCAGGTTGCCGCGGGTCCGCTCCTCGAGGATCCCCAGCAGGTCGATCACGTGCTTGGCCCAGCGCGGCAGGACCGCCTTCTCGCCGGCCTCCGTGAGCGGCACCTCGCCCAGGAACTGGAGCGCCTGGAGCCGCAGGGGCTCCACGATCTCGTGGAACGACGCGGGCGGGATGTCGATCGAGTCCAGCCGGTCCAGGTCGAGCTCGGCGTCGTCGGGGAGCGCGTCGGGGGCGGCCTCCGGACGGGTCGGCTCCGGGGCGCGGGGCTCGGGGGCGCGGGGCTCGGGGGCCGCGGGCTCGGGCGTCGGCTGGGGAGCGCGTTCGGCCTCCGGCCGGGGCTCGGCGGTGGCGGGCCCGGCCGTCTCGCCGACGATCGGGGTGCTCTCCGTGGTCGTCTCGTCGTCCTCCACGAAGGCCGAGCGGCGCTCGCGGAAGCGGGGCGCGGTCGGCTCTTCGGGGCGGTGCGTGGTTTCGTCGGGCGTCAAGGCGAGCGGTCCTCCGCGGAAGTCACGTACCGGCGGCGCACGCGGGAAGAGATTCCCGTCAGCACCGCGTAGCTCATCAGTCCGGCCTCGCGGCCGACGTCCTCGACGGTGCGGCGGGTCTCCGCCGGGCCGCCGATCAGGGTCGCGATCTCCCCCGGCTCCAGGTCCGGGAAGGGCGTCGCGTCGACCATCGTCAGGTCCATGCACACCGCGCCGCGGATCGGCGCGGGCCGGCCGCGAAGGAGCACGCTGCCGCGGCCCGTGAGGCCCCAGGGCCACCCGTCCGCATACCCCACCGCGAGCACGGCGATCCGCTCGCGGCCGGAAGCGACGTAGCGGCGGTGGTAGCTGACCGCGTCGCCGGGCTCCAGCTCCTTCACCGCCACCACCCGGGCGTGCCACGAGAGGATCGGCGGGAAGTCGCCGGCGTCGGCGTCGTCCCCCTCCAGCGAGAACTCGCCGACCGCGCCGTAGAGCGCGATCCCGGGCCGGACGAGCGCCCGCGCGGCGCGGCCGAAGCGGAGCGCGGCGGCGCTGTTGGCGGCGTGCACCCTCGGTGGGCGGATCCCCCTCGCCTCCAGCTCCGACAGGACCGCGTCGAACCGCTCGAGCTGTCGCTCGGTCGGCTCCCGATCCGGCTCGTCGGCGCTGGAGAAGTGGGTGAAGATACCGTCGAGGGTGAGGCCCTGCAATTCGGCGACGCGGGCCGCGAGGGCGACTGCGTGGCGGTCCCAGACGCCGGTCCGGGCCATGCCGGTGTCCACGTCCAGGTGGACCGGCAGGTCCCGCCCGGTGCGGACGGCGGCGGCGGAAAGCGCCTCGGCCTGGGCCAGGTCGGTGATCGCCGGCGTGACGTCCAGCGCGACCACGCGGTCGGCCTCCTGCGGCAGGACCGGCATCAGGCAGACGACGGGGGCGGTGACGCCGGCGGCCCGGAGCTCGGCCGCCTCGTCCAGCGCCGCCACCGCCAGGCCCCAGGCCCCGGCCTCGACCGCCGCCTTCGCGACGGGCGCGGCGCCGTGGCCGTAGGCGTTCGCCTTGACCACCATCAGGACGTCGGATTCCGGCGCCCGGGCGCGCAACGCGCGCAGGTTGGCGGCGAGGCGGTCCAGGTCCACGTCGACCCAGGTGCGCGCGGTCTGCTCGGAGAAGGGGGGCATGGGCGGCGCGAAGATCGCCGCGGGGGACCGGCGGGGCTAGGGGGCCGGGGCGCGGGCGTCGTCCGGGGGGCGGAGGCGCCGGGGGGCCCTCGGTGTCCTTCGGCCGGTATGAATCTCGAGATTCATACTCCCCCGCGCCGGAGAACCGACCGCTCGAGCGACTTCGTCCGGTCCGCCCCCGGACGGAGCGCCCTCCGCCGGCTACCTTCCCGCCGTGCCCGACCCGTCCCCGCCCGACTTCCCCGCCACGTTCCAGGGCGTCCTCGCGCTCCTCCGCCGGCTCCGCGCGCCCGACGGCTGCCCCTGGGACCGCGAGCAGACCCCGCGCTCGCTCCTACCCTACCTGCTGGAGGAGGCCCACGAGGCGGCCGAGGCGATCGAGTCCGGCGACGACGCCCAGTCGATCGACGAGCTCGGCGACCTCCTGCTCCACCTCGCCTTCCAGATCTCGATCGCCGACGAGGAGGGCCGCTTCGGCCTCCCCGACGTGGC
>CAZUIY010000224.1:0-8942 GCA_964619975.1 uncultured Gemmatimonadales bacterium
CCCCGGGGCCTGATGCCCAACCCGAAGAGCGGCACGGTGACCTTCGACGTGGCCAAGGCCGTGAAGGACGTCAAGGCCGGAAAGATCGAGTTCCGGACCGACAAGACGGGCAACCTGCACGCTCCCGTCGGCCGCCGTTCCTTCGCCGCGGACCAGCTCGTGGAGAACATCAACGCGTTCCTGGACACGGTGGTCCGCATGAAGCCGGCCTCCTCCAAGGGGCAGTACGTGCGCAACGTGGCGGTCTCGTCGACGATGAGTCCCAGCGTCCAGATCGATCCGGCCCTGTTCCGGCCATAGCCGGACACGGGCGCCAGAAGAAGGGGAGCAGATGAAGCTGAACCGCAAGGAGCAGGTGGTGGAGGCGCTGAGCGCACGCCTCGGCGAAGCCCGATGCCTCTACCTGACCGACTTCACCGGTCTGGACGTGGAATCGATGAACGTCCTGCGCCGCCGCCTGGCCGAGGCCAGCGTGGAGTACGTGGTGGTGAAGAACACGCTCGCCCGCCGGGCGATCGCGGGCACCCCGTACGCGGACCTGACCGAGCACCTGGAAGGACCGAGCGCGTTCGCCATGTCGACGGAGGACGTGGTCGGCGCCGCCAGGGTGCTCACCGACTTCGCCAAGGAGCGCGACCGGCCGCGGATCAAGGCCGGTGCGATCGAGGGCCAGGTCGTCTCGCTGGACGAGATCCGGCGGATCGCGGAGCTGCCGCCGCGCGAGGTGCTGCTGGCCCAGGTGGTCGGCCAGGCCCGCGCTCCGATCGCGGGGCTCGTGTACACGCTGAACGGCCTGCTGTCCAAGCTCGTGCGGACGGTCGACGCCGTGCGGCAGGCAAAGGAGTCCTAGGAGCTCGACGTATCAACGCAACCAGCAAGGGAGAGAACCGAACATGGCGACGATGACGAAAGACGAGATTCTCGAGGCGATCGGCAACATGAGCGTCCTCGAGCTGGCGGACATGGTCAAGGACATGGAGGAGAAGTTCGGCGTCACCGCCGCCGCGCCGATGATGGCGATGGGTGGCGGCGCCGGAGCCGGCGCCGCGGCCGCGGTGGAAGAGGAGAAGGACGAGTTCGACGTCGTCCTGCAGTCCGCCGGCGAGAAGAAGATCCAGGTCATCAAGGTGGTCCGCGAGATCACCGCGCTCGGCCTCAAGGAGGCCAAGGACCTGGTCGACGGCGCGCCGAAGGCCGTCAAGGAAGGGATCTCCAAGGCCGAGGCCGAGGAAATTCAGAAGAAGCTGGAAGGCGCCGGCGCCACGGTCGAGGTCAAGTAGCCGCGCCCCGGCCTCCCGCCGAGACAGCACGAGCCGCGGGGCGGGCCCGATCCGCCCCGCTCTCCGTTCCAGCGACATCGACCGACGTTCGACCCAGGAGCGACGGCAGCCCGACGAGAAGAAGGAGCACGCATTGAGCCCGAAGACAAAGGAAACTCGACTTCACTCGTTCGCCAAGCTGGGCGTCACCATGCCGATGCCCGACCTGCTGGCGGTCCAGAAGGAGTCGTTCGCCGAGTTCATGCAGGCGGACGTCGCGCCGGGGGACCGGCTCAATGACGGTCTGCAGGCCGTATTCCAGGACGTCTTCCCGATCACCGACGTCAAGGAGAACTATTCGCTCGAGTTCGTGAAGTACACGATCGGCGAGCCGAAGTACACGGTCGACGAATGCATCGAGCGGGACATGACGTTCGCCGCCCCGCTCAAGGCCACGCTGCGTCTGGTCATGAAGGAAGACGTGGATGGCGAGAAGAAGATCAAGGCGGTCACCGAGAAGGAAGTCTTCCTCGGCGAGATCCCCCTGCTGACGGAGCTCGGGACCTTCGTGATCAACGGCGCCGAGCGGGTGATCGTCAGCCAGCTCCACCGCTCTCCGGGCGTGGTGTTCGAAGAGAACATCCACCCCAACGGGCAGAAGCTCTTCAGCGCGCGGATCATTCCGTTCCGCGGCTCGTGGGTGGAGTTCACGGTCGACATCAACGACATCATCTACGTGCACATCGACAAGAAGAAGAAGTTCCCGGTCACCGCCCTGCTGCGGGCTTTCGGTTGGCAGGACGACGGCGAGATCCTGGAGCTGTTCTACGAAAAGCAGGAAGTCGATCTCTCCGACGCCAAGGAGAAGGAGATCCGCCGTGACCTGGTGGGCGCTCCGCTGGCCGAGGACGTGGTGGACGAGGAGACCGGCGAGGTCCAGTTCGAGCGGAACACCGCCATCTCGTCCGAGGTCTTCAAGAAGATGCGCAAGAAGGGCGTGGAGCGGATCGTGGTGTACCGCAGCGGCCGCGACATGCCGCGCACCGAGGCGCACCTGGTGGCGAACACGATCCGCAAGGACCCCACCAAGGACCAGAACGACGCGCTCCAGAAGATCTACAGCCTGATGCGCTCGGGCGAGGCGCCCAACCTGACGATCGCGCGCGAGCACCTGGAGCGGCTGTTCTTCGATCCCAAGCGCTACGACCTGGGCCGCGTGGGCCGCTACAAGCTGAACCAGCGGCTGAACCTGGAGGTGGCGGGCGACGAGATCGTGCTGCGGCGCGAGGACTTCGTCGAGATCATCCGCTACCTGACCATGCTCCGCAACGGCGTCGGCTTCGTCGACGACATCGACCACCTGGGCAACCGCCGGGTGCGCTCGATCGGCGAGCTGATCTCCAACCAGTTCTCGCTGGGCCTGTCGCGCATGGCGCGGCTGGTACGGGAACGGATGACGACGCAGGACCCGGAGAAGATGTCGCTGGACGACCTGGTCAACGCGCGCACGATCAGCGCGGTGATCAACGCGTTCTTCGGCTCCAGCCAGCTCTCGCAGTTCATGGACCAGACCAACCCGCTGGCCGAGATGACCCACAAGCGGCGTCTGTCGGCCCTCGGACCGGGCGGCCTCACCCGCGAGCGCGCCGGCTTCGAGGTGCGGGACGTGCACTACTCGCACTACGGCCGGATGTGCCCCATCGAGACGCCGGAAGGCCCGAACATCGGCCTCATCACGAGCCTCTCCACGTTCGCGCGGATCAACAACCTGGGCTTCATCGAGACCCCGTACCGCAGGGTCACGGACGGCCGGGTGACGGACGAGATCGAGTACCTGTCGGCCTCGCAGGAGGACCAGTTCGTGATCGCGCAGGCCAGCGCGCCGATCGACGAGAAGGGCCAGTTCCTGAACGAGTACGTCCTGAGCCGGCGCCGCGGGGACTTCCCGCTGGTGCGTCCGGCCGAGGTCGACTACATGGACGTCTCCCCCGAACAGCTCGTGTCGGTGGCGGCGGCCCTGATCCCGTTCCTGGAGCACGACGACGCCAACCGCGCGCTGATGGGCTCCAACATGCAGCGGCAGGCGGTGCCCCTGCTCCGGCCCCAGGCGCCGATCGTCGGCACCGGCCTGGAGGACCGCGTCGCGATCGACTCCGGCGCCGTGGTGACGGCCCGCCGGGACGGCGTGATCGAGGCGGTGAACGCCGACCGGATCATCGTCCGCACCAAGGGGAAGTCGGCGACCAGCAATGGCGCGATCGACTTCGCGAACGCGGACGTGTACGAGATGATGAAGTTCGCCCGGACCAACCAGGACACCTGCATCAACCAGCGCCCCCTGGTCCGACGGGGCGACAAGGTGAAGGCCGGTCAGGTGATCGCCGACGGGGCCGCGACCGACCGCGGACGCCTGGCGCTCGGCGTGAACACGCTGGTGGCGTTCATGCCCTGGTACGGATCGAACTTCGAGGACGCGATCATCCTCAGCGAGCGGGTGGTGAAGGAGGACACGTACACCTCCGTCCACATCCAGGAGCTGGAGCTCCACGTCCGCGACACCAAGCGCGGCCAGGAGGAGATCAGCCGCGAGGTGCCGAACGTGTCCGAGGAGGCGCTGGTCAATCTCGACGACCGGGGCATCGTCCGGATCGGCGCCAGCATCAAGCCCGGCGACATCCTGGTCGGCAAGGTCTCGCCCAAGGGCGAGAAGGAGCTCTCGCCCGAGGAGCGGCTGCTGACCGCCATCTTCGGCGAGAAGGCCAAGGACGTGAAGGACACCTCGCTGAAGGCCTCGCCGGGGCTCGAGGGCGTCATCATCGACGTCAAGGTGTTCAGCCGCATGCACGAGGATCCGCTGACCGAGCGCGACAAGCAGCTCGATCAGGAGAAGGCCCGGCGGTACGAACAGCGCGAGATCGCCAAGGTCCGGGCCAGCCGCAACGAGCAGCTGGCGGAGGTGCTGAAGGGCTCCACCGTGGCGGCGCTCAAGAAGTCGCCCGAGGACCGGCTGAACATCTGGCCGATCGGCACCAAGGTGACCGCGGCGATGCTCTCCGAGATCGAGATCGGCGAGGTCGACTGGGAGTCGGCCGAGCTCCAGGAGGACCAGGCGAACCGGCGCCTCCGCGAGATCGTCGAGGCGGCCTCCGAGAAGATCACCAACATCCGCGAGAAAACGCAGGAGCGGATCGAGAAGCTGCAGCAGCCGGACGACCTGCCTCCGGGCGTGGTCCAGCTGGTCAAGGTCTACGTGGCCCAGAAGCGGAAGGTCGCGGTGGGCGACAAGATGGCCGGCCGCCACGGCAACAAGGGCATCGTCGCCCGCATCGTGCCCGAGGAGGACATGCCGTTCCTCCCCGACGGCACCCCGGTGGAGATCGTGCTGAACCCGCTCGGCGTCCCCAGCCGGATGAACGTCGGCCAGATCCTGGAGACGCATCTGGGGTGGGCCGCCAGCCTCCTGGGCCTGGAGATCGAGACCCCGGTCTTCCACGGGGCCACCGAGGCGGAGATCGATCAGTGGCTGAGCGACACGGGGCTTCCGGAGGGCGGAAAGTCGCTCCTCTACGATGGCGTCACCGGCCGAGCCTTCGATCAGAAGGTGACGTGCGGCTACATCTACATGATGAAGCTCTCCCACCTGGTGGACGACAAGATCCACGCGCGGTCGATCGGCCCGTACTCCCTGGTCACCCAGCAGCCGCTGGCGGGCAAGGCGCAGTTCGGCGGCCAGCGCTTCGGCGAGATGGAGGTGTGGGCGCTGGAAGCCTACGGCGCGGCGCACACCCTCCAGGAGATCCTGACGGTCAAGTCGGACGACGTGCAGGGCCGTTCGCGGGTCTACGAGGCGATCGTGAAGGGCGAGAACCTGCCCGAGCCGGGCGTACCGGAGTCGTTCCGGGTGCTGGTGAAGGAGCTCCAGGCGCTCGGGCTCTTCGTGGAGCTGGAGCGGGACGGCCGGCTGGACGGCGGTGGTGGCGGCGGGTCGTCATGACCGGCCGGGGCGCGGACACCGGGATCGCATCGAATCATCGCAATACGGGCGCGTGGACGAAGGCGGCCCATCGCCACCAGGTAGAGGAGGCGTGACACAGTGATCGAGTTTCGCACGCATCGCGACGAGCGGACGACCAACTTCGAGTCGATCCGCGTGGGCATCGCTTCGCCGGAGCAGATCCGGGACTGGTCGTACGGCGAGGTCGTAAAGCCGGAGACGATCAACTACCGGTCCTTCAAGCCCGAGAAGGACGGTCTGTTCTGCGAGAAGATCTTCGGCCCGGTCAAGGACTGGGAGTGCCATTGCGGCAAGTACAAGCGGATCCGCTATCGCGGTGTGATCTGCGACCGCTGCGGCGTGGAGGTCACGCTCTCGAAGGTCCGGCGCGAGCGCATGGGCCACATCGAGCTGGCCGTGCCGGTGGCGCACATCTGGTTCTTCAAGAGCCTGCCGAGCCGCATGGGGTACCTGCTCGACCTGGCGCTGCGCGATCTCGAGAAGATCGTGTACTACGCCAACTACGTGGTCATCGATCCGGGTGACACCGAATACGAGAAGAACCAGCTCATCACCGAGGACGAGTATCTGGACGCCCTGGAGGGCGGGGCCACCGGCTTCGTCGCCAAGATCGGCGCCGAGGCGGTGCGCGATCTGCTGGCCGAGATCGACATCGAGGACCTGTCCGAAGAGCTGCGGGCACGGGCGAAGATCGAGACGTCGGTGCACCGCAAGAAGAACGTCCTGAAGCGGCTGAAGGTGGTCGAGGCGCTCCGCCAGTCGAGCAACCGGCCGGAGTGGATGATCATGACCGTGATCCCGGTCATCCCGCCGGACCTGCGCCCGCTGGTGCCGCTCGAGGGCGGCCGGTTCGCCACGTCGGACCTCAACGACCTGTACCGCCGCGTCATCAACCGGAACAACCGGCTGAAGAAGCTGATCGAGATGCGCGCCCCGGAGGTCATCCTGCGGAACGAGAAGCGGATGCTCCAGGAGTCCGTCGACGCGCTGTTCGACAACGGGCGGCGCTCGCGCGCCGTGCGTGGCCGTGGCAAGAGGCCGCTCAAGTCGCTGTCCGACATGCTCAAGGGCAAGCAGGGCCGGTTCCGCCAGAACCTGCTCGGCAAGCGCGTGGACTACTCCGGACGCTCGGTCATCGTGGTCGGGCCGGAGCTCAAGCTTCACCAGTGCGGCCTGCCGAAGACGATGGCACTCGAGCTGTTCAAGCCGTTCATCATCCGGAAGCTCGAGGAGAAGGGCCACGTCCAGACGGTGAAGAGCGCCAAGAAGCTCGTGGAGAGCGAGGACCCCGTCGTGTGGGACATCCTCGAGGAGGTCATCCGGGACCATCCGGTGCTGCTGAACCGGGCGCCGACGCTCCACCGCCTGGGGATCCAGGCGTTCGAGCCGATCCTCATCGAGGGCAAGGCGATCAAGATCCATCCGCTGGTCTGTCAGGCGTTCAACGCCGACTTCGACGGCGACCAGATGGCGGTCCACCTGCCGCTGTCGTACGAGTCGCAGATCGAGGCGCGTGTGCTGATGCTGGCGTCGAACAACGTGCTGAAGCCGGCCGACGGCCGGCCGATCGCGACCGCCTCGCAGGACATCGTGCTGGGGTGCTACTACCTGACGCACGACCCGGCCAACTGGGCTCCCACCAAGGAGCGGGCCGGCGATAAGGTGCCGAACGTGCGCCTCTTCGCGACCGACGACGAGGTCGTCATGGCGTTCCGCACGAACGCCATCGACCTGCACGACCGGATCCGGATGAAGAAGGAGAATCGCATGATCGACACCACCGTCGGTCGCGTGATCTTCAACCAGAAGGTCCCCCGCGGACCTCAGCCGGACGGCTCGGTCGTCGACATCCCGTTCATGAACAAGGAGATGACGAAGGGCGCGCTGAACGACCTGGTGTCGATGGTCTACAACCGGGCCGGCCTCCGCAAGTGCGTGGAGTTCCTGGACGGCCTGAAGGACATGGGCTTCCGCTACGCCACGCTTTCAGGCACGTCGGTCGGCATCAAGGACATGGTCATTCCCGACGCCAAGCGGGAGATCCTGGCCGCCGCCGACCAGCAGGTCGAGAAGATCACGGGCCAGTACAAGAAGGGCGTGATCACCGACGGCGAGCGCTACAACAAGGTGATCGACGTGTGGACGCACGCGAACACCGACGTGTCGCAGGCGATGTTCGAGGAGCTCAAGAAGGACCAGAGCGGCTTCAACCCGATCTACATGATGGCCGACTCCGGCTCGCGGGGCTCCCGCGACCAGATCCGCCAGCTGGCCGGCATGCGCGGCCTGATGGCGAAGCCGCAGAAGAAGATCACCGGCCAGATCGGCGAGATTATCGAGAGCCCGATCAAGTCGAACTTCCGCGAGGGACTCTCCGTGCTCGAGTACTTCATCTCGACGCACGGCGCGCGGAAGGGCCTGGCCGACACGGCGCTGAAGACGGCCGACGCCGGCTACCTGACCCGCCGCCTGGTGGACGTGGCGCAGGACGTCACGATCACGGAAGAGGACTGCGGCACGATCCTGGGCCTGGAGATCGCGGCGCTGAAGGAGGGCGAAGAGGTCATCGAGCCCCTGCGCGACCGCATCATGGGCTCCGTGGCGCTGGACGAGGTGGTCGACCCGATCACCGGCGACGTGCTGGTCCAGGTGGGTGAGGAGATCACCGACGACGCGTCCCAGGCCGCCGAGGACGCCGGCATCGAGAAGGTGCGGATCCGTTCGGTGCTGACCTGCGAGGCGCGCCGCGGCCTCTGCCGCAAGTGCTACGGCCGGAACCTGGCCACGCTCAAGCCCGTCGACATCGGCGAGGCGGTAGGCATCATCGCCGCCCAGTCGATCGGCGAGCCGGGCACCCAGCTCACCCTGCGGACGTTCCACATCGGCGGCACGGCCGCGCGCATCGCCGCGCAGTCGCGCAAGGCCGCCTCGTTCGCCGGGCAGGTCGAGTTCAACCGGGTCCAGACGGTGGAGTCGCCCGAGGGCGAGCACATCGTCACCGGCCGCGAGGGCCAGCTGCTGGTCAAGGACACCGATGGCCGCGTGCGCAACCGGCTGACGGTTCCGTACGGCGCGTTCATCCGGGTGGACGACGCGCAGAAGATCGAGGAGGGGGACCTGCTGTTCGAGTGGGATCCGTACTCCACGCCGATCCTGACCGACAAGCCGGGCACGATCGTCTTCCAGGACATCGTGGAGGAGATCACGGTCCGGGAGGAGCTGGACGAGTCCACGGGACTGCGCCAGCGGGTCATCATCGAGGACCGCGAGAAGGCGCGCCACCCGCGGATCACGATCGAGGAGAACGGCGAAAAGATCCGCGACTACATCATCCCGACGGGGGCGCACCTGCTGGTGCGCGACCAGGAGCAGGTGGCGGCCGGGCAGACGTTGGTGAAGATCAGCCGCGAGATCTACAAGACCCGCGACATCACCGGCGGCCTCCCCCGCGTGGCGGAGCTGTTCGAGGCGCGGAAGCCGAAGGATCCCGCGGTCATCACCGAGATAGACGGCCGGGTGGAGTTCGGCGGCATCGTCCGCGGCAACCGGAAGCTGATCGTGACGCCGGAGCAGGGCGAGCCGCGGGAGTACCTGATCCCGCACGGCAAGCACCTGCGGGTGCACGAGGGCGACGTGGTGCGGGCCGGCGACCGGCTCTCCGAGGGTCC
>CAZUIY010000225.1:0-4635 GCA_964619975.1 uncultured Gemmatimonadales bacterium
CGTGCTCGACATGGAGGTGGAGGAGGCGGCCGAGTTCTTCCGCCGGGTGCCGAAGATCCGCCGCAAGCTCCAGACCCTGCACGACGTGGGGCTGGGGTACGTGGAGCTGGGGCAGCCGGCCACCACGCTCTCGGGCGGCGAGGCCCAGCGGGTGAAGCTGGCGACCGAGCTCGCCAAGGTGGCCACCGGCTCCACGCTGTACATCCTGGACGAGCCGACGACCGGCCTCCACTTCGAGGACGTGCGGGTCCTCCTCGGCGTCCTCCACGAGCTGGTGGACCGCGGCAACACGGTGCTCGTGATCGAGCACAACCTGGACGTGATCAAGACCGCCGACTGGGTGATCGACCTGGGCCCCGAGGGCGGCGACCGCGGCGGCCAGGTGATCGCCGAGGGGACGCCCGAGGACGTGGCGAAGGCCGGGGAGTCCCACACCGGGCACTACCTGAAGGACTCGCTGGAGCGGGCCTCGATCCCCGTCGGATGAGCGTCTTCGACATCATCGGCCCGCAGATGATCGGGCCCTCCTCCTCGCACACGGCGGGGGCGCTCCGGCTGGGGCTGCTGGCGCGGGCGCTCCTGGGCGGCACGCCCGAGCGGGCGCGGATCGGCCTGCACGGTTCGTTCGCCACCACCTACCAGGGTCATGGTACCGACCGGGCGGTCGTGGCGGGGCTCCTGGGGATGGCGCCGGACGACGAGCGGATCCCGCGGAGCCGCGAGGTGGCCGCCGAGGCCGGGCTCCAGGTGGAGTTCGAAACCGTGGACATGGGGCCCGCGGCCCATCCGAACACGCTGGTCTTCGACCTGGAGGCGGGGGACCATCGGGCCCGGCTGGTCGGCTCCTCGGTCGGCGGCGGCGCGGTCCGGGTGAGCGAGGTGAACGACCGCGAGGTGGAGCTGACCGGGGAGTTCCACACCCTCCTGATCGTGGCCAGGGACGTCCCCGGGACGACCGCCGAGATCACCCGGCTCCTGGCCGAGCGCGGGGTGAACATCGCGTTTCTGGAGGTGGGCCGGGTGAAGCGGGGCGGCGAGGCCACCATCATCGTCGAGGCGGACCACCCGATCCCCGAGGACGTCGTGGACGCGGTAGAGTCGTACGAGTGGGTCCGCTTTGCCCGGCGGCTCCAGAAGGTGACGGACTAGGATTGACAAGGACGCAATCCTTGCTAAAGTAAGGAAATGTCGAAGGTCACGAGCAAGCTCCAGGTCACGATCCCCAAGAAGGTCGCCGACCGCTACGGCATCCGTCCCGGTGACGAGATCGAATGGGTGCCCGCGGGGGATTCGATCCGGGTCGTGCCCGCCCCCCGGAAGACGGGCGAGCCGGTGGACGTCGCCCGCCGCCTCGAGCTTTTTGACCGGGCCACCGCCCGACAGCAGCGTCGCCAGGAGGAGAATCCCCCGGAGCCCGCGGACGTCCGCGGCTGGACCCGGGAGGATCTGTACGATCGTGGCCGCCCTCGTTGACACGAACGTCCTGGTGTACCGCTACGACGCCCGGTTTCCCGAGAAGCAGCGCCGGGCGACGGCGTTGCTGCGGGAGGGCATCGAGGACGGGTCGCTCCGGGTCCCGCACCAGGCGGTCGTGGAGTTCGTGGCGGCGGTGACCCGGGGCGGCGCGGGGAGGCCGATCCTCTCGCACGAGGACGCCCGCCGCGAGGCGGAGGAGATTCTGGTCGAGCACCCCGTGCTCTACCCGAGCGAGGAAGTGCTCCGGATCGCCCTCTGGGGAATGGCCGCCTACCGGCTCTCATGGTTCGACGCGCACCTGTGGGCCTACGCCGAGTTCTACGGCCTGCCCGTCCTCTGGTCCGAGGACTTCGAGCACGGGCGGCAGTACGGCACCGTCCGCGCGGTGAACCCCTTCCTCCCGTAACCGACTCCCCGGCACCCGCTTATATTCCCCGGCTGCGATCGCGGTGCGATCGACGTACCGGCCGGCTCCGACCGGCCGTTCCCGACCCCGGAAGAGGATGACCTGATGTTCGATTCGGTCCAGGCCATGGTCGAGCGGGCCACCACCGCCGGGCTCCCCGTCTGGCGGGTGGTCCTGGCCGAGGAGGTCGAGGACACCGAGAAGACCGAGGCGCAGATCCAGGCCCGGCTGGGGGAGCGGCTGGCGACGATGCGGGACGCGGTCCAGCGGGGGCTCGACTCCGACGCGCCCAGCGTCTCCGGGCTCCTGGGGGGCGGCGCGCGGCGCTTCGAGGCGTGGCGCGGTGAGAAGGGCTCCCTGGTGGGGCCGTTCGTCGGCAAGGTGATCGCGCGGGCCCAGGCGACGATGGAGGTGAACGCGCGGATGGGCACGATCGTGGCCACGCCGACGGCCGGCTCGTCGGGGATCCTGCCCGCGATCCTGCTCTCGGCGCAGGAGGAGCTGGACCTCTCCGACGAGGAGCTGGTCCACGGGCTCCTGACGGCGGCCGGGATCGGGCAGGTGATCGTGGCCCGGGCCAGCGTGGCCGGGGCCGCCGGCGGGTGCCAGGCGGAGACGGGCAGCGCCGCGGCGATGGCGGCGGCGGCCCTGACCGAGCTCCGCGGCGGCGGCCCCGGGCAGGTCTCGGAGGCTGTGGCGTTCACGCTCCAGGGGATGCTGGGGCTGATCTGCGATCCCGTCGGCGGGCTGGTCGAGGTGCCGTGCCTCACCCGGAACGTCTCCGCCGCGGTCCAGGCGGTGGCGGCCACCGAGCTGGCCCTGGCGGGGCTCAAGTTCCCGATCCCGGCCGACGAGGTGATCGACGTGATGGGGCAGATCGGCGACGAGATGGACGAGCGGTACCGCGAGACGGCGAAGGGGGGGCTCGCCACCACGCCGACCGGCCTGCGGCTGGCGCAGTCGGTCCGGTGGGAGGGCCCCGAGCTCAGGAACACCAACCAGCGGCACGCCGCGGAGCGTGCGAAGGAGATCGAGGATGGCGAAGCGTAGGGTCCTGATCCTGGCAGAGGGGCGCTTCGGCGTGCTGGACGCCAAGACCGCCACCTGCGTGATCCGGTACGCCCCGGAGGACGTGGTCGGGGTGCTCGATTCGGTCACGGCCGGGAAGACCACCGACCAGGTGCTCGGGTTCGGCCCCCCGATCCCGATCGTCGGCTCGCTCGAGGCCGGCCTGGCGCTGGAGCCCGACACGTTCCTGATCGGCGTGGCGCCGCGCGGCGGCCGGATCCCGCCGGCCTGGACCGAGATGGTGGAAGGGGCGCTCCACGCGGGCGTCGACGTGGTGAGCGGCCTTCACACGTTCCTGGCCGACGATCCCCGGCTGGCGGAAGCAGCGCGCCAGGGCGGGGCCACGATCCGGGACCTCCGGCGCGTCCCCGACGACCTGCCGGTCGGCTCGCGAAAGGCGGCGGACGTGGACGCCACCGTGGTCCTCACGGTCGGCAGCGACTGCAACGTGGGGAAGATGACCGCCTCGGTCGAGCTCCACCGGGCGGCCGAGCGGATGGGGCACGCATCGGTGTTCGCCCCCACCGGCCAGACCGGTCTCTTTCTGGGCGGCGAGGGGATGGTGGTGGACCGGGTGATCGCCGACTTCATCGCCGGGGCGGCCGAGACGATCGTCCTGAAGAACGCGCCGGGGAAGGACTTCGTGTGGGTGGAGGGCCAGGGCTCGCTCCTCCACCCGGGCTACAGCGGGGTGACACTGGGGCTCCTGCACGGCTCCATGCCCGACGCGCTGATCCTGGTCCACCAGCCCACGCGGCTCTGCACGCTGAACGACGAGATCGAGATCATGCCGGTCCCCGACTGGGTCGAGCTCCACGAGCGGATCGCGGCGTACCTGAAGCCCGCCCCGGTCGTGGGGATCGCCTTGAACGGCTGGGACCTGGACGAGGCGGGGGCGCGGGAGTGGGCCGAGCGGATCACGGCGGAAACCGGGCTGCCGGCGGTGGACCCGGTCCGGTTCGGCGCCGAGCCGCTGGTGGAGGCGGTGATCGAGCGCGCCGGCGTCCGGAAGCGCCGCGTGGCCCCGGCGGGCGGAGGCGGCCGGTGATCACGATCGAGCGCAGCCCGCTGGTCCTGACCCCCACCCACCCGTTCAAGATCGCCCGCTCCGAGCACCGGACGTACGACCACTGGGTGGTGCGCCTGGAGGAGGGCGGCGACGAGGGGTGGGGCGAGGCGGCCCCGAGCGCCCGCTACGGCGAGACCGCGGGCACCGTGGCCGCCGCGCTGGACCAGCTGGAGCCCCTGCTCGGCGACGACCCGTACGCCTTCGACGCCATCGAGCGGCGGCTGAACCTGGCGCTCTGGGGGAACGCCAGCGCCAAGACGGCGCTCTCGTCCGCCCTGTACGACCTGGTGGCGCGCCGGCACGGTCTGCCGCTCTACCGGTGGTTCGGCCTCGACCTGGACCGCGTGCCCCCCACCTCCTTCACGATCGGGATCGGGACCGAAGATGAGATGCGGGCCAAGGTCGAGGAGGCGGCGCCCTGGCCGATCCTCAAGATCAAGATGGGGTTCGAGGGCGACGTCCAGGTGCTGGAGCGGATCCGCGGGATGACCGACAAGCCGATCCGGATCGACGCCAACGAGGGGTGGACCCGCGACCAGGCCCTGGCCCGGCTGGGCCCGCTGGAGGACCTGGGCGTGGAGCTGATCGAGCAGCCGGTGCCGGCCGCCGACGTGGA
>CAZUIY010000226.1:0-1508 GCA_964619975.1 uncultured Gemmatimonadales bacterium
GCCTCCACTTGGTCCGAGCTGTTGTAGGCGTAGGTCGTACGTTCGCCCAGCGGATTGACGAGGCCGCCCAGGCGAACGCCCGCGTCCGCCGTCTGGTGCAGAACATACGTCGTGATGTGGCCCAGCGGGTTTTCAACGCTCGTGACGCGGTTGTTCTCCCACGTGTAGGTCGTGATGTTCCCCAACGGGTCTTGCTTGCTCCGCAGGTTGCCGTTGTCCTCGAACACCAGCGTCGTCACCTCGCCACGCGGATTCATGATTGGCGTGGTGGTGCTGTTCCCCGACAGGTAACTGTACGTGGTGGTCTCGCCAAGCGGATTGATGTACGACTCCACGCGTCCTTGGCCGTCGTACGTGTAGGTGTGTCGATTGGCCGCCGGGTCGATAATCGTGGAGAGGCGATCTTGGTCGTCATACTCCATGCCCGTCTGGCACAGCTCTGGATTCGTAATTGACGCCAACTGACCCTTGGCGTTGGTTGTAAACGTCGATTCGCGACCCGCGCCATCGATGATCGATGCAAGTTTCCCCGAAGCGTCGTAGGCATACGTTGTTCTGCGACCAACCGGAGACTCGATGCTGCTTAGTTTTCCAGCGTCGTGCGTCATCGTCCAAAGATTGCCGGTCCGGCTGGCCATGCCAACCTGCTGGCCCGACTGGTCGTAGAAGACTTGGAAGCCCGTCGGTTGCGTGGCCGTCCAACCATCCGGCGTTTCCCTTAGTGAATCCGATGCGCCTGGCTGCGGGGTGTAGACGCCCGTCACGGGATCCTTGTCGCGGTAAGTCAACACGCTGCCGGTGGCATTGATGACTTGGACGCTGCCATCGGATTGCGATTGTACGGACTGCTGGTAACGCTGAG
The DNA here is from genome assembly GCA_964619975.1 of uncultured Gemmatimonadales bacterium. Classification (GTDB taxonomy): domain Bacteria; phylum Gemmatimonadota; class Gemmatimonadetes; order JACCXV01; family JAHWKZ01; genus DATLFF01. Next base: position 863 of record CAZUIY010000226.1, read on the forward strand.
TCCAACCATCGCCAGCGGGGCCGCTCTCGGCCGATCGCGCGTTAAAGCTGAATCCAGGCCGGGGATCGAAGGCATCTCCACCCGGCAGCACGGGACTGAACATCAAGTTGCCGCTCTGCGGATTGATTTGTGCGGGGCCAGCGCTAGGTAATCCGTCGAGACCGAGTTCCGGCTCGACGCTGCACTGTTCGGCTGGGTTGCACGTTTCGTCCACTTCGACCTGAGTTTCGGGAGCTTCTCCATCATCTTCGCAGCCTTCTTCGGATTCCGGATCGCAGCAACACTCGTCCTCCTCCGGATCTCCTGTCTCTAACGGAGGTGTCGGATTCAAGATCGAGCCCGGTTGGCAACCCCCGGAACTGCTGGATGTCGAGCTGCTGCTTGATGATGAGCTGGAAGACGAACTGCTGCTACTGCTTGACGACGAACTCGAGGATGAACTTGACGAACTCGAAGACGACGAAGAACTGCTGGAAGAAGAGCTGCTACTCGATGAAGATGACGAACTGCTGCTCGACGACGAGGAGGACGAACTGCTGGAGGACGAGCTGGAGCTGCTTGATGAACTGCTGGAGCTCGACGAGCTAGAACTTGAAGAGGACGACGAGCTGGAGCTACTGCTTGACGATGAGCTTGAGGACGAACT
>CAZUIY010000227.1:0-1403 GCA_964619975.1 uncultured Gemmatimonadales bacterium
GTGAAACCATGTAGGGGTCGAGGGAAGCGGTTATGCTTCTCGGAGGTAAATTGATTCCGTCGACCCCGTACATGGAGATTCCTGAAATGCCCATTAATCATCAGTGGTGCGTCGGCGTTGACTTGCACAAAGACACGCTCACGGCCTGCGTGTTCTGCGGCTGCTGCGGTGAATACTCGTTCCAGAAGATTGCCTGCAAGTGCCGCAAGCAGATTACTTCGTACTTCGCGGCCTTGCCGCGGCCGCACACGGTGGCCATCGAGAGCGTGGGCTTCTATCGCTGGCTGTGGGAGATGCTCGAGCCGTTGGTAGAGCGGCTCGTGCTGGCCGACGCCACGCAGGCCCGGGCTTTGGCCGGACGGCGCCTGAAGACCGATCGGGAGGACTCGCTCAACATCGCCGAGCTGCTCTCGGCGGGACGATTGCCGACGAGCTATGCGCCGCCGCTGGAAGTGCAGATCCTGCGGGATATCACCCGTCACCGCAATGGCTTCTCGCGGCAGCACGCCCGCATCTTGCATCGAGTGAAATCGATCATGAACGCCAACAATCGGCCTGGCCCGGCGCGGCTGGTCAGCGAGGGGCTGATCCGTTACATCAAGGCCCAGGGAGGGAAGCTGCCGGCGCGGCACGTGGAGATGCTCTGGCAGTGCGTCGATCAATTGGCGCTCACCGAGCGGCAGATGGACCAGGCCCAGCGGACCATCGGCGAGTTGGTCCAGCGCGAGTTGTTCCGCGAGGTGTATGCAATCCTGTTGAGCTTCCCCGGGGTGGGACTGATCACGGCCGCCACGGTGCTCGCCGAAATCGGCGACTTCCGCCGCTTCGAGGGCGCCAAGGCAATCGGCCGCTACGCCGGGCTCAATCCGCGGGTGTACGCCTCGGGAGGAAAACAGCGCATCGGGCACATCGCCAAGACCGGCTCGGCCGACTTGCGTTGGATCTTGCAGCAGGCCGCCTGGACTGCCATCCGCACCGACGACTCGGTGCGGCGAGTGTTCCTGCGGATCGCCAAGCGCAGCGGCCGCAAGGCGGCCGCCGTGGCCGTCGCCCGAAAACTGCTGACCTGGATGTGGAGCGCCGTCACCCAAGGAGAACCTTACCGAACACGTGTTGCCGCCTGATAACTGAACTGCGGGACCTCGGAGTGTAGTACGAGGGACGACAGCTCGCGCCGCCTTTTGGGCCAGGGACTCAACGTCCAGAGCTCGTGAGTGTGAATGGGCGTCGTCGCTCGCGCATGAGATCTCATGGGCCGGAGGCAAGTCCTCGTGAGCTCGAATAGCTGAATGCGCCCCCCGAGGCGTCTTCGAGGTCATTACCCAGCGAACAGTCTGCCTCAAACCACGAGAGAAAATCATGTAAAGATCCATCAATACTTGACAGACCCCTACATAGCTAAA
>CAZUIY010000228.1:0-10234 GCA_964619975.1 uncultured Gemmatimonadales bacterium
CGGCGCTCCTTCCTCCACTCCTCCGCGCTGACCCTCGGCGCCGTGGCCCTGCCGGGCCCGGTGGCGCCGCCCCTGCCGCGTGGCGTCCGCCGCTGGCTGGAGCCCGACCGGCGCGAGCTGGCCGACGTGGCGCTGGGCGCCGCGCGCGCCGCCGGCGCGGCCTACGCCGACGTCCGGATCAGCCGCCACCGCTTCCAGACGATCTCGACCCGCGAGCGGCGGGTGCAGTCCTCGAGCGACACCGAGACGTACGGCTTCGGCGTCCGCGTGCTGGCGGACGGTGCCTGGGGCTTCGCCGCCAGCCGGACCGTCACCGAGGACGAAGTGGCGGCGGTGGCCCGCGCCGCGGTGGCCCAGGCGAAGGTGAACGCCCGGATCCCGCACGTCCCGGTCCGGCTGGCGCCGGTCGACGCGGTGCCGGACGCGTCCTGGACGACCCCCCACGAGCTGGACCCGTTCGCCGTTCCCGTCGACGAAAAGGTGGAGTTCCTGCTGGCGATCAACGAGGCCGCCCTGGCCGCGGGGGCCTCGTTCGCCACCTCGGGCACCCAGTTCCAGCGGCAGGAGCGGTACTTCGCCTCCACCGAGGGCTCCTACATCGACCAGACGCTGATCCGGGTGATGGTGCCGTGGTCGGTGAACGTGGTGGATCGCCAGGCCGGGACGTTCGCCGACTGGACCGACATCCAGACCAACGCCGGTGCCGGCTGGGAGTTCGTGGAGGGGCTGGGGCTCGAGGAGCGGGTCGTCCGGGCGACCGAGCGGGCGCGGGAGACCCTGACCGCGCCGACGGTGGAGGACGGGCCCAAGGACCTGGTGCTCCTGCCCTCCCACCTGTGGCTCACGATCCACGAGTCGGTCGGGCACCCGACGGAGCTGGACCGGATCATGGGGTACGAGGCGAACTACGCCGGCACGTCGTTCTGCGCGCCGGAGATGCTGGGCGAGCTCGACTACGCGAGCGACGTCGTCACGCTGGAGGCGGAGAAGCAGGCGCCCCACGCCCTCGCCACCGTGGGGTGGGACGACGACGGGGTCCCCGCCGACCGCTGGCTCCTGGTCGACCGGGGGATCCTGGTGGATCTCCAGACGACGCGGGACCAGGCGCACTGGATCTCGGACAGGACGGGCGTGGAGCGTTCGCACGGCTGCTCGTACGGCGAGAACTGGTCGCTGGTCCAGTTCCAGCGGATGCCGAACATCAACCTGCTGGCGGACCCCGCAGGCGGCTCTGTCGAGGACCTGATCAGTGGCGTGGAGGACGGCATCCTGGTCGACACCCGCGGCTCGTATTCGATCGACCAGCAGCGATACAACTTCCAGTTCTCGGGCCAGGGGACGTGGCGGATCCGGAACGGCAAGCTGGACGGGATGCTGCGGGACGTCGCCTACCAGGCCAACACGCTGGACTTCTGGCGCGCCTGCGACGCGGTCGGCGGCCCCGCCACCTACGAGACGTACGGCTCCTACAACGACGGCAAGGGGCAGCCGGGGCAGTCGAACGCGGTCTCCCACGGCTGCCCGGCGGCCCGGTTCCGCGGCGTGCGGGTGCTGCCGACGGGCTGACGGTCAGCCGTTGATGATCTCCCCCCCGTTGGGATGGAGCACCTGTCCGGTCATGTACGAGGCGTCGTCGGACGCCAGGAACACGTAGCAGGGCGCCACCTCCTCGGGTTGCCCGGCGCGCCCGAGCGGCTGGTCCTGGCCGAACCTCTCCACCTTCTCCGGCGGGAACGACGCGGGGATGAGCGGGGTCCAGATCGGCCCCGGAGCCACGCCGTTGACGCGGATCCCCTTCTCCGCCAGGTGGAGGGCCAGCGAGCGCGTGAACCCCACGATGGCGCCCTTGGTGGAGGCGTAGTCCAGGAGCGTCTTGTGGCCGCGGTAGGCGGTCACCGACGTCGTGTTCACGATCGCGCTCCCCTCGCCCATGTGCCGCACCGCCGCCCGCGTGAGGTAGAACATCGACAGGATGTTGGTGCGGAACGTCCGGTCCACCTGGTCCAGGTCGATCTCGGCGAAGTCGTCGGTGACGTGCTGCTCGGCGGCGTTGTTCACCAGGATGTGGAGGCCGCCCAGCTCTTCCACCGTGGACTCCACCGCCCGGGCGCAGAACTCGCGGTCGCCGATGTCGCCTTCCAGCAGCAGGCAGCGCCCGCCGTGCGCCTCCACGCGCTCCTTCGTCTCCTCGGCGTCGCCCCGCTCCTCCAGGTAGACGATCGCCACGTCCGCGCCCTCGCGGGCGAAGGCGATCGCCACGGCGCGCCCGATGCCGCTGTCGCCGCCCGTGATCAGGGCGACCCGGCCGTCCAGCTTGCCCGATCCGCGGTCCTCGGGGTCCTCGGCCCGCGGCCGGGGCTCCATCTTCGACTCCACCCCGGGCTGGTGCTCCTGGTGCTGGGGCGGGAAGCCGCCCTCCTTCCGTTCCGCCTGATCGTTCATCCTGTCCTCCCTGGTCAGAAACGTTCGCGGGATGGTAGGCGCGGCGGGCGTGTCGCCACCGTCTCCTGTCTGACGCGCGGCGGCCCGCTTGACGAAGGGGGCCGGGCACCTACGTTGAGGCCGTGACCGACAACGACGGATCCGCGCCGGGGCTCGACCTGGAGGAAGTGGAGGCGTTCGCCGAGGCGGCCCACGAGGGCCAGCGCCGGCACTCCGGCGAGCCCTACATCGGCCATCCCCGCGCCGTCCGCGAGATCCTGGAGTCGGAGTTTCCCGAGCCGGTCGACGACGAAACGCTCGCGGTGGCGCTGCTGCACGACGTGCTGGAGGACTGCGACGTCCACCCGACGATCCTGCTGGAGCGATACGGCCGGGAGGTGCAGGAGGGGGTCACGCTCCTGTCGTGGAACCTGCGCGCGCTGGGGATCGAGCGGGAGCCCTCGATCTACTGGTCCGGCATCCGTCTGGGACCCCGCCGGGTCCGCCTGGTGAAGGGTGCCGACCGGCTCCACAACCTGAGGGAGACCGTCAAGAACAAAAACGCCCGCATGGCGGAGAAGTACGCGCGTGAGACCCCGGAGGAGCTCCTGCCGATCCTGCGGGACGCGGGGGAGACCTGGTTCGTGGAGCGGCTCGAGGCCGTGCTCGCCGAGCTGGAGGACCCGCGGTGACGGCCCGCCCGGCGCCGCCGATGAGCGAGGTCGAGGCCCGGCGAGTGGTCGAGCGGGTGCTGGGCGCGGCGCGCGCCGACCAGGTCGAGGTGGCCGTCTCCGCTCGGCGGGGCGGCCACACCCGCTTCGCCGACAACGGGGTGACGACCGCCGGCGAGGTGTCGGATCTGAGCGTGTCGGTGACCGCGTCCTTCGGCACCCGGAGCGGCCGCGCCGCCTCCAACGAGACCGGCGACGAGGCGCTGACGGACGTGGTCCGGCGGGCCGAGGCGGCGGCGCGCCTGGCGCCGGAGGATCCCGAGCACGTGGCTCCCTTGGAGCCGGTCGAGTACCCGGACATCCCCGCGTTCCGGCCGGCCACCGCGGCGTACGGCCCGGCCGAGCGGGCCGCGGCCGTGGCCGCCGCGATCGAGGAGGCCCGGGCGCGGGACGCTGTCATCGCGGGGTTCCTGGAGAACCGGTCCACGGCCGAGGCGATCGCCGCCTCCACCGGCCTCTTCGGCTACCACCCCTCCACCTGGATCGAGTACTCCAACACCGTCCGCACCCCGGACGGTCGGGGCTCCGGCTGGTCCGGAGTGCGGCTCCACGAAGCGGCGGGGCTGGACGCGGCGGCGCGCGCCCGGGTGGCCGCCGAGAAGGCGGTGGCCTCGAGCGACCCGCGGGCGCTGGAGCCCGGCGACTATCCGGTCGTCCTGGAGCCGACCGCGGTGGCCGTCCTGGCGGGGGCGCTGGTGGGGCAGATGGACGCCCGCCGCGCCATGGAGGGGAGGTCGTACCTCTCGGCGCCCGGCGGGGCCACCCGCGTGGGCGAGCCGCTCCTGGCGCCCGCCATCACGATCGAAACGGACCCGGCGCACCCGGTGGTGCCGGGACACCGGTGGACCGGCGAGCGGCTCCCGGCCCGGCCCGTCGCCTGGTACCGGGAGGGCCGGGTGGAGACGCTCCGCTACGACCGGTACTGGGCGGCCCGCGAGGGCGTCGAGCCGGTTCCGGCGGCGACCAACCTGATCCTGCACGGCGAGGACCGCTCGTTCGAGGAGCTGATCCGCGGCACCGAGCGGGCCGTCCTCGTCACCCGCCTCTGGTACATCCGCTCGCTCAACCCGCGCGACCTGACCCTGACCGGTCTCACGCGGGACGGCACGTTCTGGATCGAGGACGGCCGGATCGCCCACGCCGTCAACAACTTCCGCTGGAACGAATCGCCGGTCCGGCTCTTCAGCCGCGTGGAGGCGATGTCGCGGCCGGAGCGGGTGGCCGACGAGGACTGGGTGATCAACCCCTCCTACGTGCCGGCGGTCCGCGCCTCCTCCTTCCACTTCTCCAGCGTCAGCGCCGCCGTCTAGCCGGGTGGCGATGCGCTCGGGGAGCCGGGTGGTGCTGGCGTTCGTCGCGGCGGCCGGCGTCGCCCTGGCGGTCTTTCTGCTCTATGGCGGCCGCGTGGTCGATGACCGGGCCGTCGCCACCCCGCTGTCGGCGGTCCGCGAGGCGGTCCTGGCAGACAACACGGTGGTCGGAAGGCTGGGCCCGGTCCGTGAGGTGGCGCTGGTCGAGATGCGCCCGGGCGAGCCCGCCGACTCGACGCTGGCGCTCGCCGCCGACGTGGTCGGCGCCCGCTCCCGGGGCCGGCTCTACGCCGATCTGGAGCGCGCCGACGGCCGCTGGCGGGTCGTCCGCGCCAGCTTCGTCACGTTCGATGGCGAGCGGTTGCCGGTCGGCGAGGACGGTCCCGGCTCGCTGGACCCCGGCGGGGCAACGTCAGGCGCCGAACGGCGGAACCCCTGGGGGGCCCGCTAGGATCCACGCCCCATGGCCGCCGATCCGATCGAAGACTTCCGCGAGCTCGAGGACCCCGCCGCCGCGGCGAGCGCGGCCGGGCTCCACTACGCGCTGGACGACGAGCCCGGCATCACCCGCCGCCGGCGCGGGAAGGGGTTCAGCTATCACGCACCCGGCGGCGCGCTGATCGAGGACGCCGCGGTGAAGGAGCGGATCCGGTTCCTCGCCATTCCCCCCGCGTGGACCGACGTCTGGATCAGCCCGCGGGCGGACGGGCATCTGCAGGCCACCGGGCGCGACGCCCGCGAGCGGAAGCAGTACCGCTACCATCCGGACTGGAGGGCGGTCCGCGACATCGCCAAGTTCGCCCGCATGATCCCGTTCGGGCACGCCCTGCCGAAGATCCGCCGGACCACGCGGCGCCACCTGGAGCGGGACGGGCTCCCGCGCGAGAAGGTGCTGGCCGCCGTGGTGCGGCTCCTCGAGGAGTCGCTGATCCGGGTCGGCAATCCCGAGTACGCCCGCGACAACGACTCCTTCGGCCTGACTACGCTGCGGGACCGGCACGTCGATTTCGTGGGCTCCCGGGTCCGCTTCGAGTTCCGCGGGAAGGGCGGCCGCAACACCTGCGTGGAGGTGGACGACCCGCGGCTGGCCCGGGTGGTCCGGCAGTGCCGCGACGTCCCCGGCTACGAGCTGTTCCAGTACTACGAAGAGGACGGCGCCCGCTCTGCCATCGGCTCGGGCGACGTGAACGCGTACCTCCGCGACGTGGCGGGCGAGGAGTTCACGGCCAAGGACTTCCGGACCTGGGCCGGCACCCTCCACGCCGCCGCCGAGCTCCTCGAGTGCGGGGCGTGTGAGGAGGAGTCGGAGGCGAAGCGGCGGCTGAGGGACGCGATCGAGCGGGTGTCGGAGCAGCTCCGGAACACGCCCGCCGTCTGCCGCGCCTGCTACATCCACCCGGCGGTGGTGGAGCGGTACCTGGACGGGACGCTGGAGTCGATCCTGCGTCCGTCCGGCGGTATCGCGGCCGGCCGGAAGATCCGCGGGCTCTCCAGCGCCGAGGTCGCCGTCCTGGCGCTGCTGGAGGACGCGCTGGCGCGCGAGGCGGCGTAGCTCGGAGGCCGCGCAACTCCATATCTGGTAACACTTTGTCAGCCTTCCGACTGCGACCGCCTCGCCCTTCGGGTACTGTTGTAGGCGAAGGGTGGGAGTGACCCGCCCGGATACCATCGAGACCTTCCACGAGGAGGCATCCATGGCTCAGGAGACGAGAACGCCCCAGCAGGGGACCGAGAAGACCGGCCAGAACCAGCCCGGACGCGAGAGCGGCCAGGAGAGCGGCCAGAAGGGCACCAGCGACAAGGACCGGGAGCGCCGCGAGGAGCGGGTTCCGCGTCAGACCACGACCGAGTAGCACGGCACCACCGCGCAACAACGGGGCGGAGCGGGGGCGATCCCGCTCCGCCCCTTTTTTTCACCCCGGAGTCGTACCCCCGCGATCGGACTGCGCGGCGAACGTGGCCTCGGGGTCGCGCCCCGAGTCCCGTCCCGCCGCCATCCAGCCGTACCGGCTGACCAGCGCACCCGCCAGGAACGCCACCGCCGCCCAGGGGACTGCCCCCGCCAGCCGCAGGCCCAGCGCGACCGGCCCGGCCAGGAGGCCGGAGCCGCGGAGGAGCGTCCCCGCCGTGCCCCGCCGGAGCGCACGGTCCGCCGCCCCGTGCCGGTGGAGCTCGATCCACAGCCCGAAGCCCGTCTCCACCGCCGCCGTCAGGAGCCCCAGCGCGTGGAGCGCCGGGAGCCGGAACCCCAGGAGCTCCAGCGCCGCCGCCGCCGAGCCGAGCCCGGCCGTGCCGAAGTGGATCGGCAGGGTCCGCGCGTGTACGAACCAGGCGGGGATGGCGGTGGCCCCGATCAGGACTCCGGTGTAGGTCGCCAGCGCCGCCCCCAGGAGCGCCGCCGCCCCCAGCGCCAGGACGAGCGCGGCGTCCAGCGCCGGCGCCCCGGGCCCGGCCCTCATCCGCCACTCGAAGAGGAGCGCCGCCGCGCCCGCGGCGCCGCCGAAGCCGGCCAGGATCCACGCCCCCACCGACATCGCGCTCCGCCACTTGAAGACGCGGAGCATGTTCAGGAACCGCGCGGGCCGGCCGAGGTCCAGGATCAGGAGGACGGGAGAGACCACCGACGCCGCCACCGCCATCCAGAGCGCCGCCCGGACGAGCTCCGGCTCCGCGCCGGTGGCCCACGCGGCCAGGGCGATCACCGCCGCCATCCCGCCGAGGCCGCCGGCGAAGAAGTAGAGCGGCACCTCCCACGTCCAGACCGGCGGCTTGACGACCGGCCGGCCCCAGTAGCCGGGAAGGTCCGCGTCCGGCACCCGCGGCATCGGCCCGCCGGCCGCGCGCGTGCCCGGGGCCGCCACGCGCCCCGTCCGCCGGGCCTCCTCGCGGAGCGCGTCCAGCCGGGCCTCCGGCAGCCGGTCGCCGGTGGGGGTCACGTCAGCAGGAACGCCGCCAGCGCGGCGGCCACGGCGCCGGCGCCGGTCAGGGCGGCCGAGGTCCAGGCGCCGGCCAGCCGCACGGTCGGCACCTCCGGCGCCCGCGGCTGGCCCCACGCCTCGGGCGAGCCCAGGATCAGCGAGATCGCGTGCGTGCCGCCGACGGAGGTCTCCCGCGCGTCGTAGACCCGGGCGTCCTCGATCCCGCGGCCCCGGAGCTCCTCCACCCGCCGGTCGGCCTCCTCGCGGAGAGCGTCCAGGGGCCCGAACCGGATCGACTCGGTGGGGCAGGCCTTGGCGCAGGCGGGCACCAGCCCGCTCGCCTGGCGGTCGTAGCAGAACGTGCACTTGAACGCGCCGCCGGCGCCGGGGAGTGGCTCCGGCCGGCGGTCGATGACGCCGAACGGGCACCCCACCACGCAGTACCCGCAGCCGTTGCAGACGTCGTCCTGCACGTACACCGAGCCGACCTCGGTCCGGACGATCGACCCGGTGGGGCAGGCCTCCAGACAGCCGGCGTTCTCGCAATGCTTGCAGACGTCGGAGAGGAACACCCAGCGGAACGGGTCCTCGCCGCCGCCGGAGCCCGGCGCCATGGGCCCCGCCGTCTGGGATCCCATCGCCGCCGGCTGCTCCAGGAACTTGACGTGCCGCCAGGTGGAGGCGCCGAGGGCGCCGGTGTGGTCGTAGGAATGGCCGGTCCATGCGTCGCCCTCGGACGGCACGCCGTTCCACTCCTTGCACGCCACCTCACACGCCTTGCAGCCGATGCAGACGGTGGGGTCGGTGAAGAATCCGACCGTGACGCCGCGGGCCACGTAGTCGTGGCGCGCCTGGTTCCGACTCCCGAGCCCCTCGCCGATCGCCACCGCCGCTACGCCGTCCCCTCTTCACCGTGGCCGCCCGGCTCGGGCTGGCCGCGATCGGTGGCGCTGTCGTCGCGCGGACCCGAAGCCCGCGTGGCCGCCACGTCGTCGCCGAGCGTCCGCCGGAGCCAGACGTTCAGCTCCGCGTCGGGCGGGCGCCGGCCGGCCACGACCGCGCACGTCAGCGCCTTTCCCTCGTGGATCGAGACGTTCGGCTCGGCCGTGATCGGGATCAGGTCGTTCACGACGTCCCCGCGGTTCGGCCCGGTGGGGCCCCAGTGGAACGGCATCGCCACCTGGTGGAGCGGGGCGCCGGCCACCTTCAGCGGACGCATGCGGCGGGTCACCATGGCGCGGGCCTCGACCGCGCCCCTGAGCGTCACCACCGTCAGCCACCCGCCGTGCTCCACGCCGATCTCCGCCGCCAGCTCGGGCGAGATCTCGGCGAAGAGCTCCGGCTGAAGCTCCGAGAGGTGCGACAGCGTCCGGCTCATGCCGCCGGCCGTGTGGTGCTCGGTCAGCCGGTACGTCGTCAGGACGTGGGGGAAGCGTGGGTCCCCGGCCGGCGCGAGCGGGTTGTCGGCGCGGTCGTACCGGCGGGCGCCGGGGTTGGTCGGCTGGGCGTACAAATCATTTTGTACAGGCGACTCCAGCGGCTCGTAGTGCGTGGGGAGCGGGCCGTCGGCCAGCCCCTCCGGCACGAAAAGCCAGCCGAGCCCGTCCTCGTGCATGATGAACGGGGCGTCCCCGGCGATCGCGTCCATCCCGCGGGCGTCCGGCCCGGGCCGGTGGTCCGGCGGCGTCGCCACCGGGAAGTCCGGCACGTCGTCCCCCGTCCAGCGGCCGGAACCCTCGTCCCACCACACCAGGCGCTTCCGCTCGCTCCAGGGGCGGCCGTCGGGGCGGGCGCTGGCGCGGTTGTACAGGATCCGCCGGTCGGCGGGCCAGGCGTACCCCCAGCCGTGGCCATAGGGCCCCGAGGGCTCCCGCCGCTTCGCCCGGTTCACGCCGTCGGGTCCGTACACGCCGGAGTAGATCCAGCAGCCGCAGGCGGTCGAGCCGTCGTCCGCCAGCTCGCCGAAGGACGACACCTGCCGCCCGTGGTGCGGCCGTCCGTCCCGGTCCGCGGCGTGAACCGCCCCCTCCGCCGAGGGCCCCTCCGCCGAGGCCGGCTCCGTCCGCCAGCCGTTGATCTCCGCCAGGACCGCCTCCATCACCGGCTCGCCGTGATCGTCGTCGGGGTACCACCAGTCGAGCGCGCGGAGCGGCTCGTCCCGCGGGTCGTTCGACTCCGCCGCCCGGCGCTTCAGGCGGAGCGCCAGCTGGTGGACGAACCACGCCTCGCTCCGCGCGTCGCCCGGCGGCTCGACCGCCTTCTCGCGCCACTGGATCGTCCGCTGGGTCTGGGTGAACGCCCCCTCCTTCTCGACGTGCCCGGCGGCCGGCATGAGGAACACCTCGGTGGCGCACTCCTCGGGCACGATCTCGCCGCGCCGGACCTCGGGCGAGTCGGCGCCCCAGAAGACGGCCGGTTCGATCTCGACCAGGTCCCGGACCACCAGCCAGTCGAGCCGCGCCAGCGCGCGCCGCTCGAGCCGCGCGTTCTGGGCGCCGACCGACGGGTTCTGGCCCATCAGGAAGAGCCCCTCGACCTTCCCGTCGGCCATTTCGGTCCAGTAGGAGAAGTGGGAATGGTCGCGGGTGACCCTCGGCAGCCATCCCCAGCCCCAGTCGTTCTCCGCCGTCGCGCGCGGCCCGTACCAGGCCTTGAGCAGCGAGACCGCGTACGCGCCGATCTCGCTCCAGCCGCCGGTCGCCCGCCGGTGGCGCTCCAGCCACCCTGCCAGGCGCGCCTCGCCGCGCCCGGCACGGGGCATCGACAGGTAGCCGGGCAGGATGTCGAACAGGGTCGGGATGTCGGTCGAGCCCTGGATCGAGGCGTGGCCGCGGAGCGCCAGGATGCCGCCGCC
>CAZUIY010000229.1:0-2437 GCA_964619975.1 uncultured Gemmatimonadales bacterium
CTAGCCCTGCCAGTTACCCTTAAGTGATGACTGGACAAAAGCTTCGCTGCCATTCACACTGGGTGGCATGAAGCCGCAGAAACAGATCAAGCGCACTCTGTCAAAGCCTGAAGCGATCGAACACGTCAAGCGGCTGCTGAACGAGCAGCGGTTCTCCTCGCGAACAGAGTTGGCGGATTTCCTTTGCGGCGAGTTCGGCTTCCAGGACCCACGGGGGCAACACCAGCGAAGTGGGTGCCTGAGGGCGTTGCGCGAACTGGAAGCCAAAGGCTGGTTCCAGCTCCCGCCGGCATGGATCGAAAAGGGCGGTCCATCTCCCCGGCGGTTGTCCGGACCTGTCGTCGAAGCGGAAGCAGTTCCTAGCGAAGTGGGTCAGATCAAGGGACTGGAGTTGGTCCTGGTCGATGAAGAAGGCCAGATGCGCATCTGGAACGAACTGATGATCGGCGAACATCCGCAAGGAGCTGGGCCGTTGGTGGGACGACAGATTCGCTACCTGATCGGCTCGGACCACGGCTGGCTGGGGGCATTCGGTTTTGCCGCACCGGCACTGCAGTTGGCCGATCGAGATCGTTGGATTGGTTGGGACGCCGAGCAAAGACGCGCCCATCTGCACAGGGTGATCTGCCTGAGTCGCTTTCTGATTCGGCCTAACCTCAAGTGTCGCAATCTGGCATCGCGGGTGCTGAGCATGAGTCTGCAGCGACTCGAGAGTGATTTTCAACAACGCTATCATTACGAGCCGTGGTTGGTGGAAAGTTTCGTCGATACCTCTGGATTTTCGGGCGGCTGCTATCGTGCTGCCAACTGGATTCTGGTAGGACAGACCAAGGGCCGTGGTCGACAAGATCGCTTCAACCAACGGCAGGGAACGATCAAGGACATCTATGTCTATCCGCTCGAGAGAGATTTCCGAGATCGGCTGGGGTTGGCCAAGAGCGCAGGCTTGGGGCCGTTAGGCCCGGCCGACGGAATTGATGGCGAGAGTTGGGCCAAACAGGAGTTCGGTGGCGCATCACTCGGTGACGCGCGCCTGAGTCGAAGACTGGTGAACATTGCGCAATCCAAGGCCGAAAAACCGGGCCGCGCCTTTACTGGCGTGGCGGAGGGAGATTGGCCTGCGGTCAAGGCGTATTACCGGCTGATTGACCATCCGGATGAGGAAGCGGTGAGCCTGGACCACATTCTCGAACCTCACCGGCAACGTACCGTGCAGCGCATGAGAGGTCAGCGCACCGTGCTCTGCATTCAGGACGGCAGCGATCTGGATTACACGAGCTTGGCCCGGTGCGAGGGTCTGGGGGTCATCGGAACGAACCAGACAGCCGCTCAGAGTCGAGGGTTACATCTGCACACGACGTTGGCGGTGGCACCGAATGGCCTACCCCTCGGTATCCTGCGCGCGCAGTGCGAGGCCCCGCAGCCCAAATCAACCGACGACGAGCGGCCAAGTTGGACTGTTCCGATTGAGCAGAAGAAGACTTTCTGTTGGATCGAAGGGCTGCGCGACATGATGGAGCTGGCCGCGCAAATGCCGCAAACCCGACTGATCAATGTCAGCGACCGCGAGGGAGATTTCTTCGAGATGTTCGATGAGCAACGCCGCAACCCGTGTGTCAATCTCCTGGTGCGCGCCCAGTACAACCGCGTCATTACGGAGGAGCCATTCAAACTCTTCGAGGCCATTCGACAAGCCCCTGTCCAGACCATCGTGAAGGTTCACGTGCCGGCGCAGAGCGCTCGGCCGAAGCTCAGTAAGAGAAAGGCCCGGCCGAAAAGGCCCGGCCGTGACGCGGATCTGTCTGTGCGCTACCAACGGATTCAGCTTCGTCCAGGGAAGTATCATCCCGACAAGGATCCCATCGACATCTGGGTGATTCACGCGCTGGAATCCGCTCCGCCCACAGGAACCGAACCTGTCGAGTGGTTTCTGTTGACCACCATGGAGATCATGTGTCCTGAAGATGCGGTTCAATGCCTCCGCTGGTACTGCTTGCGCTGGCGCATTGAGGACTTCCATCGCGTGCTCAAGTCCGGTTGCGGGGTCGAGCAGATCGCTCACGAGACGGCAGAACGCATCCGCCGCGCCATTGCGATCAACATGGTCATTGCGTGGCGAATCATGCTCATGACATTGCTGGGTCGAGAGAGTCCGGACTTGCCGCCCGAAGTTCTGTTCTCCGACGTCGAGATCCACGTTCTCCACGCCTACGCAAAAAAAAACGCCTCAAGCCGCCATCATCGCTCTCCGACATGGTGCGACTCGTCGCGCGTATCGGAGGATACCTGGATCGCGCAAGCGATCCACCCCCCGGCCACCAATTGATGTGGCACGGCTACTCGCAACTTCACTTGATGTGCGAAGGGTTCGCCCTGCGGGATTCGGAGGAGACTTGAGATCTGTCCCGAACAATCTGCGGGTAACGGGCAGGGCTAG
>CAZUIY010000230.1:0-17899 GCA_964619975.1 uncultured Gemmatimonadales bacterium
ACCCTGCTGCTCGACGGCGGCCGCATGCTCGGCGCGCTCGTCCGCAGCCTCGCCAACGGGCGGGAGGCGGTCGAGCCGGCCGAAGTGGCGGCATGACCGTCGTCGCGATAACGTATCCTGCCGCGGAGAGGTGGCCGAGTGGCTGAAGGCGGCACCCTGCTAAGGTGTTATACGGGCAACCGTATCGAGGGTTCGAATCCCTCCCTCTCCGCCATCTGACTCGCGAGCGGGCGGCGCGTGCCGGACGACCGGCGCCTCCGCCCGCTTCGCATTTCTGGACGGATTCCACCCGAGCTCCGGAGCGGCCCAGGCATGACCCCGACGACGACCCCGGTGCGCGTCCGCTTCGCCCCGAGCCCCACCGGCTTCCTCCACGTGGGCGGGGCCCGGACGGCGCTGTTCAACTGGCTGTGGGCGCGCCACACCGGCGGGACCCTCGTGCTCCGGGTCGAGGACACCGACCTCGAGCGATCCACCCGGGAGATGATCGAGGAGATCCTGGCGGGGCTCGAATGGCTGGGGCTCGACTGGGACGAGGGCCCGCTCTTCCAGTCCCACCACAGAGAGCGTCACGTGGAGGCGGTCGCCGGCCTGCTCGAGCGCGGCCGGGCCTACGCCTGCTTCTGCAGCGTGGAGGACCTGGAGGCCGAGCGCAAGGCGGCGATCGCGCGGAAGGAGTCGTACGTCTACGGTGGCCGCTGCCGCCGGGTGGATCCGGAGGAGGCCGCGCGCCGCCGGGAGGCGGGGGAGCCGCACACGATCCGCTTCCAGGTTCCCCCCGGCGAGACCTCGTGGGACGACATCGTGCACGGCGCCACCGTCTTCGCCAACGACACGATCGGCGACTTCATCGTGCTCCGCTCCGACGGATCGCCGGTCTACAACCTGGCGGTCACGGTCGACGACCTCGACTCCGGCATCACCCACGTCATCCGCGGGGACGACCACATCTCGAACACGCCGCGGCAGATCCTGCTGTACCGGGCCCTCGAGGCGCCGGTCCCGGCGTTCGCCCACGTGCCGCTGATCCTGGGGCCGGACAAGAGCAAGCTCTCGAAGCGCCACGGGGCGGTGGCGGTCACCGCCTACCGGGACGAGGGGTACCTGGCGGACGCCTTCATCAACTTCATGGCGCTTCTCGGCTGGTCGCCGGGCGAGGACCGGGAGGTGATGACGCGCGAGGAGCTGGTGGAGGCGTTCACGCTGGATCGGATCACCGGCAAGAGCGCCGTCTTCGACGTGCCGAAGCTCGAGTGGCTGAACGGCCAGCACCTGTCCCGGATGACCGGGGAGGAGATCGCCCGCGCGGCCCGGCCCTGGTTCGTGGAGGCGGGCATCGCCACCGAGGCCGAGCTGGACGAGCGGGCCGACTGGTTCGCCGGGCTCATGACGCTGGTGGCCGAGCGCTCGCGCACGCTGGGGGACCTGGTCCGCCAGGGCCGCCCGTTCTTCCCGGGCCCCGTCGAGTACGCCGAGGACGCCGTCGAGAAGTTCTGGAAGGACCCCGCGCAGGCCCTCCAGGCGCTGGACGTGGCCGCCGATGTCGTGGCCGATCGGCCCGACCTGGACGACCTGGCGGCGGTGGAGGCCGACCTGCGCGCCCGGGCCGAGGCGAGCGGCGTGTCGGCGGGGAAAGTCATGCAGTCCCTGCGGGTGGCGATCACCGGCCAGCGGGTCAGCCCCGGCATCTTCGAGACGATGGCCGCCATGGGGAAGGACCTGGTGGCCGAGCGGCTGGACGCCGCCCGGGCCTGGCTGTCCGACCGGGACGCCTCCACCGCCTGACCGCGCGGCCCCGCGCGACTACGTTCTCTCCATGAGCGGACCCGAAGCCCCTGGCGACGCCCCGCGGGACCGCCGGCTGGCGCGGCTGGCGGACCTGGACCCGCGGCCCGAGATCCTGTCGCTCCCCCCCGACGCATTCGACGCCACCCTGGCCGACTGGCTGGCGTCCCGTGGCGAGTCCGCCTACCGCCTGGACCAGCTCCGGAACTGGATCTACGCCCAGCGGGCGGAGGCGTGGTCGGAGATGACGACGCTCTCGAAGGATCTGCGGGCGGCGCTCGAGGAGTCCTTCCGGTTCCCTTCGGTGACGCTGGCCGAGGGACGCGAGTCCGCCGACGGCACGCAAAAATATTTGTGGAGCCTGCTGGACGGCGAGTCGGTCGAGTCGGTCCTGATCCCGAGCCCGGACCGGGACACGTTCTGCGTCTCCAGCCAGGCCGGCTGCGCGCTGGCGTGCTCGTTCTGCGCCACCGGGCTCCTCGGGTACAAGCGGAACCTCACGGTGGGGGAGATCCTGGATCAGGTGCGGAAGCTCCTGGCGCGCAGGGAGGACCGGCCCTACGGCGTCAACCTGGTGTTCATGGGGATGGGGGAGCCGCTCCTGAACTGGGACAACCTACGGATCGCCCTGGCCGCCCTGATCGACCCGCGCCACTACGACATCGGCGCCCGCCGGATCACCGTCTCGACGGTGGGGGTCCCGGACAAGATCGTCGCGCTGGGGGAGGAGTTCCCGCAGGTCCGCCTGGCCGTCTCGCTCCACGCCGCGCGCGACGAGGTGCGGGACGCGATCGTGCCGCTGAACCGCCGGCATCCGCTGCGCCAGCTCATGGCGGCCGTCCGGCTCTGGCACGACGCCACCGGGAAGATGCTGACCTATGAGTACATCCATCTGCCGGGGGTGAACGACCGGGAGGAGGACATCGCCGCTTTGGCCGAGCTCCTGGAGGGCGTGCCGGCCAAGGTGAACCTGATGCGGTACAATCCGGTCCCCGGGGCGCCGTACCGGCGGCCGGGCTCACGCGAGACCTTCGCCTTCCGGAACGCGATCCGCCGCCGCACCTCCCGCACCGTGACGATCCGGAAGAGCCGCGGCCTGGACATCGAGGGCGCCTGCGGCCAGCTCCGGCTGGCCCGCGGCGGCTCGGTGGTGACGATGGCGGCGGACGGAGACGAAGAGTGACCACAATTGGAGTCATCCGGCCCGGCTCCACCTTCGAGGGGATGATCGAACGGCACGGCGACTACGACGCGTGGTTCGCGCGCGCCCTGGCGCCCACCGGCGTGGACGTGATGGTGCACGACGCCGTCCGCCACCCGCCTCCGCCAATGGACTCGGCGGATGGGTGGATCGTGACGGGGGCGCGGGCCTCGGTGGTGGATCTGGAGCCGTGGGCGGAGCGGCTCCTCGAGTGGCTGCGGCAGGGTGTGGCCGCGGGGGCGCCCATCCTGGGCGTCTGCTACGGCCACCAGGCCCTCTGCGCGGCCCTGGGGGGGCGCGTGGAGCGGCACGCGGAAGGGTGGGAGATCGGGACCACCGAGGTCGCGCTGACGGAGGCGGGACGGGCGGATCCGCTCTTCGCCGGCTTCCCCGAGCGGTTCCTGGTCCAGACGACGCACGAGGACCACGTGGTGGAGGCGCCGCCCGGCGCGGAGATCCTCGCGGTCAACCCCCACACGCCGGTCCAGTCGGTGGCGATCGGCCGCGCGCGCGGGGTCCAGTTCCATCCCGAGGTCACGGAGGAGATCTCCCGCGACTTCGTGGAACGCCGCCGGCACCTGGTGGCCGTGCCGGCGACGGTGGCGGCGGCGCCCCTGGCCGGTGCGGTCCTGGCGAACTTCGTGGACGGATTCGTCCGATAGCGAAGCCGGCGACCGGTCCGGCCAGGGAGCCGGGGCCGATCGAGGCCGATCCGCCGGGCCGCTGGCCCGCCCTCCTGATCCTGTCGGTCGCCATGGTCCTCGGGATGACCACCTGGTTCTCCGCTTCGGCGGTCCTCCCGCGGCTGGCCGAGCGGTGGGAGCTGGGGGCCACGGCCGGAGCGTGGCTGACGATCGCGGTCCAGGTAGGGTTCGTCGCCGGAGCGCTGACATCGGCGGTCCTGACGCTGGCCGACGTGGTGCGACCGCGGCGGTTGATCCTGCTCGGGGCGGCCGGGGCGGCGGCGGCGAACGCGGGGCTTCTGTGGGCCGCCGGGCCGGAGTCGGCGATCCCGCTCCGCCTGGCCACCGGGTTCTTCCTGGCCGGCGTCTACCCGCCGGCGCTCAAGTCCATGGCCACATGGTTCCGGCGCGGCCGGGGGACGGCGCTGGGGATCCTGGTGGGGGCGCTGACCCTGGGCTCGGCGGTGCCGCACCTGGTGAACGGCGTCGGTGGAGTGGATCCGCGGCTGGTGATCCTGGCGACCTCCGCCCTGACCCTGGCCGGGGGGGTCCTGGCCGAGCTGGCCGGACGGGATGGCCCGCACCCGTTCCCCAGGGCGCCGTTCGATCCGCGGCAGGCGGGCCGGGTGTTCGCCGACCGGGGAGTCCGCCTCGCCAGCTTCGGCTACTTCGGGCACATGTGGGAGCTCTACGCGATGTGGGCCTGGTTCCTGGTGTTCTACGCCGGCGTCCTGGAGGGAGCCGGCCTGGCGGCGCTGGAGGCCGAACGGCGGGCCGCCTTCGCCACCTTCGGCGTGATCGGAATCGGGGCACTGGGGTGCTGGGCCGGCGGCTGGCTCGGCGACCGCTGGGGCCGTACCCGCGCCACCTCGGCCGCCCTGGCCACCTCGGGTGCCTGCGCGCTGACGATCGGCTGGCTGCAGCACGCCCCGGCCGCCGTCCTGGCGGTGGGCCTGGTCTGGGGCTGCGCCGTGGTCGCCGACTCGGCCCAGTTCTCGACCATGGTGACCGAGGTGGCCGACCAGCGCTACGTGGGGACGGCGCTGACGCTCCAGCTGGCGATCGGCTTCACGCTGACGGTAGCCACCATCTGGCTGGTGCCGCTGGTGCGGGACGCCGCCGGCTGGAGGTGGGCCTTCGCCCTGCTGGCGCCGGGGCCGGCCCTGGGGATCCTCGCCATGTGGAAGCTGGCCCGGTCACCTGCGGCTTCGAAGATCTCTGGAGGTCGTGGGTAGGTCTTCGGGGCTCGAGACGGTGGGCGGCGAGACCGACCGGCGCGATCCCCGGGGGCGCGGCGGTCCGTGGGACTTCCGGCCGTATCCGGGTCCAGCGTCGCGCGGCCGGCGGCGGGGCCGCCGGAGGCCCCCGCGGGGGTCTTCCCGCTGGACGGCCGTCACCGCGCGGACGTCCATGGAGACTCCCGCGGCCCCCGGTGTCATCCGCCGCCCGTCGGGCCCCCGTGGGGGCCTCCGACGGGCCCGCCGCCGGCCCCCGATTACCTGATCTCGACGAGCTCGATCTCGAACGTCAACTCGCGTCCCGCCAGCGGGTGGTTCCCATCGAACGTGACGTGGTCGTCGGAGACGTCGACGACCGTGACCGCCGAGGCGGGCTGGCCCTGGGGTGACGCCTGGATCTGATAGCGCTCGCCGACCTTGGGGTCGATCTCCGGCGGGAGCTGGTCCCGCTCGACCTTCATGACCATCTCCTCGCGCCGCTCGCCGTACCCCTTCTCCGGCGGAAAGGTGGTCGTCCGGCTCTCGCCGGGCTCCAGCCCGATCACGGCCTCTTCGAAGCCGGGAATGACCTGGCCCTGCCCGATGGTGAGCTCGAGGGGCTCGCGGTCCACGGAGCTGTCGAATACGGTGTCGTCGTCCAGGGTGCCGGTGTAGTGGACTTTCACGGTGTCGCCGCTGTCGGCCTTCGGCATGGGATGTCCTTTCGATTGGAGTTCTTATGTGTCGGTCGGGCAGAGTGTACTGCTCATGGGTCGCGTCCGCAGGTGTGGGGGGCGGCGTGAACCGATTAGAGCCAGTCCCGATCCAGCCGGATCGCCAGCAGGAGACCCACCCCCGTGCCGACCGCGCTCAGCACGATGGCCGTCCACGTCCCCACCTGCGAACCCAGGGCCCAGCCCAGCCACCCGCCGAGCGTCATCGCGATCAACCGGAGGGTCCGTTCCATGCAGGAGAGGCGTGCAAGAGACGAGCCGGTTCCGGTTGTCCGGTCCCTCCGGAGCGGGTATTTTCTCGATCCCTACCGCAGGACCCGTGGGCGGCTAGCTCAGCTGGTTAGAGTGCCTGCTTGACATGCAGGAGGTCACAGGTTCGAGTCCTGTGCCGCCCACCATCGAAACGCGAGAAGCCCCGCCGGCACCGAGGCCGACGTGGGCTCTCCACGCTTCCGGAGCGGGAATCTCAGTCGTAGCTCCGCTCCTCCTGGATCCTGCCGTCCTGGCCGTGGATGTAGAGCGCGCCCTTCTTGTTGCGGGCGATCTCGATTCCCCGGGAGACCGCTTCCTTCTTCGTCCCGGAGCGGAAGGAGGCCCGGGAGGCGTCCTCGCGCTCGACCTTCCACTCGTCCTGATCGGGCAACACGTGATACTTCTCCATGATTCGATCCTCTCTGTCTCGAGTCGATTCCGACTTTGTATGTTCAATGTCGCAGGAAACCCGGGTGGATTCCGTGAGATGCCTTACCCGCCCCACTCCGGCGTTCGCCGGGAGTCCATCAGGACCTCGTACGCCTCGTGCCGCACCGTGGTGCGGGCCATGATCTCGGCCGGCTCGCGGGAGTGCGATTTCGCGTGGGCCTCGCTCGCCATGTAGGCGCGGAACGAATCGCGGTCCTCCCACGCGGTGAGGAAGACGTGCGTGGCCTCTCCGCTCTGTGGCTTCATGAGCTGCAGGTAGAGGAATCCGGGGAACTCGTCGACGAGGTTGGATCGCTCGCGGAAGTGGCGCTCGAGCTCGGCGTGGTCGGCTTGCGGGACGAGCAGGTGGGAGACGAAGACGAACACGGCTTCACCCGCCCGGGGAGGCGGGCTCGCTCAGGGACCGGGCGACGGCGACGGCCTCGTGCAGATCGCGGCCGTAGCCGTCGGCCCCGATCTCCCTCCACACCTCCCGATCCGACCGGAGCGCGCCGCCGCCGACCAGCAGGCGGGTCTCCCCGGGCGCGTCGCGCCGGATGTCCTCGATGAGCGCCCGCGCCCGCGGAAGGTTGAACAGCATCGTGACCGAGATCCCCACGATCCGGGGCCGGTGCTCCTCGATGGTCGAGAGGATGTCCCGGTGGGGCATCTGGGTGCCGAGAAACCGGACGTTCCAGCCGTCGGCCTCGAGGATATCGGCGACCATGTGGGCCCCCACCTGGTGGAGCTCGCCCTCCACACCGGTCACCACGAGCCCGCCGCGGGTCGGCTCGGGGATCTCGAGACGCGAGTAGAGCTCAGCGAGGACATACTGGGTGACGGCCGTGGCCATGTGCTCCTGGGCCACCGAGATCTCGTTCATCTCCCAGCGTCGCCCCACCTCGTATTGAGCGGGTAGAAGGAGCTCGGTGTAGACATCGGCAACCGGGCGATCCTGGCGGAGCATCTCGAGCGCGATCCCGAGCGCCGCCTTGCGCCTTCCGACCAGCGCCGCGTCCAGATAGAGGTCCGGAAGGGTCTCGTCCGGAACGTCCTCGGGCTCCTCCCCGGATGCGGAAGCTGTCGCGGCGGCCCGCGCCGCCCGGATGAACCGATCGAGGGCCTCGCGATCTTCGGGATCGACGTGGGGTCGAAGGTGCCTGCCGACCTGGTCCAGGTTCTCGTCGAGATGGGAGCGGTCGATGCCGCGGGATTCGAGCACCCGGGCCGTCCAGCGGACGTATCTGGCGATCGCCTCGAGGTCTCCGGCCTCCACCGCGCCAGCCAGGAAATCCATGTGGAACCGGGCGTCCTCGACGCAGCGCACGCGGGCGAGATCGCCGTAGCGGTCGGTCCAGTCGGGGTGCCGGCGCAGGAACTCGTCGGTGACGAGCTCGGCGACCGGGTCGCGATGCTCGCGGATCCGTGCGGCCAGCTCGCGGCGCCGATGGATGGAGGGGACTGGGCTCACGACAACTCGTCCTCGAGACCGTGCTGCCGGAAGTATTCCTCGGCGCACGAGGGACAGTAGCCGTGGCTCACGAAGATCTCGTTCTCCTTCAGGTAGTCGACAAGCGAATTCCAGGAGGTGGAGCCCGTCTTGATCTTCCCGCATCCCATACACAAAGGGAGGATCTCCTGGATCTTCTTCAGGTGCCAGTGAGTGGTCTTCAGCTCCTCGAGCGCGCGCTCGAGCTCGCGGCGCCGCCGGGTGTTCTCGCGGGAGAGGACCGCCATCTCGTTGTTGAGCTCGAGCATCCGCGCGGCCGCGAGATCCTCGAGGCCGGACATCGGCTCACCCAGCAGGGCGATGCCGTCCTCCCGTCGGTCCAGCAGGCACCGGAAGGATCTGGGGGCCGACGTCCCGCGGGCGAAGTTCAGGGTCACGGGGTCGGCTGGGAGTCCCGCCCGGAGCCACGTCTCGAGATCGTCCGCGTCGTCTTCGGTCAGCAGATCGCGGATCGGGGTGTCCCGCAGTCGATCGGGAGTGGTGTCGAAATCGCCGGCGAACACCTCGTTCACCTCGAGGATCGAGCCCGACCCGTCGAAGCGGACGAAACGCAGGTGCTCGAACGAGCGGGTCGATCGAGCGAGCAGGGATGCGGGCGGGTCGGCGGCGTCGGGTATGGATCCGCGTTTGCCAGGGTGAGGTGATGTTCGATTCGAAGGTACACACTCCGCCCCGGCGAGGACCAAGCGCGGCACGCCCTACCCGCCCGGGCTCGACCGGACCCGCTCCACGGCGCGCTCCCACCCCCCGAACAGCGCCGAGCGCCGTGCCGCGTCCATCGCCGGCGACCACGCGCGCCCGAGCCGCCAGGCGTCCCCGACCTCGTCCATCGACTCGAACACCCCGGCGCCGAGTCCCGCGAGCCCCGCGGCCCCCAGGGCGGTGGTCTCGATGTCGGCCGGCCGCTCGACCGGGACGTCGACCATGTCGGCCAGGAACTGCATCGCCCAGTCGTTCCGCGAGAAGCCGCCGTCGACCCTGAGCGCCCGCGGCGCGCTCGCGCCGTCGGCCCGCATCGCTTCCAGGAGCTGACGGGTCTGGAAGGCGACGGCCTCGAGCGCCGCGCGGGCGACTGCAGCCCGGCCGGTGCCCTGGGTCAGCCCGACCAGCGCCCCACGGGCGTCGGCGTCCCAGTGCGGCGCCCCCAGCCCCACGAACGCCGGCACCAGGTATACGCCGCCGGTGTCGTCCAGGCCGCGGGCCAGCCCCTCGGTCTCGGCGGCCTCGTCGATGATCCCCAGGCCGTCCCGCAGCCACTGGACCGTGGCCCCGGCGATGAAGATGCTCCCCTCCAGCGCGTAGGTGGTCTCCCCGGCGATCCGCCAGCCGATCGTGGCCAGGAGGCGGTTCGCCGACTGGATCGGCTCGCGGCCGGTGTTCAGGAGCGCGAACGCGCCCGTGCCGTACGTGCATTTCACCATGCCGGGCTCGAACGCCGCCTGGCCGAACAGGGCGGACTGCTGGTCGCCGGCGACGCCGCGGATCGGGATCCCGGCTCCGAAGATCTCCGGCGAGGTCGTGCCGAAGTCCCCGGCGGAGTCGCGCACCTCCGGGAGCATGGCCGCGGGCACACGGAACAGCTCCAGGAGCTCCGGGTCCCACCGCTGGCGCTCGATGTCGTACAGCAGGGTCCGCGAGGCGTTGGAGACGTCGGTGGCGTGGACCGCGCCGCCGGTCAGGCGCCAGACGAGCCACGCGTCGACGGTCCCGAACGCCAGATCGCCGCGCTCCGCGGCCGCCCGGGCGCCGTCGACGGCGTCCAGGATCCACGTCAGCTTGGTGGCCGAGAAGTAGGGGTCCAGGACCAGGCCGGTCCGGCGGCGGACGAGATCTTCGTGGCCCGCCTCGCGCAACGCTCGGCAGGCGTCCGCGGTCCGGCGGTCCTGCCACACGATGGCCGGGTGGATCGGGCGGCCCGTGGCCCGCTCCCAGACGACCACGGTCTCGCGCTGGTTCGTGATCCCGATCGCCGCGACCGCGCCTGCGCCGCCGTCCAGCGCCTCGATCACCTGGCGGAGCGTGGCGACCGAATCGTCGGCGATCCGCACCGGGTCGTGTTCGACCCACCCGGGCCGGGGGAAGCTCCGGGGAAGCTCCCGGCGGGCGACGGCCAGTGCGCGGAGGCTCCGGCCGTAGGCGATCGCGCGGGTGGACGTGGTGCCCTGATCCAGCGACAGCAGGGTCACGACGGGTCCGGCGGACGGGAGAGGAAAGGGGCGCTCAAGCCCGGATCATGCCATCCTCCGGCTCGCCCGTCAAAGCCGGACCGCACCTCAGGAAGGAGAGATCCGATGAAGATCACACGAATCCACGCAGACGAGGCCGGCGTCACCCGCTTCGACGACCTCGACGTGCCGCTCTCCGACGCGGGCGAGATCGGCCGGCTGTCGGAGGACTGGCCCGCCCGCGCGGTCGTCTTCCGCGAGAACGACCCCGGCTACGACTTCGACTGGCACCCGGCCCCGCGGAGGCAGCTCGTGATCCTGCTGGACGGGGAGATCGAGATCGAAGTCGGGGACGGCGAGGTCCGCCGCTTCAAGGGCGGGGACGTCCTGCTGCTGGAGGACACCGAGGGCCGCGGCCATCGGACGCGGAACGTGAAGGCGGCGCGGCGGCGGTCCCTGTTCGTGGCCCTGGATCCGGCGTGAGCCGGCCGCCGCGGTAGTGCGGCCCTACGCGCCCGCCGGCGCCGCGGCGGCGCCTCGCGCCAGGTCCCGCACCCACGGGTGCGGGTCGTCCACCAGGCGTGAGAGCGCCGCCGCGGCCCGCGGGTGCCCCACCTGGGCGAGCGCGGCGGCGGCGGCGGCCCGCACGGGCTCCGGCCAGCGGTAGCCGAACAGCCGCCGCTTGCGCTCCTCCAGCACTCGTACCAGGGCGTCGACGCCGGCCAGGCTGCCGGCGTGGCCGAGCGCCTGGCAGCACGCCACGACCGCTTCGGGGTTCCGCGTGCTGCGCTGGGCGGCCACGATGCCGGCCACGGCGGCGGCGGTCCCCAGCGTCGCCAGCGCCTGGATCGCCGTCCGCGCCAGCTCGGTGTCGTCGTCGGCCGCGTAGGGGACCATCAGGTCGACCAGGTCGTCCCGCTTCAGTCGCTGGAAGAGCCGGAACCCCTCGTCCCGGACGCCCCGGTCGTCGGACGAGAGCGCGAACCGGAGCTCGTCGCCCAGATCCTGCGTGACCTGATCGGCGACCTCCAGCAGGCGGATCCGATGCTCCACGACCGCGTCGGTGGCCAGTGCCCGCTTGATCTCCTTCGGACCCGCCCACCCCTCCTCGGCCATGAGAGCGGCGGCCATGCTCCGTACGCGGAGCTCCGGCTCCCGCCGGATCACGTCCAGCAGCACCGGCAGCGCGGCCCGCCCGGCGCCCGACAGCACCTTCGCCGCCTGGGCCACCTGCGTGGGCTCCCGCGAGCGGAACACGTCCACCAGCAGCATCTGGATGGGTGGCTCGATCGTCCGGTCCAGCTGGGACGCCGTAGCCCCCGAGCGGCCGCCCGTCCGGTCCAGCGAGAGCCTGCGCTCGCGCAGCGAGAGGAGGATCCGGCTGGCCATGTCCCAGTCACCGAAGCGCAGCGCGAGGTTCGCCATCTCGTTCAGGAGTCCCCCGAACGCGCTCAGCACCGTGGTGTCGGTCTCGTTCTCCAGCGCTCCCAGGATCGGGTCCACCACCAGCTCGGTCAGATCCTGCTGCAGGCCGAGCGTCAGGGTGTCCAGCAGCGAGCGGCAGGCGCGGAGCGCCCGGTCGCGGATCATCGGCTCCTCGTCGCGAAGGCCCACCAGCATCCCGCGGACGAGACGCCCCACCATCTCGGGCTGTCCCTTCACCATGAGCTCGCGGGCCACCTCCGGCAGGCTCTCGAGCAGCGTGACCATGGGCTTTCCCTCGAGGCTCCGGGCCCGCTCGAGCATGGGATCCGTGGAGTCGAACAGGGCCGCATCGTCCTCTCCCCACTCCAGGACCTGCTGGACCATGTCGGTCGAGTACTGACGCGCGTTCAGGACCAGGCCGGGGGATGCCTCCGCCGCGGCGAACGCGTCCCAGTGCTCCCGGCCCGCTCCGGCCGGAGCGTCCCGGACGGCGGCCACGAAGGCGGCCAGGTCGGATGCGGTCAGCGCCTCGGTCCAGGTCACGCTGCCGAGCCCCGCCGCGGTCATGCTCCCGATGAACCCGTCCACCAGGCCGGCGGAGGCCGACGTGTCGACCCGCGTGCCGTTGGCGATCAGGGAGTCGTCGGTCCAGGCGAGCGTGAGCACGTTCCGCCGTCCCAGGACGCCCTGGAGCGCGCGATGCAGGCCCTCGATGGCCCTCGCCACCGGCAAGGCGTCGAGCGGATAGAGCTGCGCCGCCTTGGACGCGCTGTGGAACGCCCGCAGGATATCCGGGATCTGGCGCAGGTCGTCGTCGTCCAGCTCCACGTCCTGGATGGCGGGCCCCCGGGAAGCGCCCGGGGCCTTGCGGCGCACGACCCGGGAGTAGCGCACCTGCTCGATCGTCAGACCCTTCAGGCCCCGCTCCTCCTGGAACGTCCGCCAGTGGCCGCGCGAAACACGGTCCGGCTTGAGCCCGCCCATCTCCTCCACCAGGCTGCGGACGTCACCGGCGTCCAGGTCGGAGCCGAAGCCCAGGCTCTGGATCTCGGCCCGTGCCAGGATCTCCACGAAGGCGTCGGCCTGTCCGGCCCCCCCGGGTGGGACGACCCGCTGGCCGTTGACCAGCAGGACCTGCTTGCTCTGCCCCAGGGTCAGCCGCTCGTTCGTCTCCAGCACCTGCCGGATCGCGTCGTGAAGATCCTCCACCGAGCGAAGGATGGTGGCGCTTCCCGGCGGGTAGAGCTGGATGTCCCGGACGCCCTTCATGAAGCAGCGGATCACCCGGGGGAGGAGCGCCACGCCCGTGTCGTCCAGGGGCGCTTCGAGCTCCACCTCCTCCTCCACCACCTCGGCCGGCAGCGCGGCGATCTCCTCCGGCGCCAGCAGGCGGCGCGTCTGCTCCCGCTGCAGCCGGTCGTAGCGCTCCGTCTTCTCGGGGTTCCCCGCCTGCCGGTACTGCCACGCGACCATGGAGGGAGACGACAGGAGGCCGCGCTCGTAGAGCCGTTCGGCGTACTCGCCGATCTGCTCGTGGAGGTGCGTCCGGCGGGGTGCGTCGATTCCGTCGTAGGTGATGTCCCGGATCTGCTTGCCGGTGAACTGGACCATCTCGTCGTCCGAGTCGAAGTCCATGCGGACCAGCCCCAGCGCCTGCGCCCGATCCATCACGTCCAGCATGCGGCCCTCGTCCGTGGCCGCGCTCCCGGACAGCACCGAGAGCGACGACTCGTCGCCGAGGGCGGAGGCGCGCTCCAGCAGGTCGCGGGTCTCGGGGTCCAGCGCCGAGATCCGCTCCCGCACCACCTCCTCCAGCGAGGCGGGCAGGTCGCCGGGCTGCAGCGAGCGGCCGACCCAGCGCAGATCCTCGAAGACGACCCGCCCGTCGGCGACCAGCTTGCGGAGGACCTCGTTCAGGAAGAGGGGGTTGCCGCCCGTGACCCGAGCGATCTCCTGCACGAACCCCTCGGCCAGGCGGATCTTGGGGAACACCTCGTCCAGGTACGCCCGCACGTCGTCGACCGTGAGGGGCCCCAGGGGGAAGCGCCGCACGATCGAACCGTCGGCCGAGGCGAGGACGCGCTCGAGCGGAAGCGGCTCCCGCGCTTGGGGGCTGGCCGAATCCATGGCCGAGGCGACGAGCACCATCGGCGTCCCGCCACCGCTCAGCAGATCCAGGAAGAGCCGGAGGGTCTCGGCGTCCGCCAGGTGCAGGTCGTCCACCACGAGGACGAACGGACGGTGGTCGACCAGTCGGGGAACCAGGGAGGTCAGGACCGAGCGCAGCGCCGGTCCCTGGACCCCTTCCGCGGAGACCGGAAAGTCGCGGTCGGGCGCCACGTTGGGCAGCACCAGCGAGAGGTACCGCAGGTCCTGCTCCGCCAGGTCCGCCAGGGTGCCGCCGCCGCGGCTTTCCTGACTCTCGATGAGCCGCGTGAGGAGCTGCCGCGCCAGCGAGTACGGGCGGAACTCTTCCCGGGGATCCGCGGCGATCCGGATCACGGCGCAGGCGTCCTGTCCGGCGAGGCTTCCGTGGATGCTCTTCAGCAGGGCGGTCTTGCCCATGCCCGGGCCACCCTCGAACAGGAGGAACTGGCTCTCGCCCCGGCCGAGCCCGGCCAGGGCGTCGGTGACCTCGGCGAGCTCGTGGCTGCGCCCGCAGATCCGCGTCGCCAGCAGGCGGTGGAGCGCGGTCTGGGGGAATACCCGGGCCGGATCCACCGTCCCCGCCTGGGCCGTCTGGTCGCGGCCGGAGTGCTTGGCGTGGTAGAGGGCGGTGTCCGCGGCCTGAAAGAGCTCCCGGCCGGTGACGCCGTCCCGCGGCGCGGCCGCGATGCCCACGCTCATGGTGATGGGAAGCGCCGGCCCGCGGTCGCGCACCCGGAAGGGCCGCTCGCGCGCGCGCTGGAGCAGCCGCTCGGCCACGCGCCCCGCATCGTCGGCGTCGCTGCCGGGGAGCAGGATCATGAACTCGTCCCCGGCGTACCGGATGGGGATCCCCCGCGGCCCGGCCACCTCGTTCAGAACCGACGCCACCCAGGTCAGGGCCTGGTCGCCGACCGCGTGGCCGTGGGAGTCGTTGATGCTCTTGAAGTGATCCAGGTCGATGACCAGCAGCGCCAGCGGGAAGTCCTCTCCCGTGTCCCAGCGGACCTGGTGCTCGAAGTAGCTCTTCAGGAACCGGCGGTTGTGGAGCTCGGTGAGCTCGTCCTCGAAGACGAGGCGGGACGGATCCTTCCCGACCTGGCGGAGGAGCTCGACGAGGTGGGCGCTCGTGCGGCTGGGGGGCGCTTCTGTGGCGGTGGACATCCAGAATCTTTCCCGGGGATGGGCGTCAACGGCTCGGCGTACTCCTTTTTTGGCAAGAAGCGCGCCCGCGAGCTCCGGGTGGCCCGGATGTTTCAACAAACATGGTCAAATATGGTCAAACAGACGTGCGGTTGATGCCTGGCCCGGTTCGGGTTCGTGCAAAACGCGGTCCCGGAGCCGGGGACGGGCGCCGCCCCCCCGACCCGGTCTTGACACCGACCCCCCGAAGGGCTTCCGTGAAGGCATGAGGAGACCCTGACGACGCTGGAGGCGGTACTCGCCGCGGGCCCCCGGGCCGAATCCCCGTTTACCCACCGATCGCCAGGGCGGGCCTTCCTGTTGCTCGTCGGCTTGACGGGGCTCTACTTCCTGTCGGGGAGGCTGGGACTGGGGCTGGCGCTGGTCCACCCCAGCGCCTCCGCCGTATGGCCGCCGACGGGGATCGCGCTGGCCGCCGCGATCCTCTTCGGCTCCAGGGTCTGGCCGGCCATCCTGGTGGGCGCCTTTCTGGTCAACGTCACCACGGCCGGGTCCGTCGTGACGTCGTTCGGGATCGCCACCGGCAACACGCTGGAGGCGGTCGTGGGCGCGTTCCTGGTCCAGCGCTACGCGGGGGGGACGGCCGTCTTCGAGCGGCCCCGGGGGGTGTTCCGCTTCGCCCTGCTGGCGGCCGGCGCCAGCACCGCGATCAGCGCCACGATCGGAGTGGCGAGCCTGACCCTCGGGGGGCTGGCGGCGCCCGAGCGGCTGGCCGAGATCTGGCTGACGTGGTGGCTCGGGGACGCGATCGGAGCGCTGGTCTTCACTCCGTTCATCGTGGTATGGGCGGCCCCGGGCGGTCGCCGGTTCCCGCGCCGCGGCGCCCTCGAGACCGTGGCCCTGGCCGGCGCGCTGGCGGCGGCCGGCGCCCTGGCGTTCCAGCCCGGGTCTCCCCTCTCGTTCCTGACGATCACGCCCCTCGTCTGGGCGGCCTTCCGGTTCGGCCGGCGGGGGGCGATGACCGCGTCGGTGGTGCTGTCCACCTTGGCCCTCATCGCCACCTTCCGCGGTGGCGGATTCTTCCCGCTGGACTCGCCCAATGATTCGTTGCTCTACCTCCAGACCTTCCTCGGCACGATGACGCTGACCGCGCTGGTCCTGGCCTCCGTCACGCGGGAGCGCGAGCGGGTCGAGGAGGCGCTCCAGCGGGCTGGCGCGGAGCTCGAGTCGAGGGTGGTGGAGCGGACGGCGTCCCTGCGGCGGGCGGTCGACGACCTCGAGGAGAGCCGGGCGATGCTGGCGGAGGCGCAGCGGGTGGCGCACGTGGGCAGCTGGCAGTGGGAGGTGGCCGGCGACCGGCTGACGTGGTCGGACGAGCTCTACCGGATCTACGGTCTGGAGGGGTCGGTGCCGGTGAGCTACGCGACGTTCCTGGAGCGCGTCCACCCGGCGGATCGGGAGGCGACCGCGACGGCGATCCGGGCCGCGCTGGAGGGCGACGATTCGTTCGCGCGCGAAGAGCGGATCGTACGCCCGGACGGAGAGATCCGGACGCTGCAGAGCAACGGCCGGGTGCAGCGGGACGGCGACGGACGCCCCCACCGGCTGATCGGCACCTGCCACGACATCACGGAGCGGAAGGAGACCGAACGGGAGCTGGAGCGGCGGATGACGGAGCTGGCGCGCTCACACGCCGAGCTCACGATCTTCACCCACGCCGCCTCGCACGACCTGAAGGAGCCGCTCCGGACCGTCGCCAGCAACGTCCAGCTGATCGAGCGGCGGATTCGCGGGGTGGAGGACGGGGCCATGCTCCGGTCGATCGCGTTCGCGGTCGAGGGGGTCCGGCGGCTCGAGGCGCTGATCGGGGACCTGCTGGACTATTCCCGCGCCGACCGGCCGTCCGAACGAGTGGCGGACGCCGAAGCGGCGCTGGCCGAGGCGATGAGCCGGTTGACCTCGATGATCGACGAGACCGGGACGCGGGTGGTGGCGGAGCCGTTGCCGCCGGTGACGGTGGACCCGGGGCGCCTGGTCCAGCTCTTCCAGAACCTCATCGCGAACGCCATCAAGTACCGGGATCCGGGCCGGATCCCCGAGATCCGGGTGAGCGCGCGCCGGCGGGGGGATATGTGGGAGTTCGACGTGGCGGACAACGGGCGGGGGTTCGACCGGCGGGAAGCGGACCGGATCTTCGTGGTGTTCGAGCGCCTCCACCAGGACCACGAGGTGCCCGGGACGGGCCTGGGTCTCGCGATCTGCCGGCGGATCGTCGAGGCCCAGGGCGGGCGGATCCAGGCCGATTCGGAGCCCGGCCGGGGAAGCGTCTTCCACTTCACGCTGCCGCGGGCGTCGGACGCTGATCCCGCGGCCAAACCGACGGAGCCCTAGGCCGTCACGCCCTGGTCGGCGCTCGCTCCGGCGCCCACCGCGCCGGCCGACCGCTCGTCCTGGCCGGTGTAGACCTGGCGCGGACGGGCGATCCTCTGCTCGTCGTCCTCCAGCATCTCCTGCCACTGCGCCAGCCAGCCCGCGGTCCGGGGGATCGCGAAGAGGACCGGGAAGATGGACGTGGGGAAGCCCATCGCCTGATAGATGATGCCGGAGTAGAAGTCCACGTTCGGATACAGCTTCCGCTCCACGAAGTAGTCGTCCTCCAGCGCGATCCGCTCCAGCTCCGAGGCGATGTCGATCAAGGGGTTCCTGCCGGTCACGCGGAACACGCGGTCGGCCAGCTCCCGCAGGATCTTCGCCCGGGGGTCGTAGTTCTTGTACACCCGGTGCCCGAAGCCCATCAGGCGGAAATCCCCGTTCTTCACCCGCTCCACGTACTCGGGCACGCTCTTCACGTCGCCGATCTCCTCCAGCATCCTCAGGACCCGCTCGTTGGCGCCCCCGTGGAGCGGTCCGTAGAGCGCCGCCGCCGCGCCCGCCACCGCCACGTAGGGATCGGCGTGGGAGCTGCCGATGCCGCGCATCACGCTGGTCGAGCAGTTCTGCTCGTGGTCCGCGTGGAGGATGAACAGGATGTCCAGCGCCTTCTGGAGAACCGGGTCCGGTTCGTACCTGAGCTCCGTCGTCTTGAACATCATGTTCAGGAAGTTGCCGGTGTACGAGAGCTCGTTGTCGGGATACGAGAACGGCATCCCCTGGCTGTAGCGGTAGGCGAACCCGGCGATCGTCGGCATCTTCGCGATCAGCCGCACGATC
>CAZUIY010000231.1:0-1619 GCA_964619975.1 uncultured Gemmatimonadales bacterium
GGCCACGCCGGCGCCGACCGGCTGATCGGCGGCACGGAAGATGATCTCCTGGTGGGTGACGCGGGGGCCGACGTGATCGACGGCGACGATGGCGACGACCGGCTCTACGGGTTCGGGGACGCCGACTCGCTCCGCGGTGGACCCGGGGACGATGAGCTGAAGGGCGGAAGCGGGAACGATGTGCTGGAGGGCGGGGCCGACCGGGACCGGCTGAACGGACAGGACGGGGACGACACTCTGGCCGGCGGGGACGGCAACGACCATCTGATCGGGGGCGCCGGCGCCGACGCCCACAGCGGGGGCGACGGGTTGGACAAGGTGCGACGGTATAGTTGCGCCGAGGGGGACACGAACGACGGGACGGTGGAGCGCGGGATCCGCTGCTGACTAAGGTCAGCCCAGCCAGCCGCCCGGGCTCGGGTCGTCGTCCCACTTGACCTGCTCGAACACCGTGCGGCAGCCGCGGCAGTAGATCTGGTGCGGGCAGGTCCGGTCCCGGGGGGAGGAGGAGGTCCGACGTCGCCCAACAGACGCTACCATAGCCATGCCTGTAGAATTCTTGTATGGTCGGGCGCAGTGTCACGGGTCTCTTCCTCTCGCGTCCTCTCGCGCGGGGGGTGCCGGTCAGTTCATCCCCCGTTCAAGGAGTACTACGAATGCAAGAGTCTACGAGTGCCAGATTCACTCTGGCGATCGCCGTTGCTTTCACCCTCGCGGCGATCTCCGCGTGCGCCGAGGATCTTGGCCCCACCAGCCCCGAGCCGAGCCCCGGCGGGGGGCTCGCTCTCGCGGCGAGTGCCACGATCTCCGGCACGACGGGAGAAATCGTCGACCCGGACGCGACGCTGGGCGGCTTCTGCCTCAGGTACGTGGGGGATCCTCCTCCGGCTGGGGTCAGCATGGCCTGTCAGTGGGGCACGCCCCACATCCTGACGGACAGTCCCGAGGATGCCCCCGTGGTGATGGAGGGCACGCTCGACGTGAGTGCTCAGGACATCGACAACGCTACGCTGATCGGCCTCATCGACCGGGACGATCTTGAGAGCGGGGCGTCTCCCAACGGCTGGCTCGACGGCGCCTACATCTACATCCTGCGGCTCAATGCCACGGAGTGGAGGATCGGACCCACCGATGGCAGCGGCCCCGGAGGGGAGGTCATCCAGACCTCCATCGTGTTCGACACCGGCGATCTGCCCGACGGAATCCTGAACGTCACCTTCACGATCGACGGGACCGTGCCCGGGACGGACTGCGGATCCGCGGGGGCGGTCGGTTGCCTGACCCTGCACATCACCGGGGGAACGATCGACGAAACGCTGACGGTGGGCTATGGCGAGGTGGTGGGGCCCAACAGCGCGTCGCCGGAATTCGACAACGGCGCCTACCCCGGGTGGGACGACGAGGAGGGCGCTCGCGTCTCGAACGTCGTGTACGACCTGACCATCGACCCTGTCGACGGACCGGACGAGTGTGCCGGTCAGCCGGCGACGATCGTGGGAACGGACGGACCGGAGACGATCGTCGGCACCGCCGACGCCGATGTGATCGTGGCCCGCGCCGGGGCCGACACGATCCAGGGCCTGGGCGGCGACGACGTGATCTGCGCCGGGGACGGTGAC
>CAZUIY010000232.1:0-2513 GCA_964619975.1 uncultured Gemmatimonadales bacterium
TGAGGTGATTGAAGAATTCTGAGCCCCGTATCATCGGCGTTTCCGAGGGGTTGCGTGCAAAATCAACCAACTTGAGGCATCATAGCAGGAACTCTTAACAACCCTCTTTTGATGAGGATGTCCTGCTATGAGTCGACACATTCTATCGCTTTCCGACGAGCAACTCACGGCCTTTGATCTCGATGCCTTGATCGCTCAGGCCGAGGTCTTCAATCAGCACAACCGAGAGGCCTTCACCGCCCCATTTCCCAAAGCCCCCAGCCGTTGGCTGTCTCTCTATGAGTTCACCCCCCATCCCATTGAACTGACGTCTCAAGGCCACGTCGACGGCGACCTCAGTTGGCTTGTCGGCGCCACCCTGGACTTCAGCTTCACCCGCGCTCTGTGTGCGCCCTATTACGGCACCCGAGGTGGACATTGCTACGACCCGGCCAGCCTCGTCGTGCTGGAAGTTATGTCGGGGGTTGGACTAACTTTGGCCGCCAAAGTGGATGAGTACGTCGATTACGCCCAGTTTTGTAAGGACCTCCACCAAACGGAGAAAGGTCGTCGTTACCGGCAACTCGCCGGCCTCCACGACTCGGTTCCAGGCGAGGGCGATCTGTGTCACTTCCGCTACCGCGTTGGCGATGATGTCATCGAGCAAATCACCGCGGTGGTAGTCGACTTCTTGTCCCGCTTTGGCCTGATCAAAGGGGAGCTATTGAGCACCGATGGTCAGCTCGAACCTTCCTATTCGCGCTACAAGGGCTGTACCTACGCCTGCAAGGACTGCGAGGCATTCACCCTGACTGAAGCCGATCGGCAAGCCCTGGGCGAGCAGTTGCAAAGCGGCGCCAAGCGGCTCCAGCTGACCTGTCCCTTTCCTGAGGTCGTGGCCAAGGTGCGGGAAGCAACCGCCAAAAAAGGCATGCCCAAGGACCCCACAGTGGCCCTTCTTGAGATCGAGATGGTTCCTGAGGACAAAGCCTCCAGCGCACAACGCCAGCACGTGGCCAACCTACTCGGCCTTCCCCAGGACGAGGTCCCCCCGTTACATATCAAGTGGTGTCATCTCAGTGAGGCATCAACCGGTGAGCTCGTGGGCAGCTGCTCCAAGATGCCATCGGATCTGGAGGCGAAAATCGGTGTCCACGTCGACACCAAGAATCCTGCCAAGAAAGAAGAGGTTTTCGGTTATCTCCACCTCAAAACCACTGACCTCAATCTGGAACTGGGCCTGGAATTGCCAGTGGGCAACTCCACCTACCCGGCCAACACCCATGAGGGCACCGAGTTTATCCCCCACCGGAGCAAGCTGGCTGTCCCGGTGCAGCCTGGGCAGATACAGCTCGGGGACTCCGCCAACGACATCATCGCTAACTACAAGTGGCTTCACGATCGTGGTGCCATCGCTGTCTTTGACTACAACCGGCGTAACGAACATGTCGATGAAACCTCGCTGTTGAACCGAGGTTACGATCAAAACGGCACCCCCTATGCCCCGTGTGGCCGTTTATGTCACTCCAATGGCTACGACTACGAGGCCCAGAGCCGGCAGTATGTCTGTGGTCTCCAGTGTCCCGCCGAGGAGCAACAGCGCTGCCCACACCGCTTTGGCGTTCTGGGCTACTCACACCGCATGAGCTTCAAAGATCACCCGCGCCTCATTGGGCCGATTCAGCGTGGCTCTAAGGCGTGGCATGACCTCTATGGGGCTCGCAGCTCCAGTGAACGCACCAACAGCTATGATCAGGAGGTGGTGGGTAAAGCCCACCCCTTACGGATGCGGGGACTTAAGGCGTTTCGCTTTGCCGGAGCCATCCGGACGTTGGCCCAGCTGCTGCGTCGGGCGCTGAACTTTGTGCTCGATGTGACCTATACGCGAGACCAGCTCCAAGTGATCCAGACCTAAACGACCTTGCTCTTTGACAAGCTATGGATGATCTGATGAGGTCCGACACTGGATGTCAGGACTGGGGGATTAGTGCGCCGAGTCAACGGCGTCACGCCCTGTGGCAATCGCCCATGGCTCACGGAGGGTCGGCTCGAGTGGGCGAATTCTTCAACTGCCTCATTAAATGAGAATGAAACGGGCTCTATCCTCGAATTCAGTGAGAATATCCTCGAATTAAGGCTCTTGGCCACTTTTAGTGATAGCCGCTTATTTGAGCATCAACAGCCCATCTATTGAGTCGTCGACGTCCGCAGAAATACTGTCAGTTACTAATTAAAAATACGACTGGGTCGACGAGATATCAAATACTTATAGCCACACCCCAAGATTTAAAAATGCGACTGGTACTACTAATTGTTGCGACTGGGTCGGTTTTTCGTAGTCATTAATGCGACTGGGTTAAGCTGACTTTCGACACTCTTTCTCGAAATTGGAGATAATGCCTTTATTTTTAATGACTTAAAAATGGACATTCGGTCAAAAACAGTCCGAAATAGTCCCAAATCAGCGGTCATCGATAGGGATTCAGAAAATCGCATAACCAGGGAAAATGGGTCTCCCAGGGGCTCTCGAATTA
>CAZUIY010000233.1:0-5679 GCA_964619975.1 uncultured Gemmatimonadales bacterium
GGCCAGCGTGGAGCCCAGCGCGACCGTCACGATCCAGTCGAACATGTTGAGCTTGGAGCTCGACCGCTTGCCGCTCATCCGGAGAATCGCCAGCAGCCCCAGGTAGCCCGCCACCGCCACGATCACGACGCGGGCGACGCCGGCCCATGTGTCGATCAGCAGGTCGCTCACGACGCCCCCACGCGGTCCCAGTCGCCCCAGGGGACGCCACCGGTGTCGACCTGGTCCAGCGTGCACTGCTCCGGAAGCTTGTCGGGCCGCCAGCGGCGGAGGGCGGTGCCGTGCCGGAAGCGGCCGCCGGTGAAGTGGTCGTACTCCACCTCCACCACCAGCTCGGGCTCCAGCGGCCGCCAGTCGGCGGAGCGGTCGGTCGACCAGCGGCTGGGGCCGCCGGGAGCGCGGCCGGTGAACCCCTCGCCCCCTTCCAGCGCCTCCAGCCGCTTCGTCAGGGCCGGCTTCTCGGCGGCCTTCAGCGCCGAGGTGAACCCCACGTGGTGCAGGAGGCCGGCGTCGTCGTAGAGACCGAGGAGGAGAGATCCGACCTGGTCGCCGTCCTTGCCGTAGCGGAACCCGCCCACCACGCAGTCGGCCTCGCGGAGCCGCTTCACCTTGACCATGGCGGTCCGCTTGCCGGAGGCGTAG
Source organism: uncultured Gemmatimonadales bacterium (assembly GCA_964619975.1). Classification (GTDB taxonomy): domain Bacteria; phylum Gemmatimonadota; class Gemmatimonadetes; order JACCXV01; family JAHWKZ01; genus DATLFF01. Next base: position 643 of record CAZUIY010000233.1, read on the forward strand.
GGAGCGTCCAGCCGCTTGGCCACGACGCCGTCCACTGCGGCGCCCGATTCCGAGAGCCAGCCGGCGGCGACGTCGCGGTCGCGCGTGCCCGGCGAGGTCTCGAGGCTCGGCCGCCCGTCCAGATGCAGATCGGCGAACTCCCCCAACCGCTCCCGGCGCTCCGCCAGCGGGCGTTCCACCAGCGACTCGCCCCGCTCGTCCACCAGCAGGTCGAACGCCACGAATGCGGCCGGAGTCGCCTCGGCCAGCGCGCGGACACGGCTCTCGGCGGGGTGGATCCGCATCAGCAGGTCGTCGAACGAGAGGGCGCCCTCGACCGGCACCACCAGCTCCCCGTCCACCACGAACCGATCCGCCTCGACCGCCATGAATGCCCCCTCCATCTCGGGAAAGTACCGGCCCAGCGGCTTGCACGACTTGGACTGGATCCGGACGCTCTCGCCGTCGCGGAACACGAGGGCGCGGAACCCGTCCCACTTGGGCTCGTACAGCCACCCCTCGCCGGACGGCAGAACGTCCACGCGACGCGCCTCCATCGGCGCGTACGGCGGCTCAACCGGCAGCGACATCGCCCTCCAGCAGGCTCTCGAGCCGGAGCCGCTCGCCGTCGATCAGCGGCGCCCACCGATCCCCCACGTCGGCCAGGCGGCCCGGCATCGACTCGATCGTCAGGTCCTCGATCTCGATTCCGGCCTCCAGCTCGTCCCACGTGACCGGCGCCGACACCGGCGCGCCGGGCCGCGGCCGCAGGCTGTAGACCGAGGCGATCGTACGCCCCCACGCGTTCTGGTTGTAGTCGACGAGCACGCGGCCGCGCGGCCGGTCGGCCTTTCGATAGACGGCGGTGATCAGGTCTGGGTGGAGGGCCTCCAGCGAGAGCGCCAGCGTCTTCGCCACGCGCCACACGTCTTTCTGGGGTGGGCCGCGCCGGATCGGCACGTAGAGGTGGATCCCGCGCGAGCCGCTCGTCTTGGCGTGGAACGGGGCGCCCAGTCCCGTCAGGGCCTGGCCGACGACCAGGGCGGTCCGCCGGACGTCGGCGAAAGTGGCGCCGGGAACCGGGTCCAGATCGAAGCAGAGAAGGTCCGGGCGGTTCACATCGTCGCACCGCGACGGCCACGGGTTCAGGTCGATGGAGCCGAGCTGGACCGCCCACAGGAGCGCCGCGGGGCCATCGACCACCACGAAGTCGATGACGCTGCCGGAGCCGTGCTCGACGGAGCACGTGACGAGCCACTCCGGCGCGTGCCCCGGCGTCCGTTTCTGGAAGAACCGCTTGCCCTCGATCCCGTCGGGGTAGCGCTTCATGACCAGCGGGCGCCCCGCAAGGTGCGGCAGCAGGTGCGGGGCCGCGGTGGCGTACCACCGGAGCGCGTCCCCCTTCGTCCATCCCCCCGGCCACCACGGCTTCTCGAGGCTGGTGAGGGACACTTCGCGTCCCTCGATCTCGACGACCGCGTCTCCCCGGTCGGGAATCCGCCCCGCCAGATCGGTCGTCGCGCTGGTCCCGGTATTCATGGACCCCACGTTACGTCCGGCTCACCACGATGATTGTCAGCGGCCTGACAGAGTCGGCCCCCCGACGCGTCCGGTCAGACGACGTACACCGGTCCCGGACCGGACGGGCTACAGTCAGGACGAGAACCGGCGTCGACGAGCCGGAGCGATCGAAACCATAAGCAAGAGGAGCCGATATGCCGACCCTGAGAGACGCGTTCATTCACGAGCTGAAGGACATCTACAGCGCCGAGAAGCAGATCACCGAGGCCCTGCCGAAGATGATCGAGGCCGCCTCCGACCAGGAGCTCAGGGCCGCCTTCTCGAGCCATCTGGAAGAGACCCGCGGTCAGATCGAGCGCCTGGACCAGATCTTCGCCAACCTGGGCGAGACGCCGGGCCAGGAGACCTGCGAGGCCATGAAGGGCCTGGTGAAGGAGGGCGAGAGCCTGATCGAGGATCATCCAGCCGGCCCGACCCGGGACGCGCTCCTGATCTGCGGCGCGCAGAAGGTGGAGCACTACGAGATCGCCACGTACGGCACGCTCGTCGCCTGGGCCGACGCGCTGGACCTCGACGACTGCGAGGACCTGCTCGAGACGACGCTCGACGAGGAAGCCGATGCCGACGAGAAGCTGACCGACGTGGCCGAGGGCGGGCTCCTCGAAGAGGGCGTGAACGAGGAGGCGCTGTCCCGCAGCTGAAGCGCCCCCGCGGTTCGACCCCCCGGCGGAGATCACCGTGAGCCGGGTGGTCGTGGTGACCGGCGCGTCCGGCGGAGTCGGACGCGCCGCCGCCCGGGCGTTCGCCGGGCGCGGCGACCGGGTGGCGCTCCTGGCGCGCGGCGCCGCGGGCCTCGAAGGCGCCAGCCGGGACGTGACCGCGCGCGGGGGCCAGGCGCTGGCGATCCCCACCGACGTGGCCGACCACGACCAGGTGGAGGCCGCCGCGATCCGGGTGGAGGACGAGCTGGGCCCGATCGACGTGTGGGTCAACAACGCGATGGCGACCGTCTTCGCCCCCGTCCAGGACATCGGCGCGGACGAGTACCGCCGGGCCACCGAGGTGACGTACCTGGGCGCGGTCTGGGGCACCCAGTCGGCGCTCCGCCGGATGCGTCCCCGTGGCCGCGGCACGATCGTCCAGGTGGGCTCGGCGCTCGCCTACCGCGCCATCCCGCTCCAGTCGGCCTATTGCGGCGCCAAGCACGCGCTGCGCGGGTTCACCGACTCACTCCGGTCCGAGCTGCTTCACGACGGGATCGACATCCGGCTCACCATGGTCCACCTGCCCGCCCTCAACACTCCCCAGTTCTCCTGGAGCCGGAGCAAGCTGCCGCGACATCCGCAGCCGGTCCCGCCGATCTATCAGCCGGAGGTCGCGGCGGAGGCGATCGTGTGGGCCAGCGAGCACGACCGGCGCGAGGTCTGGGTGGGCTGGCCGGTGTATCAGGCGATCCTCGGGAACAAGCTCTTTCCGGGGCTGGCCGACCGGTATCTGGCGGCCAACGGGTGGGAGGCCCAGCAGACGGAGAGCGAAGTGAGCCCGGACCGGGAGGACAACCTGGAGGTCCCGCGGGACGACGAACGGGACGCTGGCGCGCGCGGCATCTTCGGGGACCGCTCGCGCGACTCGAGCCTGTTCCTGGCCCTCACCACAAACCGGCGCTGGGTGGCCCTGGGCGCGGCCATCGGAGCCGCCGCCGCCGCGGGAGTCGGCCGCCGCCTGACGCGCTGACGCTTCGACGAAAAAAAACACGGACGTGTCAGGCGCCGAACGGAGATCGCGCCCGCCCTTCGTTACGATTCGGGACGACGGCGTCAGACCGGACCGACACCCGCTCCCCGAAAGGACGATCCGATGGTGACCTCACTCCTCCACAAGGAAGAACCGGCCATCCGCGGGACGACCCTCAACAAGGACGAGGACCGGGTGCGCGACCAGTGCCGGGCCTGGAACCGGGCGGTGGTGGCGCACGACCTCGACGGCCTGCGTGAGCTCCTCTCCGACCGCTGCGTCCTGATCCCGCCGAACGGTGACTCCATCCGGGGTCAGGAGAACGTGGTCGAGGCGTGGGAGAGGATCTTCTCCCTTCCCGGACTCAACGTGGTGTTCGACCCGGACCGGATCAACCTGTACCCGACCGGCGACGTGGCCCACGACATCGGCCGCTACCGGATCGCCTTCCATGCCGACCACGACGGCCAGCGGAGCACCCAGGATCACGGGAACCATCTGCTTGTCTGGGAGAAGAGCGGCGGGCACTGGCGGGTCCGCTCCAACGTGTTCTACAGCCGTGGCCTGGAGGCCCTGCGGATTCTGGCCTGAGACCTCAGCCGATCTCGGCGGAGGGAAACAGCACGTACAGCATCAGGTAGACCACGACCCCGGTCACGGAGACGTACAGCCAGATCGGCAGCGTCCAACGGGCGATCCGGCGATGCCGGTCGAAGCGCGCGCGTAGCGCCCGCACCAGCGTCACCAGGACGAGCGGCACGACCGCCGCCGCCAGCACCGTGTGGGTCAGGAGCACGGTGAAGTAGAGCGGCCGCGGCCAGCCGGTCTCGGTGAAGCGGATCGAGCCCACCTCGGCGTGGTACGTCAGGTACGACGCCAGGAACACCGCCGACACGGCGACCGCCGCCCCCATGCACCGCCGGTGCGCCGGCACGTTTCCCCGACGGATAAAGCGGTAGCCCGTCACCAGCAGGACCGCCGTGGTCGTGTTCAGGAGCGCGTTGACCAGCGGCAGGTCGTGGTATCCGATCACCTCCGGGCCGCCCACGTGGCCGCGGCGAACGCCACCCCCGCGAACGCCAGCGTGACGGCCCACGCGAGGCCGGCGTCGATCGGCTCCACGCCGGGCGTGGCGTAGAGCGCGTGCCGCAGGGCCGCCAGGCCGTAGGTGACGGGGTTCAGCCGCATCACGACCGCCAGGCCGTCCGCCGCGCCCGCGACCGGGAAGAACGCCCCCGACAGGATCCCCAGCGGCATGAGGAGCAGGTTCACGACCCCGTGGAACCCCTGGATCGACTCCATGCTCCAGGCCAGCAGGAACCCCAGCGCGGTCAGGGCGAACGCCACCGCGAAGATCGCCGCCACCGCCAGCAGCAGCCCCGGCGCGCTCACCGGGATCCCCATCAGCGGCGCCAGCGGCAGCAGCAGGAGCCCCTGGAGCGTGGCCATCGTGGCGCCCCCCATGACCTTACCCAGCACGATGGCCGATCGCGGCACCGGCGCCACCACCACGCCCTGCAGGAACCCCTGGCGGCGGTCCTCGATCAGCGAGAACGTGCCGACGATCGCGGTCAGCAGCACCACGAACACGATGACCCCGGGGAACAGGTACTCCACCGACCCGGCGCCCCCCGACCCTCCGGCGGGCACGAACGAGCCCGCCAGGCCGAACCCGAACAGGAGCCAGAACAGGACCCCGGTCGTGATCGCCGAGACGGCGCGCGCGGTGTCCCGGTAGAACCGGACCACCTCGCGCCACCAGAGGGTCCCCGCGGCGAGCGCGAACCTCACGGGGCGACCGGC
>CAZUIY010000234.1:0-2476 GCA_964619975.1 uncultured Gemmatimonadales bacterium
GGCGGGGGATAGAAGACGGTGGCGGAGTCGGGCAGGTCGACGTCGACCAGGGTGTTGCCGCTGTACGTCAGGTACTTCATCCGCGGCTCCAGTCGGGCGGTTGGGGTCGGCGGCTCGGCCGGCTCAGGGGCGGAAGGCGACCTTGGTCAGGCCGCGCGAGCCCGCGTCCATGGCGGCGCGGACGGCATCGCGCCAGTGCTCCAGCGGGTAGACGGCGCCGACCAGCGGCCGGAGCCGGTCGTCCCACTCCGTGGCCAGCTCGACCGCCCGGGCGAAGGTCGCCTCGCCGGCCGTGTACGAGCCGCGGACGTCCAGCTCCTTGTGCCACATCGCGGTCCAGTCGACGCCGCCCGGGACCCCCGGCATCCCGACGACGATAACGGCGCCCCGGGCGCGGGTAAAGCGCATGGCGTCGTCGAGCGTCCGGCCGCTGGCCACGCAGTCGAACGTGACGTCGGCGCCGCCGATGCCGGTGGGGGGGCCGATCTCGGGCGCGTGGAGCTCCACGTCCAGGAGCCGCGCCAGCTCCTCCCGCATGCCGCCCCCGGGCGCCACCACCTCGTCCGCCCCCAGTCGCCGCGCGGCCTCCTTCTGGTGGTCGTACTTGGCGACGGCGATCAGTCGGCACGCGGAGCCGGAGGCGCGGATGGCGGCGACGGTCAGGAGACCGATCGTGCCGGCCCCGATCACCAGGGCCGTGGCGTCGTCCTGGAGCTCCGCGCGCTCCACGGCGTGGAGGCAGCAGGCGAAGGGCTCGATCAGGACGGCGGTCTCGTCGGTCACCCCGTCGGGCACGCGGTGGAGCTGGAGCTCGTGGGCGACCAGCGCGCCGCTCCAGCCGCCGCCGGTGTCGCGGCAGTAGCCGGTCTGGATGCCGGCGGCGATCGCCCCGCGGGTGACGTTCCGGCAGTGGCCGGTCTCGCCGGCGGCGCACATGGCGCACGGCGGGTCGATGCCCCGGACGGCGCAGTGGAGCGGCGGCGAGAGCGCCACCCGGTCGCCGGGCGCGATGCGGGAGACGTCCGCGCCCACCTCCTCCACCCGCCCGACCACCTCGTGGCCGAGGACGAAGGGGGTGGACACCAGCGGCGAGAAGTAGGGGCTCCCCTCGGCGGCGATCGTGGCGAGGTCGGAGCCGCAGATGCCGGAGAGGAGCGGCCGGACGCGGACCCAGGCGGGGCCGGGGAGCGCCGGCGGCGCCACCTCCCCCAGCTCGACCGGCGCCAGCCGCGACGTGGTGGCTCCGGACCAGACGCGGGCGGCCGCCTTCGCCGCCAGCCAGCGCGGGATGCTCCGGACGTACCGGACGGCGGGGGCGGTCCCGGCGCTCACGGCCCCGGCGCTCACGCGGCCGCCGGCCAGCGCAGGATGTCCCACCCCTCCGCCTCCGCCCGTTCCCGCAGCCGCCGGCCCGGGTTGACCGCCGCCGGCCGCCCGACCGCGCGGAGCATCGGCACGTCGTCCAGGCTGTCGCCGTAGCCGAAGGACTCGGCCAGGTCGATGTCGTGCTCGCGGGCGAACTCCCCGACGGCTTCGGCCTTCCGCGGCCCGGCCAGCGGCTCCCCCTCGAGCTCGCCGGTCACGACGCCGTCCTCCACGCGGAGCCGCGGGGCCAGCACGTGGCGGACGCCGATCTCGTCGGCCAGCGGCCGGACGATCGACTCCACCGAGCCCGTCACCAGCACCACGCGGTCGCCCTTCCGGGCGTGGTGCTGGAGCCGCAGGAGCCCCTCGGGCCTGAGGCGCGGCCGCACGTACTCCACCACCAGGGCCCGCGCCCGGGCCTCCAGCTCGTCGGCGGGCATGCCCCGGTACAGGCGGTAGAACGAGCGCTGGAAGGCGGCCCGGCTGACGGCGTCGAGGCCCAGGTACCACGGCACCCGCGGCAGAAAGCCAAGGGTCCACAGCAACCGTCCGGCGCGGCCCTTGTCGGCCGTCCGGATCTCCACGCCGTAGCGCACGATGTCGCTGTCGACCAGCGTGCCGTCGACGTCGAAGAAGGCCGCCCGGCTCACCGGGCGGGCGCGGCCTCGTCGCCGGCGGTCTCCCCGAGCGCGACAATGGCGGCGCGGACGTCGGAGGCGATCCGGCGGTAGAGCTCGTCCCGCGGCGTGGTCCCGTCCGCCGCGTACGACCCCATCCGGAGCGGCTCGCCGAAGGTCACGGTCAGGTCCCGCCGGCGCGGCACGGAGCGGCCCACCGGCAGCGCCTCGTGGGTCCCCGCGATGTGGGCCGGCACGATCGGCACGCCGAGCTCCCAGGCGATCAGGCCGAGCCCGGGCTTGAACGACTGGATCTCGCCGCTCCGCGAGCGCGTGCCTTCGGGGAAGATCAGCACCGACTCGCCGTTCTCGAGAATCCGGCGGACCAGCCGGAGGCCCGCCAGCGACGCCTCCTCGCGCTCGATCGGCACCACGTTCAGGAACGTGCTGAAGAACCACCCCTTGAGCGCCGAGTCGAAGAAGTAGTCCCGCGC
>CAZUIY010000235.1:0-7982 GCA_964619975.1 uncultured Gemmatimonadales bacterium
CGGCAGGAGCATCTGGGATTTGATCCTCAAGAGCGTGGCCGCCATCAGCAGGAAGTCCCCGGCGGCCTCGAGCCGCTCCGGCGTCATGGCGTCGACGTACGCCATGAACTGCTCCGTGATCAGCGCGATCGGAATGTCCCATATGTCCACCTCGTTCTTCTGCACGAGATAGACGAGCAGGTCCAGCGGGCCCTCGAAGTCGAGGGACTCGAGCCTTACGGTGTGCGCGCCGTCCGATTCGCCTGCCACAGCCCCATCCTTTCCCGCACTTCGCCCAGCGTCTCGGCCGCCACCCTGCGGGCGGTCTCCCTGCCGGCGGCCAGGATCTCGCGGATCCGCTCCGGCCGGGCCCGCAGCTCGGCCGCGCGCTCCCGCATGGGCGCCAGGAACTCGATCATGTTCTCCGCCAGAAGCTGCTTGTCCTCGAAGCATCCGAGCTCCGCCGAGCGGCACTCGCGGTCCACCCGCGCGATCGTGTCCGCGTCCGAGAAGTGGTGGTGGAGCGAGAACACGTTGCAGACCCACGGGCGCCCGGGGTCGGTGCGCCGGAGCCGCTGCGGGTCCGTGAAGGCGGTGGACATCCGCTGGCGGATCGTCTCGGGATCGTCGAGGAGCCCGATGTGGTTCCCCTTCGACTTCGACATCTTGCCCTGCCCGTCCAGCCCCACGATCCGCTTGGCCTCGGTCAGCAGCGGCTTCGGCTCGGGAAACGTGTCGCCGAAGGCGTTGTTGAAGCGCCGGGTCAGGACCCGCGAGAGCTCCAGGTGCTGCAGCTGGTCCTCGCCCACCGGCACCCGGTCGGCCTTGTAGACCAGGATGTCCGCCGCCTGGAGCACCGGGTATATCAGGAGCCCCGCGTTGATCGAGGCCGTGTCGTCCCCGCCGCTCTTGTCCTTGAACTGGGTCATCCGCTGCAGGTTTCCGAGCGGCGCCAGGGTGGTCAGGATCCACGCCAGCTCGGTGTGCTCCGGGACCTCGCTCTGGAGAAACAGCGTGCAGCGGTCGGGGTCCAGCCCGGCCGCCAGGAGCGACACGGCGGCGCCCTCGATCACGCGCGGAAAGTCGGCCGTGTCGTACGGCATGGTGATCGCGTGGTAGTCGACGATCGAGTAGAAGCACTCGTACTCGTCCTGAAGGCGCACCCAGTTCTCGATCGCGCCGAAGTAGTTGCCGAGATGGATCTCGCCCGTCGGCTGAATCCCGCTCATGACGCGGCCGGCGCTCATCCGAGGGCGGTGGCCAGGTTCAGCAGGAAGCTCGTGCCCAGGCGGGCCGGCAGGAACACCAGGCTGAACGCCCCCGGCAGGAGGAACAGCGCCCCCAGCAGGATCAGGAGCCCCACCTGCCCCACCGAGCGGTAGGCGTAGGCCATCGGAGGCGGCAGCAGCGCCGCCACCACGTGGGAGCCGTCCAGCGGGGGGATCGGGATCAGGTTGAACACCGCCAGGATCAGGTTCAGGAAGATGCCGTAGCTGCAGAAAAGCCACACCGTCCGGGGCACGTCTCCCGTCACTGTCGCGATCACCGCCAGGATGGCCGTGAGCGCGAAGGCGATCAGCACGTTCGACCCCGGCCCGGCCAGCGAAACCGCGATGTCGCCCATCTTCCGGTCGCGGAAGTTCTCCGGCGTCACCGGGACCGGCTTGGCCCAGCCGAAGATCACCCCCGAGCCCGAGACCAGCAGCAACGCGGGCACCAGGATCGAGCCGAACGGGTCGATGTGGGGCAGCGGGTTCAGCGTGATCCTGCCCAGCATCCGCGCGGTCGGGTCGCCCCACCGCTCGGCCATCCAGCCGTGCGCCACTTCGTGGACGATGACGGAGAACAGCAGCAGCGGCAACAGATAGACGAGCGATTCGATCACGTCGGCACCGGGATCAGATGGGTTTTGGAGAGGGACGGCACGTCGTGGGTGCGATTCCGCAAGCTACCCCGACCCGGACGGCGCGGCAAAGCGCTCGCGGGGGTTTGCCCGGACCGGGCCGCGCCGGTATCTTTATCTGTTCGAACCGTTTCAGGAAGCCGGTCCATCCATCCCCGATTACGGAGAGTCACCGTGCCGAACGTGAAATCCGCCGAGAAGCGGGTCCGCACCAGCGAGAAGGCCCGCCAGAGGAACCGGCGCGACCGCACCCGCATCCGCTCCGCCATCAAGCGGGTCCGGCAGGCCGAGTCCACCGATTCCGGCGTCGAAGCGCTCCGGACCGCCGAGAGTCTGCTCGACCGCATGGCCACCAAGGGTGTCATCCACAAGAACGCCGCCGCCCGGCAGAAGTCGCGCCTCCAGCGGCACGTGAAGCGTCTGGAGAGCTAGCGGGGCGTCGACCGGCTGATCGGCCGGAGGTCATTCCAGCCGCGACATCGATCGCGGGTACGCCGCGATCCCGCACACGTCGAACCCCGTGTGGGCGCAGAGCGCCGGACCGAGCGGCGCACGCAGCCAGATCGTCTCCGCGCCGTTCGGGGCCGTCCGCATCCGCTGCTCCAGCTTCCGGGCGGCGTCCTCGCCCCGCGGTCCCGCGTGCACGCATACCGCCACCAGGGGCTCGTCCGGCCCGTGGCGCTCCTCCACCAGCTCCGCCATCCGCTGCACCCGGGTCGTCTCGCCGATCACGCGCTCGACCAGCGCCAGCCGCCCGTCCTTGAGGCGCAGGATCGGCCGGTCTTCGGCCGAGCTGGAGTCCGGCCGGGGCATCCGCTCGAGCCTGCCGCCCCAGTACAGGAAGTCGAGGGTGTACACCGAGAAGTAGACGAGCGTCTGCTCGATCAGCTCCTCGAGGCCCCGGACCGCTTCGGCCGGATCCTCGCGGGCCGCCAGGCGCGCCTGGGCCTCCAGGCAGACGAGCCCCAGCGCCGCGCCCGCGAGCCTCGAGTCCAGCACGTGGACCCGCTCCCCCCCGTCCACGCGCGCCGCCGCCTCCCGTGCGTGCTCCACCGTCTGGCTGAGCTCGCCCGCCAGGTGGATCGAGAGGACCCGGTCCGCGGTCTCCAGCAGCCGCCGGTAGGTGTCGACGAACGTCTCGACGGACGGCGGCAGCGTGGCGGGCGGGGCGTTGGCCTCCTGCAGCAGGCGGTGGAAGTCCTCGGCCGTCAGGTCGGGGCCCTCCCGGTACAGCCGCCCGTCGATCTCGAGCTCCAGCGGCACCACCGTCCACGCCGAGCCGGGGGCCAGCACGTCGATCGACGCGGTGGAGTCGGTGACGAGCGCGGTGTTCGAGGGGCTCACGCGGGCGTTCCCTTCAGCGCGTCCTGCACGATATCGGCGATCCGCGCCCGGAGGGCCTCTTCGCCGGGTTCGGCCGCCCCGGCCGGGCCGTAGGCGCGCTCCGCCAGCGGCTCCGGCGCCGTCACCGAGCACCCGGTGTTCCGCGGCCGGGTCCCGTAGGCGTCCACGGCCATCAGCCGGTCCACCTCGCCGCGCGACAGCCGGTGGACCGACCCCAGCAGGTGGGCCGTCAGCATGGAGCGGGCCGCCTGTTCGATCGATTCCATCACGTCGATGGCGCGGGCGAGGGTGGTGGCGTAGGTCACGGCGCCGTGATTCGCCAGAAGGAGCGCGTCGTGGGTCGCCACGTACGGGACGATCCGGTCCGGAAGCTCGTCGGTGGAGGGGGTGCCGTAGGGGACCACCGGCACGCGGCCCAGGGTCGCGATCACCTCCGGGACCACGCAGTCGTCCAGCGCGCGGCCGGCGATGGCGAAGCCCGTGGCGGTGGGGGGATGAGCGTGTACCACGGCCCCGACGTCCGGCCGCAGGCGGTAGATGCGAAGGTGCATCCGGAGCTCGCTGGAGGGCCGCCCCGGCCCGGTCAGGACCCCGCCGTCGGGGTCGGTCACCAGCAGATCCCCGGGGGCCAGAAACCCCTTGCAGGCCCCGGACGGCGTCGTCAGGATCCGCGACGCGTCCAGCCGGACGCTGACGTTCCCCTCCGCTCCGCCCACCAGGCCCCGCTCCCACAGGCGGCGCCCGACCCGGACGATCTCCTCCCTCGCGTTCTCGATGTCGGGCGGCCCTGCCATGGGGTCAATATGTCCCGAACGGGACGGCGGCGAAACGGCGCCTGGGGCGCGTCAGGCCTGGCGCTGGCTCGATTCCGCTGGCGCGAGGAAATCGTCCTCCGGGTGCGGCAGCGAAGCGAAGGCCTCCGCCAGCTCCTCGGGGCGCATCCCCCGCGGCGCGTTCGTCCGGAGCGCCACCTCGTCGGGACCGTAGGCCTCGCGCCGGGCGATCTCGACGAACAACTCGACGATCTCCGGGTCCGCCAGCGTGCCCGCGCTCATGGTCAGATAGGTGAGGGCCTGGTCGCGGCTCCACGCCTGACGGTAGGGCCGGGCCGTGGTCAGGGCATCGAACACGTCGGCCACCAGCAGGATCCGGGCTCCAAGCGGGATCTCCTCCCCCGCCAGCCCGTCGGGATAACCGGTGCCGTCGAACCGTTCGTGATGGCCGCGGACGATCGCCTCGACGTCCCACGGAAGCTCGAACTGGGCCAGGTGCTCGACGCCGTACTCCGGATGGAGTCGAACCTGCTCCCTCTCCTCTTCCGTCAGCAGCCCCTCCTTGGAGAGGATGGCCGGGTCGACCCTGAGCTTGCCGATGTCGTGCAGGTACCCGGCGACCAGGATCCCCTTCATCTCGCGCGACTCGAAGCCGAGATCGCAGGCGATCGCCACCGCGTACTCCGCGACGCGCGCCGAGTGGCCGTAGAGGTATGCCCCGCCGTTCTCCTCCACCTGGCGGCCCAGCCGCTCGACCAGCCGGACGATCAGGGTCTCGAGGTCGTCCATCTTGCCGTGCAGGTCGGCCAGGTCGTGGGCGGCCTCGAGGCCGCGGAAGAGCTTGAGGCTCCGCGCCAGCGCCTCCAGCGCCCGCCGGTGGCGGCCGCGCGAGAGGTGCAGGTGGCCCAGCTCGCGGAGCGCCTCCGCCTCGGTCAGCGGCGCCCCCAGCTCCCGACCCCGCTGGGCCGCGCGCTCGAAGTGCGCCTCGGCCAGGGCGGGCTTCCCGCTCCGGAGGAAGATCTGCCCGTAGAAGCGGTACGCCTCGGCCGAGCCCAGCTTGTCGCCCGCCTGCGTCAGCCGTTCGACCGCCTCGTCGCACGACTCGCGCGCCTCCGCCAGCTCTCCGGCGGCGATGTGCACCTCGGTCGCGTTCAGGGCGATCAGGCCAACCAGCCCGTGGTCGTCGAGCTCCACGGCGATGGCGCGGGCCATGCGATACGCCCGGCTCGCCCCGTGCCAGCGCTCCAGGTCGGCGAAGACCATGCCGATGTTGTTCAGGGCGCGGGTCTCCCCGGTCCGGTTGCCGACCCGGTGGAAGGCCCAGCGGCCGCGATGGTAGGACTCGAGCGCCCGGGGGAACTCGCCGCGGACGTTCGCCACGGCCCCCAGGTTCACCAGCCCCGACGCCTCGCCCGGCCCGTACCCGATGGACCGGGCGGCGTCACTGGCCTGCTCGAACCACCGCTCGGCGTCGCGCAGCTGACCCCGCTCGAAGGCGATGGCGCCCAGGGCGTTGAGTAGCTCGGTGTGCTCCGGAGCCAGTCCGCGGATGGGAGCCCGCAGGAGCGCGGTGGCGGCCAGCGCCTCCGACACCTCCCACCGGGCGTCCCGCAGGGCGTCCTTCGCCTGCTGGACCAGAATGGGCAGAGGGATCGCGATCATCGGATCCCCGTCACTCCATGCAGAGGGCGTACCGCGAGAAGTGCAGGACGGGCACGGTGACCGTCCGCGTCAGCGGGCTGTATATGCCCCCCGCCACCTGCCAGTCCTCCGCGTCGTCCGAAGCGACGGCGATCCGCAGCCGCCGGGGATCGACGCCCGAGAGCTCCGCCTTCACGGTGGAGATGGTGAGAACGGCCGGCCGCAGAAATCTCAGACCGTTGGGACCGAAGCGAAACCCCAGGGTTCCGTCGGTCAGGGGAGCCTGCGTGATCAGGATGTCCTCGAGCAGCGCGCCGATGGGAACCGTGAGACGACCGTCCGAGTTGGTGAGCGTTTCTCCCTCCCGCACCTCCACCAGCCGCACCGGACGGCCGCGGGAGCCGAGCAGGCCGAGCAGGCCGGCCGGAGCCGCCTGACGCCCCTCGACTTCCGGCAGGGCATCCGGTCCCGACTCCAGCGGGCCCGGCCCTTCGCACGCGATCAGGCCGATCAACGCCCCGAGCACCAGCCCGAGACGGCACGTCTTCCAAGTGGAATTCACCGCGACCTCCAGGAAGCTTCCCCTCTCCCCGGAGACGGTCCGATCCGCCCCTGTGGCAGGCATCGCCGTCTCCACCATCGATGGTGCGTTCCATTCTCACCGGGCGACCGCGCTCGCCCGCAGAGTGCGTTCCAGCCGTTCCGCCTCCTTCTCCGCCCCCAGGGCCAGCCAGCAGCGGCGCGCCTGCCGCAGCGCCTCCACGGCCTCGTCCTCCCGGCCCATGTCCAACCGCAGCTGCCCGATCTCTTCCCACGTCTCGGCCTCGGCCAGCGGCGCCTGTCCAGCGGCGCTACGCCGAAGAGCCTCGTCGAGGTAGCGTTCCGATTCGAAGTGGCGGCCCTCCGACCGTGCCACCGCGCCGAGAAGGCAGACGGCGTCGGCCCCCATGGGGCCGTTCCCCAGCCGCTCGGCGAACGCCGCTGCGGTCGTGGCCAGCGCGTGGGCCCGCATCGGATCGTCCCGCTTCAGCGCCAGACGCGCCCGGTTGATCATGACCGTGGCCCCCAGCGCGAGATCGCCGTGGCGCTTGCAGTCCTCGAGCGCCTTGTCGAACAAGCTCTCGGGCTCGTCCTCCTCGCCGCGCTCCGTCAGGAGCATGCCGAGATTGTTCATCACCCGGGCTCCACAGGGATCCTGGCCGGTGTCCCGGAAATATCGGAGCGCCCGGCGGAAATGGTCCTCGGCCCGCTCGCGGTCTCCCTGAGCCGACCAGAGCGCGCCTTCGTTGTTTTCGATCCGCATCAGCAGGGAGACGTCTTCGATGGCTCCGGCATGGGTCCGCGCCGCCGTGTACCGGCGGGCCGCCTCGGTCCACGCGCCGCGCTCGAACTCCAGCACGCCGCGGGCGTTCTCGGCCAGGGCCACCCTGCGATCGTCGCCGATCCTCTCGGCCACCAGGCGGCTCTCCGCCAGATCCCGGGTCGCTTCCTGCCACTCGCCCATCCGGATCCGGATCGCCGCGGCGCCGCGCAGTGCGTCCGCGCAGGCGGCCGACTCGGAATCCTTCCCGCGAGCGATGCGGACGGCGTCCGCGTACGCCTCCAGGGCGTCGCTCCACCGTTCCGACCGGGCAACCGCCTCTGCTCTCGCGATCGCCTCTCTCGGTGTTCTCGTCAAGTCCTCAGGCATCCAGTCCTTCCCTCCTCACAGTTCGACCCTTGCCACGCCGGCCGGCGTGACGCGGAAACCCGGAAGGGGGGTCTACTCGATGCAGAGGGCGTATCGCGAGAAGTGGTGGATCTCGACTGTGACGGTGTCGGAGACGGGGTCGTACGTCCCCCCGATCACCTGCCAGTCGTCCCCGGAATCGCTGGCGCCGGCGATCTTGAGCTGGGCCTTGTCGAGACCGGAGATGTTGGCCTTGGCCGCCGATATCGTCAGGACGGCGGGCGAGCTGAACTGGAGCCCGCTCGGCCCGAACTGGAACTCGACGTAGCCGTTGTTGAGGGGAGTCATCGTGATCTTCGTGCCGTTGGGCACGGAGCCAGGCAGCACCGTCAGGCTGGCGTCGCCTGTCTGGATCGAGGCGCCATTCTTTGGATGCACCATGGTGAAATCGCCGCTGGCGGGTGCCAGCGTGCGTCCGGGGGTCATCGCCACCAGGTTGACGCCGTTCAGGGTCGTGGTGGCGGGTTCGTCGGAGCCAAGGCCGATGGAGTCACTCTCGGTTCCGCACGCGGCGAGACCGATCGTGGCAACGGCGAGGAGCGCCCGGCGGAGGGGCGTTACGGGGTTGAACATGGCGACCTCCTCAGAGTGTGTCCGGCTCCGGCATTTCCGG
>CAZUIY010000236.1:0-2082 GCA_964619975.1 uncultured Gemmatimonadales bacterium
CGGCTTCACCCACGTGGAGCTGCTGCCGATCATGGAGCACCCGTTCTACGGCTCGTGGGGCTACCAGACCACCGGCTACTTCGCGCCCACCTCGCGCTACGGCACGCCGCAGGACCTGATGGCGTTGATCGACGCGTTCCATCGCCGCGGCATCGGCGTCATCCTGGACTGGGTCCCCAGCCACTTCCCGACCGACGAGCACGGGCTCGGGTACTTCGACGGCACGCACCTGTTCGAGCACGCCGATCCGCGCGAGGGGTTCCACCCCGACTGGAAGAGCCTGATCTTCAACTACGGCCGCCACGAGGTGCGCTCCTTCCTGATCTCGAGCGCGATCCACTGGCTGGACGCCTACCACGCCGACGGGATCCGCGTCGACGCGGTCGCCTCCATGCTCTACCGCGACTACTCGCGCGAAGCCGGCGAGTGGATCCCCAACGAGCACGGCGGCCGGGAGAACCTGGAGGCGCTCAAGTTCCTGCGGCGGCTGAACGAGGCGGTCTACGGGGAGTTCCCCGACGTCCAGACGATCGCGGAGGAGTCGACCGCGTGGCCGATGGTCTCGCGCCCCACGTACCTGGGCGGCCTCGGCTTCGGCATGAAGTGGGACATGGGGTGGATGCACGACACGCTCCAGCACTTCTCGCGGGAGGCGATCCACCGCCAGTGGCACCACCACGAGCTGACGTTCCGCATGGTGTACGCTTTCAGCGAGAACTTCATGCTGCCGCTCTCGCACGACGAGGTGGTGCACGGCAAGGGGTCGCTCCTGGCCAAGATGCCGGGGGACGAGTGGCAGAAGCGGGCCACGCTGAGGCTCCTGCTCGCATACCAGTGGGCGCAGCCGGGCAAGAAGCTCCTGTTCATGGGGTGCGAGTTCGGCCAGTGGACCGAGTGGCGCCACGACTCGAGCCTCGACTGGCACCTGCTGGACGAGCCGGGCCACGCCGGCCTCCGCCATCTGGTGGGGGACCTGAACCGGGTTCATCGCGATTACCCGGCGCTCCACGAGCTGGACTTCGATCCCGACGGGTTCGAATGGGTCGAGGCGAACGACGCCGCCAACGGCGTGCTGGCGTTCGTCCGGCGGTCGCGGAGCGGCGAGCGGGTGCTGGTGCTGCTCAACCTGACGCCGGTGCCGCGCGCCAACTACCGGGTGGGTGTGGACGAGCCCGGCCGCTGGGTCGAGATCCTGAACACGGACGCCCGCGCGTACGGCGGAAGCGGCTGGGGCTCACTCGGCACGGTCGAGACGGACCCGGTGCCGTACCACGGCCGGCCCCACTCGATCGTCCTGACGATGCCGGCCCTGGGGGCCGTGTTCCTGAAGCGCGAACCGGAGGGAGGTCCGCCCCCGGCGGACGCCGCGTGACGATGGCCACCGCTCCCCGCTCGACCCGCGCTCCCTCCCGCCGTGCCCGCCTGGGCGCCACGTACCTGGGGAACGGCCGCGGCGACTTCCTGGTGTGGGCGCCGGACTCCGAGCGGGTGGAGGTGGTGATCGACGCGGAGGGTGGCGGCGCCACCGTGCCGCTGGAGCCGCTCGACCGCGGCTATCACCGGGGCACAGCCGACGGGGTCGCCCCCGGCACCCGCTACCGGTATCGCCTGGACGGGGGCGAGCCCCTTCCGGATCCCGCCTCCCGGGCCCAGCCCGACGGCGTCCACGGCCCCTCGGCGGTGGTCGACCCCGGCTTCCGCTGGAGCGATCCCGGCTGGAGCGGCATCGGGCTCGAGAATCTGGTCCTCTACGAGATCCACGTCGGCACGTTCACCCCCGAGGGGACGTTCGACGCAGCGGTCGGCCGGCTGGACCACCTCGTCGAGCTGGGCGTGGACGCCGTGTCCCTCATGCCGGTCAACGCGTTCCCCGGCGTCCACGGTTGGGGCTACGACGGCGTCGCCCTGTGGGCCGTTCACGACCCGTACGGCGGCCCCCACGGGCTCGCGGCGTTCGTCGACGCGTGCCATGTCCGGGGACTGGGTGTGATCCTGGACGTCGTCTACAACCACCTGGGCCCCAGCGGGAACTACCTGGCCGAGTTCGGGCCCTACTTCACCGACCGCTACAGCACGCCGTGG
>CAZUIY010000237.1:0-5085 GCA_964619975.1 uncultured Gemmatimonadales bacterium
GATCTTGGTGCCGTGGATGGCGAGGCCGTCGCCGAGGTAGATGGCGTAGTCGCCCATCTCGCCGGGGAAGTAGCGGCGGGGACTGTCGGAGGGGGGCACGGCCTGGCCCTTCTCGAGGAAGTGCCAGTCGGGGGCGTACCAGACGGGGTCGGTCTCCTTGCGGCCCACCGAGAAGACCCCGTGGGGCGTCTCGAAGTGCCAGCCGTCGTGGCGGGCGTCGGGCGGACGGAAGAAGTACCCCTTGCCGACCGCCACCGGGAACCGGTGGAGGACGCGCTCGCCGCGCATCACGCGGAGCTGCCGCTCGTCGACCGCCACGTGGATGTAGACCTCGTCGCTCCCGGGGGCGTGGTACGCCGCTCCCGGCATCGTTCCCGAGAAGTCCAGCGAAGCCGTCTCGCCCAGCGCGAACAGCGTCTGACCGCGGGCCTCGCCCGGCAGCACGGCGAAGGCCGCGGCCAGGGCCAGAAGGCCGGCCAGGCGGACACCCGATCTCACGCGCACGCTCTTCATGTCGATGTCGCTTCCTCCTGGTTCGTCGGTATCGCGGTCCCGTCGATCCCCGAATATAGCGCGCGGGCCGTCCCCCGTGTCTACCCCGCCGCCCTCGAACCGGTCCGGTGCCGGGCCCTCCCGGGGGCACAAAAAAAGCGCGGGGCCCGTGTTCCGGGCCCCGCGCCGTCGTGCCGTTGGTGCGTTGGTGCTTAGTTCCGGATGAATCCGGTCGTGCCGCGGACCTCGCTCTCCAGCCGGTACGGCTGGTAGGTGTTCGCCGGCGAGCACAGCGGGAGCAGAACCTCCCGGTACGGACGCTGAGCGTCCGACCGCGCGTACACCGGCACGCCCTGGTACTCACCGATCTGCGTGAGCTCGTTCATGGCGACCGTGCGCGTGGCGCCGAACTTCACCCACATCCGGCCGTCGACGGAGACCGCCGCGTCACCGGTGTACCAGCCCTGATTGGACAGGCAGGCTTCCTGCTCATCCACCTCGATCGGGCAGCCGGTCTCGTCGACCTGGACTCCCGCCGGGGTGTTCGGGCAGCGATCGAGGCCGTCGTAGACGCCGTCGTTGTCGCTGTCCAGCGGGCAGCCCCGCTCGTCGACCATCGCGCCCTGAGGCGTGTTCGGGCAGGCGTCGAGCCCGTCCGGCACACCGTCGCCGTCGGAGTCGACCGGACATCCGGTCTCGTCCACGATGACGCCGCGCGGCGTGTTGGGACACAGGTCGTCCCGGTCGGGAACGCCGTCGAAGTCCGAGTCCCGGACCCCGAAGCCTTCATCCGACCCGCCGATCCCGATCGTGAAGCCGATCAGGAACTCGGGGTTGTTGGCCTGGAACGTCTTCTGATCGCCGATCACGCTGCCGAGCGCGTGGCGCTCCACCAGCGCGACGTTGTCGCGTGCGTCCAGACGCAGGGCGAAGCGGTCGCTGAAGAAGATCTTCAGCCCGCCGCCCCAGGTCAGGTTGGTCGCCGGCTCGTCCACTACGCCGTCGTCGGCCCCGTCGACGTCATCCGCGTCGAACACCAGCTGGCCCACGCCCGCCGAGAAGTACGGGACGACTGTCTGGTCCATGTCGTACAGGAACTGGTACACCCCGTCGATGCGGACCTCCCACACGTTGACGTCGGCGCCCGAGAAGATGTCGTCGATCTCGTCACCGATGTCGTCGCTCGGGTCGCTCTCTACGAAAGCGGCCTTGGAGAAACTGACCGTGCCCTCTACGCCGATGTTGGCGTGCGGGAACCATGCGAGCTTCCCACCCGCCACCCATCCCGAGTCGAGGAACACGACGTCCTCGTCATACCGCCTGATGCCCGCCATGCCCGAGAGCTCGAGGCTCCGGTGCAGGGTCTGGGCCAAGCTCACATCCGCGGCCAGGAACGTGAAAACGATCCCCATGGCCACGGTGGTCAGAAACTTCCTCATATCCTACCTCCGCGAAAACGTCTGGCGTGCCCGGATCCAGTATACGGAAGATCGGGGGGCGGCGCGAGCCACCCCCCGATTTCCTGTTCTGCGCCCCTTCTGGGCGCGGCCTCTTGGTTACGGCGTGATCGTGGTCGGCTCCTCGTCGGGGACCGGCGTGCTCAGCTGGTCCGCATTGAGGATCGCACGGTTCACGTCGTTGCCGTCGTTCAGGGCGAGGGCCTCGAACTGCAGGAACACCTCTTCACCCGGGAGCAGCGTGCCGATCGTCCACGTGAAGCTGGACGTACCAGCCGCGGCGCAGCCCGAAGTGGAGCCCTTGGTCACCAGGAGGATGTCGGTGCAGACGAAGATCCCGGTGTTCGGCGCAACCAGGTCGGTGATGGAGACTCCGGTCGCGGTGAGGTTCGCGCTCCGGTTCGCCACCGTGATCTGGTAGACGAAGTCGTCGCCGGTCTCACCGACCGAGAAGATCTCCTTGCTCGACTGGAACTGACCGCCCGCGTCGATGAACCCGTCCTCGTTGGAGAGGTCGAGCTCGATCGCCACCGTGGTGGTGATGCAGGCGAGGTCCGTCTCGACGAGCGCCTGTCCGCCGCCCGTGGTGGCGCGTGCGGTCACCCGGTTGCAGAACACGCCGTCGGTGTTCGGCGTCCTCACGTGGACCGTGAAGACATCCACGAATCCGCCGCCGGCTGCCAGGCTCGGGATCGTGACCGAGAACACCTGCCGGCCATCGGCCAGCGTGGTGACGGTTGGCGCGGCCACGCCCGTCATGTGAACGGTCACGCTGTCGGCGTCGATCGGCCCGAAGGCGGCGTCCAGCGTATCCGCGACGACCACGTTGGTCAGCGCCGCTGAGCCACCGTTCGAGACGGCCACCGTGAAGCTGGTGGTGTCTCCGGCCGCGACGACGGCGTCGTTGGCCGTCTTGCGGACGTCGAGCAGAGCCTGGACGACGTGGTGACACAGCGTGTCGGCGTCGAAGGACTCGAACTCATCGTCCGTCAGCAGGTTCTCCGGCCCGTCCGTGACGGTGGCGATGTTGCACCACGTGCCCGGAACGTTGGGCCGGCCGCTCAGGCCGTAGAAGCCACTCGGAGCGGTCAGGAAGATCTCGACGGAATCCTCGGGCTCGCCGTCGCCGCGCGAGATGCGGTCGTCGAACCACTGGATCCAGACGACCTGGTCACCCGCCGTGCTGGCCGCGATGGCCGCGGTGCGGGCGTTCTCGACGGAGCCGGCGTCGGTCGTGATGCCCGTGCATGCGGGCGGGACCACGTACGAGTTGCCGATGGTCGAGTTGTCGTCGCCGCGGATGCAGGTGTTGATCTGGTCACCCGCGGAGTTGTCGTCGTCGTCGATCGCGTACACGATCGCGCGCGGATCGAACGTCGGACGGTCGCGATCGAAGCGGAAGGCCCGCGAGCCGTTCCGCATGGTCGGCGCGCCGAGATCCGGATCGTCGGCATCGTTGGTGAACTGGGCGCCGAAGCGCGGCAGCGTGTCCGTGATGCGGACGTTCTCCGACGCGATGTCACCCACCGAGATGGCCGAGACCGTGTAGCTGAAGCCCTGGCCGACCTGGACGGTGTGCGTCTTGAGCGGACGCGTGGTCGACGTCGGAGTCATCTGCGGGCCACCGGCGGTGAAGCTCCGGGACACCAGAGTCGCATCCGGGGTGTTCTTGACGACGATCAGACGGCTCGAAAGCCAGATCTTGGTGAACTCGAGCTCACCGCAGACCTCGCCGAAGATGTCGAAGAACTGAACCCGGATCGTGTTCCGGTTGTCGACGGTGTTGTTCAGCAGCCGCTGGTAGGCGGTGCTGAACGAGTCGACCGAGGAGCCCGGCTGGCAGTCGCCGTCGTTGTCGACGTCGTCGCACCAGTAGGTGGTCGGATCCAGTCGGACCTCGACCAGGCCCCAGCCGATGAAGTCGTCCTCGTCCTCGGTGGGCAGCAGGTTCAGGATGCCGCCGTCGAAGATGTTGTTGTTGGCGTCGAACTCCACCTCGGCGTGGTTCCGGGCCGGGAGAGTGACGGTGTACTCGTTGTCGGTCGGGCCGTTGTTCTCGGCGTTGCGCGCCTCGGAGCCGACGTTGTCGCCGTCGCCGCCGTCCTCACCCCAGAAATCGATGTCGGGGGAGTCGTCGGTGATGTCCCACTCCATGATGCCGCGGCCGAAGTTGAACGGCGAGTCCGCCCGCAGGCGGGCCACCACCCCGATGAACGCGGTCCAGTTCGCCGTGAGCTGGCACTGGACGCCGGGGATGTCGGTGCGCGTGTCGTCGTTCGAGTTGTTCGAGTTCAGCGGCCCGCCGCAGACGTCCTCGGAGCGGTTCAGGACGTTGATGACCTCGGCCCCGTCGGCGATGGCGCCGGTGAGGTCGCCGCGGATCTCGCTCGGGCCGATCGCGACCGGGTTCGGGTTCGTGCCATCGTCGAACGGATCGGTGTTGATGTTGTCCACCGTCCACGGCCAGTCGATCTCGTGGACGCTGATGTCCCAGTTCACCCAGCGCTTGATGGCGAACTGCTTGTCGCAGTCCGACCCCTGCGTGCCGGGGCTCGTGACGGCGCAGTTCGGGTCATCGGTCGGGACGTCGTTGGACGAGACGATCAGGTCCGTGACACCCTCGACCGGCGAGGTGATCACGATCCACGTCTGACCGCGGCCGACCGTCACCGTGTTGCCGCCCAGCGAGAGGCTGGCCGACGCGTCGTTGGTGAAGGTCACGGCGCTGCGGCTGTCGATCTTGAACGCCGGGGCGAGGCCCGAACGCGCGACCGCCGGATCCAGGTCCGGATCGTCGGTGTCGACGATCGTGCCCGTGTTGCCAGGCAGGGTCGGAACGGTGCAGCCCACGTCGTCGTCGGGATCGACGAAGTCGTTCTCCGGGCACTCGAGCGAAATCGTGCCGTTCTCGGAGATGTTCAGATCCCAGTTGACCTTCGCGCCCGAGACGAGCTCGCCGCCGGCCGTACGGACCTCGGCCACGAACACGTGCTGGGTGCGGATGATGTTGCAGTCCTCGGTCGGATCGGAGTCGCTGTCGGTGACGTTGGCGTCCACCAGGCGGATCTCCGCGCCGTTGGTCAGGGTGACCGCGGTGCCCTCGACGTTCGGGAACACGGTCTGTCCGAGGTCACGC
>CAZUIY010000238.1:0-4744 GCA_964619975.1 uncultured Gemmatimonadales bacterium
GCGGGGCTCGGTCAGCTCGACCTGCTCGAAGCCCTTCGTGACCAGGATCGCGACCCGGGTTCCATCCAGCTTTGCCATGGGATCCTCCTCTTTCTGCCTCTCGGAAACGGAGTTCGTTCGCTCGTTCCAAGGGTAGCGGCAGGGAGGGGGCGGCGGCGTAAGCCGCCTGACCCGGCGGATCTCAGGCCCGGAGGACGCCGGGCCGGCGGGCGGGGTCCAGCGCGTAGCCGGGGAAGATCCGGTCGGCGCTCGCGGCCCCCAGGTGGCGCGCGGCGATCTCGCCGAAGACGTCCCGGAAGTCGGTGGTGATCGCCAGGTCGCGGCCCTCGTAGAGCGCGTCGCGGTCCAGGCCCGGCCAGTCCCCCAGTATGCGGCCGCCGGCCACCGGGCCGCCGAACGCCATCATGCAGTTGCCGTGGCCGTGGTCGGTGCCGCCGGTGCCGTTCTCCTCCACCGTCCGGCCGAACTCCGACATCGTCACGACGACGACGTCCTCCATCCGGTCGCCGAGATCGTCGTGCAGGGCCCGGAGCGCCGAGCCCATGTCGCGGAAGAGCCCGCCGAGGACCCCGCGGGCGGCGCCCTGCCCCCGGTGCGTGTCCCACCCGTCGATGTCGACGAACGCCACCTCCAGGCCCACGTCCGCCTTCACCAGCTGAGCCACCTGCGACAGCGCGCGGGCGAAGCGGCCGGGCGGGTACGTGACCCCGGCGCGCGGCCGGTACTGGAGCGGGTCCGCGCGGCGGAGCCGCTCCACCGCCGAGACCGACTCCCGGGCGGCGCCCGCGATCGTATCGCCGCCGGCCCCCTCGTAGAGCGCGGTGAAGGCGTCGCTGCCGCCGCCCCCGCCGATCATCCGCGCCAGGTCGGCGATCGCCAGGGCGGGCTCCGAGCCGCGGAGAACCAGAGGCAGCTCGGCGCTCATCGCCACGCCGCGGAGCGCGTCGGCGGCGCCGGCCAGGCCCGCCTGGCCAGTGGCGTGATCCGCCTCGTGGGCGGCGCCGTCGGCCAGAGTGCGTCCGGCGCAGTCGCCGCAGCGCGTCTCGGCCAGCGCCCGGTTCAGCCACCCGTCGGAGCGGCGGGCGTCTCCGGGGACGCCGGACTCCATGTAGTCCTGGGCCTCGAAGTGGCTGCGGGTCGGGTGCGGCGAGCCGCAGGCGTGGACGATCGCCAGCTCGCCATCGCTCCAGAGGGGAGCCAGGTCGGAGAGCCCCGGATGCAGCCCGAAGAAGCCGTCCAGGTCGATCAGCCCGCCGTCCGCCGCGCGCGAGGGCGCCGGGAGCGCGATGGAGCTCCGGGCGGCGTAGTAGCCCGGATCGCCGAACGGGACCACCGCGCTCAGGCCGTCCACGGCGCCGCGCTGGAAGACGCAGATCAGGGTCTTCCCACGCGTGGCGGCCCGGACCTGCCCGAACAGCGCGCGGGTCAGAAACGCCGGCGGCAACCCCATCGCCAGGAACGCGAGGGCTCCCTGCCTGAGGAACATCCGCCGGGGTATGGTCCTGATCGACATCGCCTATCTCGACTGGAATTCGGGAGAGGCCAGGATCAGCCCCAGCGCCGCGGCGGCCCGCTCGCCGCCGGAGAGGCCCGCCACCCGCTCCCGGACGATCGACTCCAGCCGGGCCGTGTCGACCCCCGGCAGGAACCGCTCCAGGAGGCCGTCCACCGGGTCGCCGGCGCCGGTCAGCGCCACCGGGTTCACCGTCACGCCGTCGTGTCCGCCCGCCGCCAGGGCGGCCGCCCACTCCGCGCGCTGGATCAGCGCGCCGCCGTTCATCCACTCGGACCCCGCCTCCGGGTAGCCGGTCGGCGGCACGGCCGAGTACGGCCGCTCGCCGGCCGTGGTGAGAAACCCGACGATGCCGCCGGACTGGGCCCTGAGCCGCGCGTCGGTCATCCGGAGAGCGCTCACCACCAGGTCGAACGGCGTCTTCACCTTGGCGCCGCGGAGCGCCGGGTCGTAGAACCGCTCCGAGGTGAAGAGCGCCCGGGTGACCGCGCGCAGATCGCCGTCCGTCCGCAGGTACGTCTCCGCCAGCTCCTCCACCAGCGCGGGCGGCGGGTCGTCGGCCACGAACGCCTGCGCCAGACGGGTGGCCAGGAACCGCGCCGTGGCCGGGTGGGCCGCCAGCGCCGCGATCACCTCGCGGCCGTCCTCGATGCCGCGTCCCGCCGGGTACGTCACGCCGAGAATCGTCTTCTCGGCTATGTCATGGAGCTCCGGCCGGAAAACGAACTCCACCTTTCCCGCGTCGGGATCCCGCAGGGTCCGCTCATAGTTCCGCTGCCGGCGGCGGTCCAGCTTCTCGTCTCCGCTCGGCCCCGGCGGCACCGCCGGCCGGTGCAGATCGATCGTCCAGCCGGTGAAGGCGCGGGCCACCGCCTCCACGTCGGCCTGCGTGTAGCCGCCCTCCACGCCCATCGTGTGGAGCTCCATCAGCTCGCGCGCGTAGTTCTCGTTGACGCCGCCCTGCCGGCCGCGCAGGGTCGCCCCCTCGGCCACGCTCCGCATGTTGTCCAGGTAGATCAGCATCGCCGGGTGCGAGGCGGTCGCCAGCAGGAGGTCCTCGAAGCGGCCCAGCACGTGGGGCCGGATGGCGCTCCGCTCGTAGTCGGCCACCAGCCAGCGCGCCTGCCCGGTCGAGCCGTTCACGTTGAAGTGGTCGAACCAGAAGTCGGTCAGGACCGCCTCGAGCTGCCGCTTGGACAGGACCGCCCGCTGGACCCGCGCCATGGTGAGCTCGGGGATCACCCGCGCCACCCCGCGGATGTCGCCGCCGCCGGGGCTGCGCCGGGTCGCCCGCCGCTCTTCCTCCATGGCCGCGCCGTCGTCCATCATCATCGCGCCGCGGCGGTCCCGCGGGATCAGGTACGTCGAATACATGTCACGGATGGGCAGGGTGGCCGAGGGGTACCACTCCAGCACCCGCTCGTACCCGGCGTCGTCGATCCGCTCGGGGTGGAGCTGCCGGTCGAGCCAGGCGGCGATGCCGATCGCGCGGACCTCGGCGATGTCGGCGGGCCGGGGGCCGTAGGTGGCCCGCTGGAGCAGGTGGATGGCGCGCGCCTCCTCCTCCCCGGCCGGAGACTGCGCGGCGGCCGGCGGCGCGGAGAGCGCGAGTGCGCCCGCCGCGAGGGCGAGGGCGAGGTGCCGGGCGTTCATCGGGTCAGCGCCCGGATCTCGGCCAGCCCGGCCTCGGTCCACTCGGGAGGCTCCACCGACTCGGCGACGGCATGGGCCGTCCGGAAGATCAGCCGCGCCACACGGGCCGCCTTGCCGGAGTCGACCTTATCCACCTCGTCGGACGGCCGGTGGTAGTCCTCGTGGACGCCGGCGAAGAAGAAGAGCGCCGGGATCTCCAGCCGGGCGAAGTTGTAGTGGTCGCTCCGGAAGAAGAACCGCTCCTCCGGCCACGGGTCGTCCATCACGGCCAGCCCCAGCTCGGGATTCTCCGCCGCCACGCGCTGGACCAGCGGCCCCAGCGAGGAGTAGCGGATGCCGATCGTGACGATCGAGTCGGCGGCGTTCCGCGCGATCATGTCGACGTTGATGTTGCCGACCATCGACTCGACCGGGACCGTCGGGTGCTCGCTGTACCAGCGGGATCCGAGGAGCCCCTTCTCCTCCCCGCTGACCGCCAGGAACACGATCGAGCGGCGCGGCGGATCGGAGAGCGCGGCGAACGCCTGGGCCACCTCGAGCAGCGCGGAGGTCCCCGACGCGTCGTCGTCGGCGCCGTTGTAGATCGAGTCGCCGGTGGCGTCCGGCGCGCCCACGCCGACGTGGTCCATGTGCGCGCTGATCACGAGGTACGTGTCGCGGAGCGCGGGGTCGCCGCCCCGCAGGATCCCGACCACGTTCGGCGGGTTCGCGTCCTCGTCCACGCGGACGGTGGCCGCGAAGTGGGCCTCGACGTCCTCGAAGACGACCGGCTCCGCCGGCGAATCCGGCAGATCGGCGGCGGAGATCCCCTCGCGCTCCAGGATCGACGCCCACGCGGCGGACGTCACGAAGAAGACGGCGATCTCCCCCGGGTCGACCAGCGCGCGCTGGGGGCGGCCGTACGCCGCCGTCATCCGCTCCATCAGCGGCCCGTCGAACTCCGGGCCGAGCACCACCAGGAGCGCCGTCGCTCCGGCCGCCTGGGCAGCCCGGCGGGCGCGCGACACCGCGTTCCGCCAGTCCCGGTCGTAGCCGCCGGGGACGGCCGTGGCGACCAGGGCGCCGTGCGGGAGCTCCGTCTGCGGCACGTCGCCGGAGCCCACCCAGTGGAACCGGGCGTGCGCCATGTCCACGCCTTCGCGGCCGGCCACGGCGGAGGCGAAGAAGTCGACTCCGTGGCGGAGCATCCGGTTGTCCTGCCCCGCGGCGTTCACGGTGCCGAAGTGGACCGTGCCCGTGTCCAGCGACCGGACCTGGAGCGGATACCGCTGGATGAACGTGCCGTCGTCCCCCGCCGGCTCCAGGCCGAAGGCGGCGAACTCGCCCGCGATGTAGCGGGCGGCGGACTCCAGGCCCGGGCTCGGCGTGTCCCGGCCCATCATCGAGTCGTGGGAGAGCGCCGCGATCCGCTGGTGCACCTCCGCCGCCGTGATCGTTCCCGCGGCGGTGTCGACGCCGGCCGCGGCGGGCTCGGCGGAGGGGCGGGGCCCGCCCGCGCACGCGAGGGCGGCGAGCGCTACCACGAATGGAGTGAGGCCCAGCGCGCGCCCGACGAACGGTCCAGCGGTACGGTCGATC
>CAZUIY010000239.1:0-20646 GCA_964619975.1 uncultured Gemmatimonadales bacterium
GCGGACCGCCGGGTGCGTCTTCCACTGCTGGAACTTCCGGTGCGGGTCGAAGAAGGGGTCCGAGGCGTCCAGGCCGCCCACGTGGCCGACCGACACCATCCCGTCCGGCAGGTGGTAGATCCAGCCGCCGCCGAACTCGTCGGCCGAGAGCGGCCAGCCGACCGTGTGGACCACGGTCCCCTGGCGGTGCTTCGCCGGATCCACCCGCCAGATCTCCTTGACCCCGGTCTCGTACGTCTGCGGGTTGTCCCCCTCGAGGCCGAGTCTGCGTACAACTTCCTTTGTAAGATTCCCCCGCACGCCGTCGCAGATCACGGTGACCTTCGCCTTCAGGTCGTAGCCCGGCTCGTAGTTCGACTTGGGCTCGCCGTCCTTGCCGACCCCCTGGTCCCGCGTCTGGGCGCCGACCACGCGGTCGCCCTCGTAGAGCAGGTGGTCGGCGGCGAAGCCGGCGAAGATGTCGACACCGCCCGCCGATTCCATCCGCTCGGCCAGCCAGCGGCAGACCTGCGACAGCGAGACGATCCGCTTGCCCTTGTTGACGAACATCGGGGGAACGATCGGCGCGGTCAGCTTCCGGCCCGCGGTCAGGTACCAGAACGCGTCCTTCTCAACCGGGGTGGAGACGGGGATGGAATCGAGGTCGACGTCCGGCAGGAGCTCCTTCAGCGCGCTCGGGTCCATGACGCCGCCGGAGACCTGGTGCCCGCCGAAGGAGGCCGCCTTCTCGAGCAGCAGCACCGAGAGCTCCGTGCCCCGCTCGGCCGCGAGCTGGGACAGCCGGATCGCGCACGCCAGGCCCGCCGGCCCACCGCCCACGATCAGGACGTCCACCTCCATCTCCTCCCGCTCCACGCCGGGGCGGTTCAGCGACACGAGCGGCAGATCGATCCGCGCCGCGGCCGGCCGGGGGTCGGGCGTCTCTGTCAGGACGGGCTCGAAGGGCATGGGTCGGAAGGCTAGCGGAGGGGTGGGGGGCGGGCAACGCGGCGGCCGCCGCTCAGGACACCGGCACGGCCTCCAGCACGAGGCGCATTTCAATCCTTTCGGCTGAACTCGGCAGCCGGGCGGAGACTTTGTCCCTCGCCTCTCTCAACGGAAGGTCGCCATGGCTGGGGTCGCCTGGTGATCGCCCGGTTCTCTCATCCGGGGATGCTCAACGGTGGCTCGGCCTTGCGGTTCCGCCCCGACGGCCGGCTCGTCTTCGTCCCGGCCGTGATCGGGACCGGCACGCGGTACAACGGTGTGCTGGACGTGTATCTGAACCGGGAGTGAGGCTCGAGAAGAGCGACGTCCGCTACCCTCCTTCCTCCCCCTCCACCCGCACGTACCGCCCGTCGAACCCCACCGTCCAGTTCCCCTCGCCCTCCGGCGACGTCTCGATCAGCTGCCGCACGCTGCCGTCCTCGTTGGGGCTGACGGTCATCCGGTAGTCGGTGATCTCACCGGCGGGCGAGATCGTCCGGCCCAGGAGCACCATGGCGCCGTCGACCAGGTTCCCCTCGATCTGGACCAGGGAGCCGGTGTCGGACACCCAGCGCTGCACCCACTTGCCGATGGACGGGTCCCACCAGTTGAGGCTGGTGCCACCACCGCCGCGGACGTCGGACCACCGCTCGACGATGGTGCAGTTGCCGTACTCCTTGGTCAGTACGTTCCGGCCGCCCTGGATGCCGTTGGGGAGGAACACGTCCCAGGTCCCCACCCAGAAGTCGAGCTGACCGTAGACGGGATCACTCCGGCAGGGGAAGCGGTTCGCCTCCAGCCGGCCGCGGATGGCGGCGAAGCGCGGATGGTCCTTCAGCGGCGCGAAGTCCTCGTCGGTGTCGAACTGGAGGAACCCCATGAACCCGGCCTCGGCGGCGGCCTCGAGCGCGTCCAGCGCGGCGTCGGTCTGGCCCAGCCGGGCGCGGGCGGAGGCGGCGTTGTAATGGGCCGGGGCCACGTTGTGGTCGAGCTCGGCGGAGCGCTCCCACGCCTCGGCCGCGCCGGCCATGTCGTCCGTCCGGTAGCGGGCGTAGCCCAGGCGGTACCAGACGGCGCCGGCGTCGGGATCGCCGGCCACGATCGCCTCGAAGGCGGCGGCCGCCTCGGGCCAGGCCTCGGCGCGGAACAGCGAGTCGGCGCGGGCCGCGGCGGGCGAGGATGCGGTCTGCCCCAGGATCGGCGCGGCGAGGGCCAGGAACGCCACCAGGGCCAGGAGCTCGGGAGCACGGGTCACGGGGGCCTCCATAGCAGTCGGAGAGGGTCGGCCGCGCGGATCGGCGGCGCGTCGGTCCGCAAACGCCCTGCGGGGCGTTCCGGTTGCAACAACTTTCTTTGTAGAAATCTAGCGGGCGGCGCGGGCGGAGCGCTCGACCGGCACGTACAGACCGTCGAACCCCACCTGCCAGGTGGCGCCGGCGTCGGCGGAGGTCTCGACCACCTGCCGGACGGTGCCGTCATCGTTCGGGGTCACGGTCATCCGGTAGCCGGTGACGACGCCGGCCGCGCCGGTCACCTCGCCCACCAGCACCATGGCGCCGTCCACCAGGTTCCCCTCCAGGTGGACCACGTTGCCGTTGTCGCCGACCCACCGCTGGACCCACTTGCCGAGCGCCGGCTCCCAGAAGCTGAGGCTGGTGCCCCGGCCGCCCTGGAAGTCCGCCCACTCTTCCACGATGGTGCAGTTGCCGTAGGCCTCGGTCAGGATGTTCCGGCCGGCCGGCAGATTCCCCGGCAGGTACACGTCCCAGGTCCCCACCCAGAAGTCGAGCTGATCGTATACGGGGTCGAACCGGCAGGGGAAGCGCTCCCGCTCCATCCGGAGCCGGATGTCCTCGAATCGCGCGGAGCCGCGGAGCGCCGCGAAGTCGTCGTCGGCGTCCAGGAGCTGTACCCCCAGGAACCGGTGGTCGGCGGCGGCCTGCAGGGCGTCCAGCGCCGCGGCCGTGTCGCCGAGCGCGGCGTGGGCGGCGGCGGCGTTGTACCAGGCGGAAGGGGCGGAGAACCCGCGGCCGGCGGCCCGCCGCCACGCTTCGGCCGCGCCGGCCTGGTCCCCCGACTGCTGCCGGGCATGGCCGAGCTGATACCACGCGCGGCCGTCGCCGGGGTCCGCCGCCACCTCCGCCTGGTAGGCGAGCGCGGCGTCGGCGAAGGCGCGTGCGGCGAACAGCGAGTCGGCGCGGCTCGGGGCCCCGCCGCCGTTCTGAGCCAGCGCGGGCGCCGCGAGGAGAATCGCGGCGGCGGTGATCGGGAGCGAGATGCGAAAGGAATTCGGCATACGGGGCCCAGACTACCCTGGACACCCGTCTGGCCCGACGGTCCCGCCGCCGGCGGTTGGCTGGGCGCAGTCGATGGCGGTCCGGAGCGGCGAACCGCCGGGATGGTATGACGAATGCCGGACGGGATCCGGTCGAATTGCTTCCGGAGCGGCCTCCGGACTAGGCTGATCCGCGTGTCACGCGGAGCGTTCTCCCGGGAGAATCTACTCATACGGCCGGGCCGGGAGTCCGACGCGGCGGCGGTGCTCGAGATCTACGCTCCGATCGTCCGCGAGACGCCGATCTCCTTCGAGATCGATCCGCCCGACGCCGCGGAGATGGCCGCGCGGATCCGGACGGCGCTGGAGGGATGGTCGTTCCTGGTGGCGGAGCGGGCCGGGCGGTTGGCGGGCTACGCCTCCGCCGGCCGCTTCCGCGACCGCGCGGCCTACCGCTGGACCGCCGAGGCGTCCTTCTACGTGGCGCCCGGCGAGCGCCGGGGCGGGATCGGCGGCGCCCTCCGCGAGGCGCTCCTCGGGGAGCTCCGGGACCGCGGGTACCGGAGCGCCGTCGGCATCGTGACGCTCCCCAACCCGGCCAGCGTGGCGCTCCTGGAGCGCGGCGGGTTTCGCCAGGCAGGGGTCCTGGAGCGGGCGGGGTTCAAGCTGGGACGCTGGTGGGACGTGGGGCTGTGGCAGGTGGCGCTGGTGGAGGGTGAGACGCCGCCGGAGTCGCCGCCCGCGTAACGGCCGGACGGCCGATGTCAGACGGGGCGGCGGTACCCCCGGACGTACGCCGGCACGACCATCCCGGCAGGCACGTCGGGCGCCGTCACCGGCTCTCCCGGCTCCATCGCCAGCGGCACCACACCCGCCCAGATCGGGAGCCGCTCGTCCCCTTTCCGATCCTTCGGCGGGCCGCCGCGCGACTTGGCGGTGGCGTCCTCGATCGAGAGCTCCACCACCATCGTGGCGGCCAGCTCGCCGTCGTCGGGACCGCGGGCGTCCGCGCCCCGGCCGGGGATCAAGTGCTCGGTCAGGATCTCCAGCGCGCGGCGCTTCTCCGCTGGATCCTCGATGGCCCGCGCCGTCCCGAACACGACCGCCGAGCGGTAGTTCATGGAGGAGTGGAACGTGGAGCGGGCCAGGACCACGCCGTCCAGATGCGTCACGGTGACACAAGCCGGGGCGCCCCTGGCCAGCGCGCGCATGAGCCGGCTCTTGACCGAGCCGTGCAGGATCAGCCGGTCGCCGTCCCGCGCGTAGCCCATGGGGATCACCACGGGCTGGCCGTCCAGGGAGACCCCCACGTGGGCCACCAGCCCCTCGTCCAGGATCGCGTTCACGGCCGCCCGGTCGGCGGTGCCGCGCTCGGCGTGCCGCCGCGGGGTCGCCCGGTCGGTCACAGGGTCTGGATCCAGGCCCGCCAGCGGGCAGGTTCGGTGCCGTAGCTCACGCCGCCGGAGAGCTTCTCCAGGACGTCCATCGCGCGCGTCCGTGTGCTGGGGACCCGCATGGTCAGGTGGGCCAGCACCAGCTCGCCGCCGCCGGCCAGGAGCTCGTCGGCCAGCTCCGCGTCGACGCGGGACCGCGACAGGAGCGTCAGGACCTGCGGCAGGGCGAAGAGCGTGGTCCCGTCCAGGAGCGCCCGCAGGTCGTCCGCCACCGGCGTCCAGTCGACCGTCTTCGTGCCCCGGTTGACCATCGCGGCCAGCGCCATGGTCGCCATGGCGCGCGAGGCGTCGTCGGGGCCGTGGCCGCGGACGGCGCGGACCAGCGCGTGCCACGCCGCGTCGCGCTCGGGGAACGACGTCAGGATCGCCGCCGCGATGGAGCGGTTGATCGGATTCCGGTCCCGCTCGAGGACCACCAGCGCCCGCTCCAGTTCCGCCGGCGCCGTGTGCGCCGCCAGGAACCCCCGCACCGCCGGCACGCTGGTGTCGTCGGGCGCCTCCGGCGCCTCGGCGATCCCCGCCAGCGCGTAGGGCCACGCCCAATGCTGGTCCGGGTAGAGCGCGTAGGCTTCCGCCCACGCCTCGACCGGCGGCAGCGAGTCCGGCGGCGGCTCGGCGTACCGCACCCCGTCCGCCTCCTCCGGTTCTACCACGGTTATGGTCAAGTACCCCTCCGGCAGACCGAACCCGCGAAAGCCGGCCATCGCCACCTCGGCGAATCCCAGCTCGTCCCGCAGCACGTCGCGAACCTCCCGCGAGTGGAGGGTCAGGTCCGGCCGGAGCGCGCGGAGCGTGTCCCGCACCTCCTCCGCCGTCCGGTGCTGGAGCCCGATGAACTCGACCGGCCCCTGCGGGGTCTCGAGAACCTGGGCGGCGGCGGGGGCCGTGGCGAGAACGGTGAAGACGGTGGTGAAGAGCGCGGATCTCAAGCGGCACCTCCATGGAGCCCGGTCCGTGAGAGATTGGATTCCCCCCGGCCGGTGCGGTATGATTCCAGCGGGTCGATGATGACGACAGGCGCTCAACCTACCGCGAATCCGCTCCGCGATCCCGTCGGCTCGCGTCTGGCGATTCTCGCGTCCATGGTGCTGGCCGCCGCCGGCCCGCTCGCCGCCCAGGAGAGCGGGGGAAGCGCCAGCATCCAGTCGATCGAGGCGCGGCTCGTACGCTCGGGGTCGGTCAATTCCAGCCTCGGCA
Organism: uncultured Gemmatimonadales bacterium; assembly: GCA_964619975.1. Taxonomy (GTDB): domain Bacteria; phylum Gemmatimonadota; class Gemmatimonadetes; order JACCXV01; family JAHWKZ01; genus DATLFF01. The sequence goes on from CAZUIY010000239.1 coordinate 5,893, forward strand.
GTCCCACCGGAGTCGGTTCAACCGTCCGCGTCGGCGTGGAGCGTCCCGTCCACCTCACGCTCGGCTACCGCTTCCGGGATGGGGGCGGCTCCGGCCTTCTCGTCCACTGCGGGCCGGAACTCGAGTGCCGCCCCGAGCCGGCCGAATGGGATTTCGACCTCCACTCCGCGGAGATCGGAATCGGGCACGCCCGCCTGATCGGTGAGACGGCGACGGTCCGGCTGGCGCTCTCGGGCGTATGGACCCGACACCGACGGCTCACTCCCCTGCGAAAACTACCTGTCGCTCGAGGTGGGCGTGGCGTACCGGTATGAGTCGAGCCCTTGAAGAAGTCGATCGTCGACGCGGTCATCGGCGCGCCGGGCCTGCATAGTCCCGGAAGGAGGGGATGACCGGACTCGACCGGATCGCTGGTCCCGGCTCGCAGCGGCGTGGAGACGGTCAGGCGAGATCATCACCGGACGATACGATCGTCCATGAGGCGAGCGCGGACCTCATGGCTCCCGATTCAGGTAGACCGCGATATCCTCCCCGTGATTTACGAACACCAGTTGTCCATCGGGCCGGAAGACGGAGCGGTATTCCCCGCCATAGCGCAGATCACTCTCCACCGTGAATCGCGCAACGATGGTGAACGCATCGACGTCCACCAGCCAGGACTCCGACGAGTCCCCGGTGGAAGCCCCCAGGCTCGACACGAAGAGACGCCGCCCCGAAGGGGAGAGGCTCACGAATCTCAACCGGTATCCGGAGCTCTCGATCCGGCGGGTCATCCGATTCTCGTCGATGTCGACCTCGGTCAGGCCGGAAGCCTCCGTCAGGTACAACCGTCGACGATCGGGATCCATCGCCGAATCGTGCGCATTCCCCTGGCTCAGCGGCGAGGGGTGAATGTCGATGATCTGCCTGGTCTCGCCAGATACGGGGTCCACGACGAGCAACCCAAAGGGGTCCACTCCCAGCGGGATGTAGAGCCGGTCCCCCTCCGGCGGAATCCGCGGGGTCCCGATCCGCCCCGGATTGCGGGGATTCTCCAGGTCCGTGTATCCCAGATCGAGGCGCCGGATCTTGCGACCCGCGACCGGATCCACCACCTCTACCAGGGCCTGGAAGGCATTTGCCAGGAGCGCCACGTACAGCAGCCCCGACGGCGCCAACTCGATCCCGATGCTCTTATCCGAGACCTGGATCCACCCTTCGAACTTCATTGTCACCGGGTCGAACACGTAGATGAAGGGGCTGAGGCTGGCGATGTAGACCTTCTTTGTCGTCGGATGGTAGACCCCGGTTACCATGTCTCTGATGAAGACCTCGCTCACCGCTCGCTCGAGCTTCACCTCATACGGATCGAACGAAACCAGGCGACCGTCGCGCAGGGGCACGAACCCGCGGGTGCCGTCCGGAAGCATCACGATCCCCAGCGCGTCGCTGAATTCCGCCATGGGAATGGGCAGCCGTGTGTGGAGGACCCCTGCCGGCAGTTCGACCGTCCGCGAGGCCACTGATTCGCTCCCGGCCCGGTTTGTGGCCCGGACCACGATCTGGATCGAACCGCTCGGCAGGAGCGCCCCGGTGGTCTCTTCGAGCACCAGGCGGGTTTGTTTCCACTCGACCTCCTGGAACGCCTCGAGCAGATCGGTACCTCCCCGTCCTCCCGGACCCAGCGCCCCCGAAGTCTCCACCGAGACCGTTGTCCGGTGAACCGGGTCGGTGAACTCGATTTCGACGTCCACCAGCCCGTCGCCGTCCCGGTCGTACTCCCCCGCGGCCGGAAACACGATCCGGATCTCGGGCGGATTCCGGTCGAGGGCGCTCGGACTGCCGTCGCAGCCGAACGCGGCTGCCATCAGTGCCAGCGCCCCGAAGCGTATGGCATGGTCTCTGTGGATGGAGCGATTCATCAGGACGACCCGTCGTCGATGGTTAAAGACCCATTCGACAAATGCCACCACACGCGACGAAGTTCAACCCGCGCGGCGCCTACCCCTCCCCCACCACCCGATCCCCCGTCTCCACCACCAGCTCCACCAGCCGGTCCACGTCCGCGTCGCGCGTCCGCTGGTTCACGATCCCCGCGCGCAGGACGAACCGGCCGCCGATCAGGGTGGAGGAGGGGACCGCCTCGCCGCTCTCCTGGATTCGCATCAGGATCTCCTCGTTCACCGCGTCGAGGCGCTCGGGCGGGATTTCCGGCGCCACGTACCGGAAGCAGACGATGTTGAGCGGCACGGCCGCCGCCAGCTCCAGCCGCGGGTGCGCCTCGATCGCGGCGGCCAGACGCGCGGCCTGGTCCACGTTCCGCTCCACCGAGGCGGCGATGCCGTCGGCGCCGTGGACCTTCAGCGCCATCCACACCTTGAGCGCGCGGAACCGGCGAGAGAGCTGGACGCCGAGCTCGGAGTAGGTGGCGCCGCCGGCCGCCACCCCCCGCGGCCGCTCGGCCAGGTACTCGGGCGCGATCTCGAAGGCGCCCCGGTGGACGACGGGGTCGCGGACCAGCGCGCATCCAACGTCGAACGGGAGCGAGCCCCACTTGTGGAGGTCAAACGCGAGCGAGTCGGCCCGCTCCAACCCGGCGATCCGCGGCCGGAGCCGATCGCTCCATGCGGCGAGCGCCCCGAACGCGCCATCCACGTGGAGCCAGAGCCCCTCCCGCGCGCAGAGGTCCGCCAGCGCCTCCAGGTCGTCGATCGCCCCGGTGTTCACCGTGCCCGCGTTCCCCACCACGCAGAAGGGCCGTGCCCCGGCCGCCCGGTCGGCGGCGATCGCCGCCTCGAGCGCCGGCACATCGATCCGGTGGGCCACGTCCACGCCGATCCGCCGGTACGCGTCGTCGCCCAGGCCCAGCAGCCGGGCCGCCTTCTGGATGGAGGAGTGGGTCTCGCGGGAGGCGTAGAGGACGAGCGTCGGCGCGTCCTCGCCCTGGAGGCCTTCCGCGCGGACGTCCCAGCCGGCCTTGGCCATCCGCGCCACCGAGAGCCCGACGAGGTTGGCCATGGAGCAGCCGGAGACGAGAATGCCGCTCGAGACCGGCGGCAGCCCCATCAGCTCGGCCAGCCAGCCGATCACCTGCTTCTCCACGTAGGTGGCCGACTGGTCGAAGCCGCCGGTGTGGGGGTTCATGCCCGACGCCAGCATGTCGGCCATCATGCCGAGCGGCGAACCGGCGCCCCGCACCCAGCCCCAGAAGCGCGGGTGGGTGTTGCCGGTCGGGTACGGCAGGATGAAGTCGCGGAACTCCTGGTAGACCGCCTCGGGATCGGTTCCCGCGCGGGGAACGGGGCCGGTGAAGCGCTCGCGGACGTCGGCCGGAACCGGCCGCCAGACGGGCCGCTCCTCCACCGTCTCCAGCCAGTCCACCATGTCGTCCACCATGCGGTGGGCCAGGCGGCGGAAGGCGTCCCAGTCGGCGGGATCCAGCGCGCCCCCGGTGCCGGTGTCCCCGCTCGTCATTCCAGCACCTCCACCGAATCCCCCACCCGGATCCGCCCCGGGCCCGCGTGGACGACGTTCTGGCCGAACATGACCTGGTCCCCCTGCTTCCGGAACGTCGCCAGCGTCCGGAGCGGCTCCTTGCCGCGCTCCGCGGTGGCCTGGTCGACCGTGGTGGTCGCGCAGCGGGCACAGGGACCGGCCGCGTGGAAGACGACCTCGCCCACGCGCACCGAGCGCCACTCGTCCTCGGCGAAGGCGCCGGCCCCCCGGACCACCACGTTCGGTCGAAACCGGTCCATCGGAAGCGGCGCCGGGAGCCGCCGGTTCAGCTCCTCCAGCGACTCCTCGGAGATCACCAGCCCCGGGTAGGCGTCGGCGAAGCCGATCCGCACGCCGCCGCCGGTCGGATCCCGCTTGGCCGGCCGCACGGTGTCGTCCGGGAAGTGGAAGAGTCGCGCCGACATGTCGAGGAAGGCGGAGAGCCAGCCGTCCGCGATGAGGCCGCCCGGGACGGCCGCCACGTCGTCCCGCCAGACGGTGACGGTCTCACGCGGACCCTCGGGGGCCAGCGGCATCTCCAGCGGCGGCATGCCGTCGGCCGAGAGCCTCAGGAGGTCCCCGAGGATCGCGGGCCGGACGAGCGCCAGCCGAGGCACCGTCCGCTGGGTCAGGAACCGGCCCTCGTCGTCGGTCGCCATCCAGCGCCGGTCCCGGGGGAAGCCGAGCGCGTCCAGCGTGACCTCGTCCACCGCCGACCCGGCCATCGACTTGACGGGGTAGACGAAGAGGCCGGCGACGGTGATGGGGGGCGGAGTCAAGGGAGCCGATTCATTCGTAGTGCGTCCACATGCGGATCACCTTCACGACGCTCTCCCGTGGCAGCACTTGATAGACCAGGCGATGCTGGAGATTGATCCGCCGGGAGAACGCCCCCGCCAGATCCCCCACCAGCTTCTCGAACGGAGGCGGGCTCCTCCAGGGATCCTCGCGCAGGATGGCGAGGAGGTACTCGGCCTTGGGCCGAAGACCCGCTGCGGACAGCTTCTTCGCGTCCTTCTGCGCCTGGCGGGTGTAGACGACCCGCCAGGAGCTCACCAGTCGAGCTCCTCGGTGCAGTCCTCGATCCGGGCCTTCAGACCTTCCTGGATCGAATCCCTCATCCCGGGGATCGACAGCAGGTGGACCGTCTCCTGGAGCGCCTCCCAGTCGTCCCGGGCGATCAGGATCGCGCTCGAGCGCTTCCCCGTGATCTGGACGGGCTCGCTCGTGACCGTCACCTCGTCGATCAGGCGGTAGAGGGTCTTCCGGGCTTCGGTGGCGCTGAGATTCTTCATCTGGTCAACGTACGGATTTCCGTACGTCTCCGCCACATCACGCCACCCAAACCGTCTTCACGTTCACGAACTCGTGGATCCCGAACTCGGAGAGCTCGCGGCCGTAGCCGCTGTCCTTGATGCCGCCGAACGGGAGCCGCGGGTCCGACCGGACGAAGCCGTTGACGAAACAGGAGCCGGCCTGCAGCCGGTCGGCGGCGATCCGCCGGCCGCGGTCGGCGTCGCGGGTGAAGACGGCGGCGCCCAGGCCGAACCGGCTGTCGTTGGCGACCCGGATGGCGGCCTCCTCGTCGGGCACGGCGATGACCGCGGCCACGGGGCCGAAGAGCTCCTCCTCGTACGCCGGCATGCCGGCGACGATGCCGTCCAGCACCGTCGGCGGATACCACCACCCGGCACGGTCCGGGATCTCTCCGCCCAGGAGAGCGCGCGCCCCGAGCGCCACGCTCTTCTCCACCTGCCGGTGCAGGTCGTCCCGCAGGTCCTCGCGGGCCTGGGGTCCCACCTGCGTGTCCGGGTCGGCGGGGTCACCCATCTTCGCCGACCTCATCCCCTCGACCAGCCGCTCCGTGAACGGCTCCCGCACCGTGTCCACCACCACGAACCGCTTGGCCGCGATGCACGACTGTCCACTGTTGATCAGCCGGCTCTCCACGCAGGCCGCCGCGGCCGCGTCCAGGTCGGCGTCCTCCAGGATCAGGTACGGGTCGCTCCCTCCAAGCTCCAGGACCGCCTTCTTGAGCGAGCGGCCCGCCGCCTCGGCCACGGCGCGGCCGGCCCGGTCACTGCCGGTCAGTGTGACCGCCCGGACCCGCGGGTCCTCGATCACCCGGCGGGACGCCTCGCCGGTCCGGTCTCCCCCCACCAGGATGGCCCGGAAGAGACCCTCGGGGAGCCCCGCCTCCCGCCAGATCCGCTCGATCGCCACCGCGCAGCCGGGAACGTTGGAGGAGTGCTTGAGGACGCCCGCGTTGCCGGCCGCCAGGGTCGGCGCGGCGAACCGGAAGACCTGCCAGAACGGGAAGTTCCACGGCATGACCGCGAACACCACGCCGAGGGGGCGGAACGCCACGTAGCTCTCGGACGCGTCGGTCGCGGCGGGGCGGTCGGCCAGGAAGTCCTCGGCGTGGTCGGCGTAGTACTCGCAGACCCAGGCGCACTTCTCCACCTCGGAGCGGCCGGCTGACCGGGGCTTCCCCATCTCGGTCGCCATCAGCTCGGCCCACCGGTCGGCGCCCTCCCGCAGGAGCTCGGCCGCGCGCCGTAGCGGTCCCACCCGCTCGGCCACCGGCACCCGCGTCCACTCCCGCTGGGCCCGGTCGGCCGCCTCGAGCGTGGCGTCGATCTCCGCGTCGGTCGTCTCGGAGTACTCCCGCACCTTCCGGCCCGTGGCCGGATCGATCACCGCCAGCGCCATCGTGTCCTCCCCACCGTTGAGGCCATGGTCATGATGCTAGCGGCTCGGCCGGAACTTGTCCCCGATGCACACTTGTGTTACAATGACCACATGGATACCACGATCCGCAACCTGGACGAAGCCCTGTACCGGCGCGCCAAGGCTCGAGCGGCTCTGCAGGGGGAGCCGATCGGGCACGTGGTGAACGAAGCGCTGCGTGCCTGGCTGGCCGCGCCCCGTCGCGGAGGTGGCACCCGAAGTCTCGCCGAGTGGAAGCCGGTGAAATTTCCTGAGGGCAGTGAGAATCTGAGTCAGGAGATCGACTCGACCGTGTACGGAATCTGAGTCCGTGATCCTCCTGGACTCGAGCTTTCTGGTCGCATTCTACAACGATTCCGACCGTTTCCATCGGGATGCCGTGGACGTCATGGAGGACCTCGTCTCCAATCGGTGGGATGAGGCCCTGCTCCTCGATTACGTCTTCCTGGAGGTGGTGACGGTCCTGGCGGCCCGACTGCACCGCTCGTCGGCGGTCGAAGCCGGACTGCTGCTCCTCGATGCCCGCGAGATTCGACAGGTCAACGGCTCGGACTTCTTCCTCGACGCCTTCGACGTGTTTCGTGGACCGGAGGGCGGCTCCCTCAGCTTCACGGATGCCGCGATCGTCGCCGCCGCCCGGCGACTCGAGGCCGGTCACGTGGCCACGTTCGACTCCGATTTTCGTGGGATTCAGGGGCTTGCCGTCGTTCCGGACTGATCAACGTTCGTCCGTCAGCCCCCGCAGAATCGCCGCCGCCGCGTCCAGCTCGTCGTCGTTCACCGTGTGGCCCATCCCCTCGTAGATCCGCTCGTCCACGGCGGCGCCCAGGCGACCCAGGATTCGAGTCGTCTCGCGCACCCGCTCCACCGGGATGTGGGGATCGCGATCGCTGCAGCCGAGCAGGACCGGCGTGCCCTCCATGGAGCCGTGGTAGCGCTCCGGATCCACCTCCTCGCCGATCAGGCCGCCCGAGAAGACGACCAGGCCGCCTCGCCGCCGTGGGTTCCGCGCGGCGAACTCCGACGCCAGGCAGGCGCCCTGTGAGAAGCCCAGGAGCACCACCCGCTCCGCGGGGAGGCCGGCGTCCTCCAGCTCCGCCAGGAGCGACGCGAGGCGCGCGAGCCCGGAATCCAGCCCCGGCTGGTTCTCCTCCATCGGCGCCAGAAAGGATCTCGGGTACCACTCGAAGTCGGACGCCTGGGGGGCCACGAACGCCACCCGGCCCTCGGCCCCGGCGCGCGCGGCCAGCTCCCGGCCGATCGGAAGCATGCCGGCGGCGGTGCCGCCGCGTCCGTGCACCAGGACGAGCGCCGCCTCGGCCGCTTCCGGCGTCGCTCCGCCGGCGGCCACGGGCTGATTGGCGTGTGGATCGGAGGCGTGGGGGTCTTCGTCGGGTGCCATGACCGGCGAGGCTACTCCGGGACCGGCCGGACCGACAACCCGCGCCACCCGCCGCGGGGGGATTGAACCGCACGCCATTCGCGGTAGTTTCGTTACCCGATGCGAGGATCCCGATCCATCCCCGTCGCCCTCGTGGCCCTGGCCCTGACCCTGGTGGCGGCGCCCACGCGCGCCCAGGAGGCGGAGCCGGCGCCGGTCCTGCTGGCGCGGGCGACGGCTCCGGGCCCCCTCCGCCCCGGCCTCCGAGCCGTCGAGACCCCGGCCCCCGAGGCGCCCGCCTACCGGCTCGTGGCGATGGCCGACCGCGAGATGGTGCTCCAGGCCGCCGTGGGCGGCGCCATCCTCGGCTGCGCTCTGGGCGTGTTCATGGGGCCCGAGCAGGGCTCGGCCTTCGGCTGCGCGGTGGGCGGGCTGGCCGGCGCCGGAGTCGGCGCCCTGATGGGGTCCGGGCTCTAAGCCGCCGCGGGTCGGCGGACGCCGCGCCGAAACCCGCGGGGTCCGGTCTCCGTTCGAGGGGGCGGCCAGCCGCCACCCTCTTCAGGAGTCTCATCCGATGCCACTCGCTACGCTCGCCCTCGCAGGCGCTCTCGCCGCCCTGTCCGCTTCCGCGATCCACTCCGCCGCCCCGCCCCCCCCGCCGGCCACGACGTTCCTTCTCCATGCCGCGCCCGTCGACACGCTCGTCGATGTCGGCGGCCATCGGCTGCACCTGGTGGTCCGGCAGGGGACGGCGCCGTTGACGATCCTGCTCGAGGCGGGCGGGGGCGCGGACGCCGGCTCCTGGGCCACCGTTCCCGATTCGCTCGCCGCGCGGACCGACGCCACGGTGGTGGCGTACGACCGGTCCGGGTTCGGGCGGAGCGACCTGGGAGCGCCGGACCTGACGCCGCGGGAAGAGGTCGCCGCGCTTCGGCGGGCGCTCGCTACGTTGAGCGCACCCCCGCGGACGCTTCTGGTCGGCCACTCCTACGGGGCGATGATGGCTCTGCTCCACGCCTCGCTGCACCCCGCGGCCGTGGCGGGCGTCGTGCTGGTGGACCCGATGAACCCGCGGTTCGTGGAGGCGACCGGAGAGTTCGTCTCCTCCACCGTCCGCGAGCCCGCGGCCCCCGCCACCGACAGGGAGCGCGCGCTGGTCCGCCTGATCCGTGGCTTCCCGGCCCTGGTCACCGATGTGGCGGCGGCCGAGCCGGATCTTCAGCATCCGATTACGATCCTGACCGCGGGTGAGGGGTGGTGGGACGAGCAGCAGGGAGCCAAGGGAATGGACGCGGCGTGGCGGGCGAGCCACGAGGCGATGGCAGCGGTGCCCGGGCGGCGGCTGGTCGTGGTCGAGCGAACGCGGCACGGCATGGCCACCTCGCGGCCGGACGCGATCGTGGACGCCGTGGTGGAGCTCATCCCTTGATCGAGTGGACTGCCCCCCGCCTTCAGTCCTCCAGCACCACCAGCGCCCCAGAGCGGACCAGCTCCGCCGCCGCCTCGATGTCCGGCGCTCCCGGCCGGTCGTCGGCGTAGACGGCCGCCACCTGGCGGATCGCGCGGTGCGCCGCCTCCAGGGCCGGAGACGTCCGGAGCGGCCGCAGCCAGTCGATCCCCTGCGCGGCCGCCAGGAGCTCGATCGCCACGACCCGCTCGGCGTTCTCCAGGACCCGCGCGGCCTTCCGCGCCGCCCACGCGCCCATCGACACGTGGTCCTCCTTGTTCGCGCTGGTGGGGATCGTGTCCACGCTGGCCGGGTGCGCCAGGGACTTGGATTCGCTGACGAGAGCCGCGGCGGTCACCTGGTGCATCATAAAGCCGGACTGGAGCCCCGGAGTCTTCGCCAGAAACGGGGGGAGCCCGCTGAACGCGGGATCCATCAGGACCTCCACCCGCCGCTCGGCGATCGAGGCCAGATCCGTGAGCGCGATCGCCAGGAAGTCCATCACGGCGGCCACCGGCGCGCCGTGGAAGTTACCGCCGGAGACGACGCGGTCCTCGGGGAGCTCGCCGGAATCGCCGCCGGGGAAGACCAGCGGGTTGTCGGTGGCCGAGTTGATCTCGATCTCCAGCACCCGCCGGACGTGGGCCAGGGTGTCCCTGACCGCGCCGTGGACCTGGGGCATGCACCGGATCGAATAGGGGTCCTGCACGCGGTCGCAGCCGACGTGGGACTCGGCCACCCCGCTGGTCTCGCCCAGGAGCGCCCGCAGCCGCTCGGACGAGGTGAGCTGACCCGGATGCGGGCGGGCCTCGTGGATCTCCGCGCGGAGGGCGGAGCGGGTGCCCCGCATCGCCTCCAGCGACATCGCGCCGGCCACCTCGGCGGTCTCCACCAGCCGCTCCGCCCCGAGGAGCGCCAGCGCGCCGACGGCGGTCATGAGCTGGGTCCCGTTCACCAGCGAGAGCCCCTCCTTGGCCTGGAGCCGCAGGGGCTCGATCCCCGCCGCCTCCAGCGCCTCGGCCGCGGGCGTCCAGCGGCCCATCTGCCAGGTCTCGCCCTCGCCGACCAGGACCAGCGCCAGATGGGCCAGCGGCGCCAGATCCCCGCTCGCCCCCACCGACCCCTGGCACGGGATCCGCGGGACGATCCCCGCGTTCAGGATCTCCACCAGCCGCTCGCACACGACCGGCCGGACGCCGGAGAGCCCGGCGGCCAGCGTGTTGGCCCGGAGCAGCAGCATGGCCCGGGCCGCGTCCTCGGGGAGTGGCTCGCCCACGCCGACGGCGTGGCTGCGCAACAAATTTATTTGTAAGACTTCGATCTGATCGGGCTCGATCCGCTGGTCGCTCAACCGGCCGAATCCGGTCGTGACCCCATACACCGTCCGGCCCTCGGCCACGGCGCGCTCGACCACGGCCCGGCTCTCCGCCATGCGCCGGCGGGCGCGGCCGGAGAGCTCCACCCGGAGACCCTCCCGCGCCACCCGCTCCACCTCGTCCAGCCGCAGGCTCCGGCCGTCGAGGGACAGCGCGTCACTCACGGCGCACGCGGTACGGGATGTCGAAATCGGGCACGTCCCGCAGGTACACCGAGAACGAGATCAGCACCCGGTCCTGCGGCTGGGACGGGAACACGCTGACGCCCAGCGTGGCCTGCCAGTCGTGGAGGTCGCGGACCAGCGACAGCGTCTGGCCCTGGAGGTCGCCTTCGGTGATGTCGTACGTGGTCCGGTAGTTCAGGCTCCAGTGAGGGCTCGGCAAGAGCTGCGCGCCGATCCCCAGGCTCTGCCGGTTGCCCTCGCCCTCGCGGAGCCGCGACCAGGAATGCGTGAGGTTCAGCGACCACGGCCCGAACCCCGCCGCGCCCGGCGTCTCGCCGCTCGCCAGGTTCTCCCGCGCCGTCTCCGTCTCGTCCTCTGCGCCCCGGCCCGCCTGCACGTCCTCGGAGTCCCGCAGGATGCCGCGCCGCTCCTGGACCCCGATCGAGCCCCCCCGGCGGATCGAGAAGTCGGTGGTCAGGCTGCTCAGGAACGGGTCGAAGGTGTCGTCCTCCCCCTCGCCGACGCCGCTCTTCACGAGCTGGTGGTTCATCGTCATCGACACGTTGAAGTCTCGCCCCAGGCCCGAGGTGATCCGCGTGCTCAGGTCGCCGAACCCCAGCCGCCCCTCCTCCCGCTGCTCCAGCAGGTCCAGGCTGAACGAGTTGACCACGCTGAGGAGCGACAGCGTCTGCGTCTGGATGTCGGTTTCGCGGACCGGCGAGTCCGGCGCCAGGGTGTCGCCCTCGGCGAGCGCCTCCTCCGCGGCGGGGCTCTCCTCCTGCACCGGCCGCTTCACCTCGAAGTCGTTGCCGATGCTGAAGCTGGCGGTCAGGGCGTCCCGCCCGAAGGGGTTCTCGGCGTCCGCCTCGAAGCCGAAGCGGGTGGGCTCCGGCGAGTAGCTGACGTTCACGTTCGGCGAGACCACGTGCCGCATGGCCGTGAACCAGGGTCCGGGAACGGACTGGAAGACGCGGAAGAAGCGCGTGCTCATGTTCAGCCCAGCCCCGAGCTGCCCCTGCCCGCCGAACGACTCGTCCTCGGAGAGGCGGTCGTTCCGCGCCGTCACGGTGTAGTTCATCGATGGCGTGGTCTTGATGATCCCGAACAGATCGAGGGGACCGCTGAGCGACATCGACGCCCGGCTCTCCTGCTCGTTGACGATCGTCTCCTCGTCCACCTCGATCGGGTTCCCGAGGGAGTCCGTCGGGAGCTGGGTGAGCGGGTTCCCCAGACTGTCGACCGCCGAGCGGGAGAGGCGCGAGGTGAACGAGACGTTCCCGCCGTACTGCAGCCTCCGGAACCACGGCTGGCCCTCCCCGCCGGCCGCGTCCCGCGCCCCCCACAACGGCCGCTGGCTGATCGAGAGCCGGATGTCCGGCAGCCGGTAGTCGGTGCGGTTCTGGTCCAGCCGGAAGTCGGCGTCGGCGCCGGCCACCAGCGAGCCCCAGTCGAAGCGCGTGTTGTAGCTGGCGGCCGAGCGGAACGACCGCTGGAGGATCTCCTCGGGGTCGAACGAGTTCCGCCGCAGGAACTGCCGGGTGTTGGACCAGTTCACGTCCACCGTGGCACGCGTGTTACGGCTGAAGGTGTGGTCGTGGTTCATCCGGATCAGCCGCGAGCTGGAGTCGTCCAGCCGGTTCCACACCTGCTCGGCGTGGAAGGTGCCGCGGAACTCGTGCCGCAGGTGGTAGCGGATGTCGCCCCGGACGATGAACCGCGACTCGGTGTACCAGTCGGCGGCCACCAGGGCGTCGGCGTACTCCCCGAAGGTGTAGTAGTAGCCGAGATCCTGGACGTTCCGCTCCTTGCCGCTGCCGAAGATCAGCGTGTTGATGCCGATCTTCGGACGGAGGAAGCCGGAGCTCCGGCCGCGCGTCACCGGCTCCACGTACCAGGGCAGGAAGAACACGGGGATGTCGGAGAAGTAGAGCACCACGGGTTTGGCGACGATCACGTCGTCCCGCCGCAGCTTGATCTGGTCGGCGCGGAACGTGTAGTGCGGGTCCTCCAGATCGCAGGTCGTGAAGTAGCCGTCGGCCAGGGTGAACGTGGACGCGCCGATCTTGGACATGGAGGCGCCCTCCAGGATCCACGGGTCGTACCGGGTGACTCCGCCGCCCAGGCTTCCGCTGGAGCGCTCCAGGTCGTACCGCAGGTCGAACCCCTGGGTCTCCGACGTGCCCTCCGTCAGGAGCGATGCGCCGAAGGTCGCGACCGCGCTCGACTGGCGATCGTAGAAGAGGCTGTCGGCCGCCAGCCGGGCCTCGCCCCGCGTCACGCTGGCCTCGCCGAACGCCTCGACCACGCCGTCGCGGCTGCGGTAGAGGATCCGCCGAGCCTCCAGCTCGGTCGCCCCCTGACCCGCCGCCGCGTCGCCCTCCAGGACGATGATCTCGCTCTCGGGATAGAACACCAGCCGCTCGCCCCGGTAGGTGATCGGCCCCTGCCCGGCGGCGGCCGTGGTGTCGGCCCGGCCGAGCAGCGCCTGGTAGATCATGTCGGGCTGGGGGATCGCGGCCCCCCGCCGGGCGGGGGCCGGGTCGTCGCCCGCGGCCGGGTCCCGCGGGGTCGGCTCCTCTTCCCGGTCCGGGCGGACCGGCTCGCGCTCCCGCTCCTGGCGGGCCGCGGCCTCGGTGACGAGCTCGGTCAGCCCCGTCGCAGCCTGGTACGCCTCGCGGATGGCGACCGAGTCCTGGTACGAAGTGGCCCCCCTCAGCAGCTCCTCCAGTGGCGGGAGCTCCTGCTGGGCAGCGGCGGCCCCGGGCCCGGCCAGCGCGACGATCGCGGCCAGGGTCAGGGCGCGGATCAGGCTACGCATCGCTCGGCTCCAGCGGCGGCTCGGGCCGGGGCGCCGGCCCCTCGCGGGCGGCCCGCTTCTCGCGCCGCCGCTCGATCAGCGACGCCGCCAGGACGCTCATCTCGAAAAGCAGGTAGAGCGGCACCAGCATCAGAATCATGCTGAAGACATCGGCCGGAGTCACGATCGCCGCGACGATCGTCATCGCCGCGATGGCATGCCGGCGGTACTTCCGCACCGTCCGCGGCGAGAGGATCCCCACGTACGTCAGCACGATCACGAACAGCGGCGTTTCGAACACGAGGCCGAACATGAGCGTGATCCGCATGGCGAACGAGAAGTAGTCCCCGATCGTGATGACCGGCTCCAGCGCCCCCTCGCCGAACGAGAAGAAGAACTGGAGCGCCAGCGGCAGCACGAAGAAGAAGGCCAACGCCGCCCCGCCGATGAACAGTCCGACCGACGCCACCAGGGCCGGAATGAACACCTTCTTCTCCCGCTCCATCAGCCCCGGCGCCACGAACCGCCAGAAGTGGTAGAAGATCACCGGCAGCGCGATCAGGAGCCCCACGAACACGCCCACCTTCAGCGTGACCATGAACGGCTCCGTCGGGTGCAGATACGCCAGACGGCCGCTCTCCAGCAGCGGCCGCACCGGCCGCGTCAGGAAGCCGATGACGTCGAGGTTCGTGGTGACCCAGAAGCCCACCATGGCGCCCACCACCACGGCCCCCAGACTCCACAGGATCCGGCGGCGCATCTCCTCCAGGTGCTCGAGGAACGACATCGTGGCTTCGGGATGGCGGGGAGATCGCATGCGTCCTGACGGGCGGAAGACGGTGGCTCAGGATGGGGACGCGGCGTCCGGGTCGCCGTCGGATGGCTCCGACAGTCCCTTCAGCTCGTCCATGAACTCGGTGACGTCCTGGAACTTCCGGTAGACGGAGGCGAAGCGGACGTACGCCACCTGATCGATGCCGTGCAGCTCCTCCATCACCTGCTCCCCCAGCCATTCGGTCGGCACGTCCATCGTTCCCAGGCGCTCCATCCGCTCCTCGATCCGTTCCACCAGGGCCTGGATCGTCTCCATGTTGACCGGCCGCTTGGCGCAGGCGGTCATCACGCCCGACAGCAGCTTCTGCCGGTCGTAGGGCTCGCGCCGCTCGTCGCGCTTGACCACCTGGCGGGGGAACAGCTCGATCGATTCGTAGGTGGTGTACCGCTCGCCGCACGAGAGGCACTCCCGGCGGCGCCGGATCGCCCGCCCCTCCTTGCTCGACCGGGTGTCCACCACCCGGTCTTCCTGGGACCCGCAGAACGGACAGCGCATCGGGCCTACCGGCTCCCGGCCCGGATCACCCTACCGGCTGCCGATCTCCCGGCGG
>CAZUIY010000240.1:0-2303 GCA_964619975.1 uncultured Gemmatimonadales bacterium
GGATTCGGTGAAGCGGAGGGGCGTGATCCCCAGTGACTGGAGCGTGGCGCAACCGGCGGCCGCCGCCAGGCCCACGCCGGCCACCACGAGCAGAAAGCGCTTCATGTGTCCCCTCCCCCGGATGTGTGGCCCCTTCGGCCATAACCCGGGCGGTGGGGATTGTTCCTCGTCTCAGTCCGCCATCCAGGTCAGACGGACCGGCTGGGTGAGCGCGCTCTCCACCAGCTGGATGGCGTCGCAGGAATACTTGATGATGGCGGTCCCGGATCCCACGATGTCGACGTCGATCTCCGTCAGCGACAGCACGGCGCCGTAGATCTCCACGTTCCCGTTGATCTTGTCGACCTTGTCGGCCACGATGATCCCCTTGAAGACGCCGCCGTTGATGTTCCCCACGTTGGCGGGAGCGTACGCCGGATTGTTCGCCTTGGCGGCATTGTAGAGCGGATCGTCCGGGTCGTGCTCCCGGGGATGGTACAGGGGGTTGTGGACGATCAGGACGCCCGTCCCCTGGATGTTGCCGCATCCGCCGGTGGTGGCGCAGGTGCCGGTCGAGCCGAAGTCGTCGGTGATGTACGTGATGCCCGAGAGCGTATCGGGCCGGTTGGCCCCGTACTGGCTCCCGCTCTGCTTGTAGGAGTCGAGCGCCCCCTCCTCGAGGCCGAGCGCGTCCTCCGGCGTGTGCCAGACGACCCCGTCGTCGTACTCGACGTACGTGGGGCTGTTCTCTTCGTACGTCAGGTTGCCGTACAGGTTCGGCGTGCCCTGGAGCTGCACCGTGTCGTTTTCGTCCGTCATCTTGATGGCGGGCTTGTTCTCCTGGCAGGTGCCGGCGTGGGCCGTGCTGGTGGAGTCGACCGCCACCCCCGCGATCGTCGAGTTGACGCCCGACACCGTGACGTTCCCCTGGAGCCGGACCCCGGAGTTGGACTGGAGCGCCGCGTCCGCTTCGATGTTCAGCGTGCGCTGAGTGATCCGCATCACCTGGACCGCCTTCACGTTCCCCCGCGACGCGGACGAAGTCAGGAGCCACACCGGCTCGCCCACGCCGGAGCCGTTGTAGCCCGTGGTCTCGTCGTAGGAGACGTCCACCGTGCCCGACCCGAAGTCGTGCTGGTCCCGGGCGATCACCACCGAGTAGCCGTAGCCGTTGACGCCGCCCGTGACCGGCCAGCCGCTGGTGGGCCCGCTGGTCAGGAAGTGGCCGGAGGCGTGCTCCAGGCCCGCCATGGCGGCGGCGCCGGCCCGGTTCGAGAAGTTGTACAGGCCGGCCACTTTCTGATCGGTCGCCGTCATCACGGCGGCCGCGCCGCCGATGATTCCCAGCGCCACGAGCACCACCAGCACCATCGGCAGGGCGAATCCCGCCGCGCCGCTCCGTTCCGTTCCAGGTTCTCTCATCGTCGGCCTCAGTAGATGTTGTTCCGCAGGGCGACCTGGGTCTCCAGACTCCCGGGCATCACACCCTCGGGAGTCGCGTACGTCATCCGGATCAGGATCTGCTGGATGTTCGATGCCGACGTCGCCGCCGTGCCGGAGGCATCCTGGAAGTAGCTGAGCGTCATCCCTACGATCCCGTTTGCCACGGTGGCGTCGACGCCGGTGGTGGAGCGCACCAGCAGGCTGTCCGCGGCGTCGTAGAAGTAGGTGACCGTTTCGTCGTCGTCGACGACGTCGCCGTCGCCGTTGAGGTCGGCGGTGAAGGCGAACCGGGTGGAGGTCCACTGCGAGACACCGGCCCCGGCGCCGCCGTAGGGATCGTAGCCGGCGTTCCGGATCTCCCGCGCCATCATGTCCATGCCCGCCCGCACGTTCTGCGTGGACATGACGCCCTCGTTCTGGGACACGTACGTCTGGTGCTGCACGCGGAAGAGACTCACCATGCCGATGCCCATGACCGCGACGATCACCATGCCGATCAGGAGCTCGGTCAGCGTGAACCCCGCCTGATCCAGTCGCGGCATCAGCTCTGTCCTTTGAGCGTCGTGGTCCGCACCTCGAACGTGTCCGCGCGCTCCACCCATCTGGCGCGGAGGCGGATCTGCATGACGTTGGATGCCGGGGTGTTCGGCTCGACCTGCCACTGCCGATCGAAGCGTACCCCCCCCAGCGTGACCTGGTCGGAGCCGCTGCTGACCGCCTGGTACGGCATGGACTGGAACTGCTCGACCTTCTGGTAGAGGACCTCGTCGGCCCGGGTGCGGTTGGTGGAGCCGCGGTTGCCCTGGACGACCACCGCCGACAGGCTGGCCATGGCGACGACGCCGAACAGGAGCACGACCAGCGCCACCATTACCTCCATC
>CAZUIY010000241.1:0-4933 GCA_964619975.1 uncultured Gemmatimonadales bacterium
CACTATGCGGTTTCTCAAGCTGCTCCCCGTCTTCGCTTTCGCGTCTGTACTCGGTCTTTCCGCCTGCGCTGGGGAGGGTGCCGAGGAGGGCGAGGAGCTGACGCCCGCCGACACGGCGGCCATGGGGATGGAAACTCCGCCGCCCGCGGCGGAGGAGCCCATGATGGACGACATGGACGGCATGACGGACGAGGCGATCGACGACACCCTGCTGACCGAGGGCGACACCGTCGTGATGTAGGGATCGTCCCGGTCCTCGGACCGAAGCTCATCCACGCGGCCGCCTCGGACTCCGGGGCGGCCGTCGTGCTTTCCAGCCGCGGGGGAGACCTGCCATGACCGACATCGACACCCTGATGCACGAGAACCGGCGGTTCCCGCCCCCGCCCGAGTTCGCCCGGCGGGCCCGGGTCTCCTCGATGGAGGAGTACCGCCGGCTCCACCGGGAGTCCCTGGAGGACCCCGAAGGGTTCTGGGGCCGCATGGCGGGCGAGCTCGACTGGGTGGAGCCGTGGGACCGGGTGCTGGAGTGGGATCCGCCACACGCGAAGTGGTTCGCCGGCGGGCGGCTGAACGCCTCCGCCAACTGCCTGGACCGGCACCTGGCCGAGCGGGGCGACCGGGTGGCGATCCACTGGATCGGGGAGCCCACCGGGGAGCGGCGCTCACTGACCTACCGTGAGCTCCACGGGGCGGTGGCGCGCTTCGCCGCGGGCCTCTCCGCCCTGGGGCTCGAGACCGGCGACCGCGTGGCGGTCTACATGCCGCTCGTCCCCGAGCTGGCGATCGCGCTGCTGGCCTGCGCCCGGCTGGGGCTGGTGCACAGCGTCATCTTCGGCGGGTTCAGCGCCCAGGCGATCCAGGACCGGGTGAACGACGCCGGAGCCCGCGCGGTCCTGACCGCCGACGGCGGCTGGCGGCGCGGGAAGCTGGTGCCGCTGAAGGCGAACGTGGACGCCGCCATGCCCCACTGCCCCACCGTGGAGCACGTGGTCGTCCTCAGGCGGACCGGCGCCGAGGTCGAGTGGGACGCCGGCCGCGACCTCTGGTGGAACGACGTGGTGCGGGACGCCGGCGCGCCGGCGGAGCCCGTCGCGGTGGAGGCCGAGCACCCGCTCTTCATCCTGTACACCTCCGGCACGACGGGAAAGCCCAAGGGGATCCTCCACACGACCGGCGGCTACCTCCTGGGCGCCGCCCTGACCACGAAATACGTATTCGACCTGAGGGAAGACGACGTGTTCTGGTGCACCGCCGACATCGGGTGGGTGACCGGCCACTCGTACGTGGTGTACGGGCCGCTGGCCAACGGGGCCACCGTGGTCATGTACGAGGGCGCGCCGGACCACCCCGAGCCGGACCGATTCTGGCAGATCGTGGAGGAGCTGGGGGTCACGGTCTTCTACACGGCACCCACCGCCATCCGGGCCTTCATGAAGTGGGGGCGCGAGTGGCCCGACCGCCACGACCTGTCGTCGTTGCGGCTGCTCGGCACCGTGGGTGAGCCGATCAACCCCGAAGCGTGGATGTGGTATCACCGGGTGATCGGTGGCGAGCGCTGCCCGATCGTCGACACGTGGTGGCAGACCGAGACCGGGTCGATCCTGATCACGCCGCTCCCCGGAGCCACACCCACCAAGCCCGGCTCGGCCACGCTCCCCTTCTTCGGCGTGGAGCCGGACGTGGTCGACGAGGACGGCCGCTCCGTGGGGCCGGAGGCGGGGGGCTACCTGGTGCTCAAGCGGCCGTGGCCGTCCATGCTGCGGACGATCTGGGGCGACGACGCGCGGTACCGCGAGCAGTACTGGTCGAAGTACGCCGACCGCGGGTGGTACTTCACCGGTGACGGCGCCCACGTGGACGAGGACGGGTACCTCTGGATCGTGGGACGCGTGGACGACGTGCTGAACGTGGCCGGGCACCGGATCGGGACCGCCGAGGTGGAGAGCGCGCTGGTGGCCCACGAGGCGGTGGTGGAGGCGGCGGTGGTGGGGCGTCCCGACGAGCTTCGGGGCCAGGCGATCGTGGCGTTCGTGACGCTGGACCCGGCCTTCCCGCCCGAGTCCGGCCGCGAGGCCGAGCTGAAGGCGTTCGTCGACCGGCAGATCGGCTCGATCGCCCGGCCGGCCGAGATCCGCTTCGCCGCCGCGCTCCCCAAGACCCGGAGCGGCAAGATCATGCGCCGGCTCCTGAAGGACATCGCCTCCGGCGCCGAGGAGGTCGGGGACACGACCACCCTCGAGGACTATTCGGTGCTGGCGGCGCTCCGGGAGGAGACGGAGAGCTAGCCGGCGGCAGACCGCCCCAGCATCTCCACCGCGGCTTCCACCACCACCTCCGGCTCCGGCCACTCGAACGAACCCACCCCCCGGCGCTCCCGGCTCCGGAGCTCGCGCGCGTCCGGCGTCGCGATCACCCGGACCGGGGAGCTCCACTCCAGCGGCGCGTGGAGCCGGGGATCGGTGGCGCCACCGAAGATCCCGAGGACCGGCGTTCCCGCCAGCGCCGCCAGGTGCATGGGCCCCGTGTTCATCCCCACGTACAGGTCGCTCGCCTCCATCAGCCGGATCAGCCCGCGGACGGTGGTGGGCGGGGCCAGGACCGCGCCTTCCACGGCCTCCGCCATGGCCCGGGCGTCGGCCTCCTCGGCGGGGCCCCATCCGATCAGGACCGTCCCGCCGCTCCGCCGGACGATCTCCGCCGCGGCCCGTTCCATCCGATCGGGGTCCCACCGCCGGTGGGCGCCCGCCGCACTGGTCCACGGCCATACCACGGTCCAGGGGCGCGGCAGGTCGGTCCGCCCGGCGACGAAGTCGTCGACTCCGGCGCGGTCCTCGTCGGTGAGGTCGGGCGGCACCGGCGGCCGGTCGGCCACCCCCAGCCACTCCACCAGGCAGCGGAACCGGAGGTGCCGGTTCACCCGGTGGCCCGGCGGCGTCCGATGCCCGTGGAAGAGGAGCCAGGTCCCCTCCTCCGCGTGGCCCGGGCTCCAGCCGATCCGGGCGGCCCGCCCGCCGCCCAGGAGCGCCGCCAGCGTCCCCTTCATCGAGCCCTGGAAGTCGAGCGCCAGGTCGTAGCGGCGGGCCCGCATCCCCCGCACCAGAGCACGGCCCTCGCGGCTGAACACTCCGCGCCAGCGACGGAACGGCACCACGAACACGCGGTCGATCTGGGGATGGGTTTCGAGCACGGCCGCCGCCCGCTTCTGGACCACCCAGTCGATGGCGGCGTCCGGAAATCGCTCCCGCAGTCCGGCCAGCATCGGCAGGACCCGAACGACGTCGCCCAGCGAACCCAGTCGGACGATCAGGATCCGGCGCGGCTCGGCGGGGATCGGTCGCAGCACGGGGAGCGCGGCCGCCCGGCTCTAGCGGGCCGCGCGCGGGCTCACTGGGGCGCTCCCGCCCCCAGGCCCTCGTCCACCCGCGTCACCGTCTCATGCTCCAGCACTTCCACCCAGCCGCCGTCCCGCAGCACGTAGACGCCGCTTCCCACGCCGTGGAAGGCGGGCCCCTGGCCCATGGGATAGACCCGCCACCGGAAGTCGGTCACCGCCGTCTCCGGGCCCACCGACCGTACCCTGAGATCTTCGATCTCCATCCGCACGTCGGGAAACTGCTCGAACGTGGAGGCGAACCGCTCGTGGACCGCGTCCCGGCCGCGGAGCCAGCCGGTCGGCGTGTACATCTCCACGTCCTCGGCGAACTGCCGGGTGAACTCCTCCAGATCGTGCCGATTGAAGGCGTCGATGCCCGAGAGGAAGAACGCCCGCACCGGATGATCCCCGGCGGGCGCCACTTCGACGGAAACGGCGGAGCCGGCCGGACGGGTTTCGGCGTGCGACCGGCACGCGCCGGTCGCCGCCAGAATCAGGATCAGGAGCGCCGGCCAGGTTCGAAGGGAAACAGGGATCATATGAACCTCATGTGTATAGGTGAAGGGTGCGACACCGGATATACCGTGGCCGGCATCGGCGGTCCAGCGCGACCGCTCGGAGCCCGGGAGGGTGACCGCCCGGGCCGGCCCGATGTACTTTCGCCCCATGAGTCCCGACACCCCCCGGGAGACCGGCACCCTCGAGGTGAAGCGCGGCCTCGCCCAGATGCTGAAGGGCGGGGTCATCATGGACGTGATCTCGGCCGAGCAGGCGAAGATCGCCGAGGACGCCGGCGCCGTGGCCGTGATGGCGCTGGAGCGCGTCCCGGCCGACATCCGCGCCGCCGGCGGCGTGGCCCGCATGGCCCCGGTATCGAAGATCATGGAGATCCTGGAGGCGGTGTCGATCCCGGTCATGGCGAAGTGCCGGATCGGCCACTTCGTCGAGGCCCGGATCGAGGAGTCCCTCGGCGTCGACTACGTGGACGAGTCCGAGGTCCTCACTCCCGCCGACGAGACCCACCACATCGACAAGCGGAAGTTCACCGTGCCGTTCGTCTGCGGCGCGCGCGACCTGGGCGAGGCGCTCCGGCGGATCGCCGAGGGCGCGGCCATGATCCGCACCAAGGGCGAGCCCGGGACCGGCAACATCGTGGAGGCGGTCCGCCACATGCGAAGGATCCGGAGCCAGATCGCCGAGCTCTCCTCCGGTGACCCCGACGAGATCTTCGTCCGGGCGAAGGAGCTGGCGGCGCCGATCGACCTGATGACCGAGGTGGCCCGGACGGGCCGCCTGCCGGTGGTCAACTTCGCCGCCGGCGGCATCGCCACGCCGGCGGATGCCGCACTCATGATGCAGCTGGGCGCCGACGGCGTGTTCGTCGGGAGCGGCGTCTTCAAGTCCGACCACCCGGCGGCCTACGCGCGGGCGATCGTGCTCGCCACCACCCACCACGACGACCCGGCCATCCTGGCCCGGGTGTCGGAGGAGCTCGGGACCGACGCCGCCATGGCCGGCCTGGAGCGCCTGACCGAAGACCAGCTCATGCAGACCCGC
>CAZUIY010000242.1:0-1612 GCA_964619975.1 uncultured Gemmatimonadales bacterium
AGCGTGAAGGACCCTACCGCCAAGAAGACCCCCGTCGAAGAGCTCCTGGACGATGTCGAGTCCTACATCGAGGACTGGTTCCAGGCCAAGCTCCCGTTCGCCTTCACCGGCCGGGTCCGCTGGACTCCCCCCACCGATGTCTTCGAGACCGAGACCGAGTTCCGCATCACGCTGGCGATCCCCGGCATCCGCATCGAGGACGCGCGGGTGGATCTCCACCGCGACACCCTGGTCGTTCGGGGGATCCGCCGGGAGGCGTGCGGCGAGCGGCGCCACTATCACAAGATGGAGATCCCGGTCGGCCTGTTCGAGCGCCGGATCCGCCTGAGCCGGCCGATCCGGCCTGACGACGTCTCGGTACGATACGAGGATGGGCTGCTGCGCATCGTGGTCCCCAAGGCGGCCACCGGCGCCCGCGACATTCCGATCGACTGACCGTGGACAGCACCCATCTCGATCCGACCACCCGCGACCGCCTGAACTCGCTCGACCGGCGCTACCGGGAGCGGGCCTACGCGTTCGTGCTGACGGCGCTGGAGGACGTGGTCCGGCGGCTGCCCGAGCGGCGGCACGTATCCGGCGGCGAGCTGGCCGACGGGTGCCGCGAGCTCGCCCTGCGGCTCTACGGACCGATGGCGAAGACGGTGCTGGAGCACTGGAACATCCGGAGCACGCGGGACTTCGGCGAGATCGTGTTCAACCTGCTGGAAGTGGGCGTCCTTTCGAAAGAGGAGGAGGACGCGCCGGGGGATTTCGACGACCTGTTCGACTTCACGGAGGTGTTCGAGCGGCGGTACCCCTGGGGGGGACGACCGCTGACATGACCCGGGGGTAAGGGAGGGGAGGAAGAGATGAGCGATTCGTTCCAGCTTCCACCGTGCCAGAAGTGCGAGAACGGGGTCCTGGTTCCGCTGTCCGACTACGGCCGCGAAGGGGCCACCATCCACTACAAGGCCTGGGTCTGCACCACGCCCGACTGCGGGTTCAACCTGCGGATCGACAACGGCGAGATCTCGATCGGGCGGACGATCGGCCAGTCGTTCAAGTAGGTGATCCGGGCGATCGTATTCGACCTCGACAACACGCTTCTCGACTTCATGTCGATGAAGCGTCGTGCCGTCGAGGCCGCCGTGGACGCGATGATCGACGCCGGGCTGCCGCTGGAGCGGGACGAGGCCGAGCGCGAGATCTTCGCCATCTACGACCGGGAGGGGATCGAGTACCAACGGGTGTTCGACGACCTGCTCGAGGCCCGCACCGGTGTCATCGATCACAAGATCCTGGCCGCCGGCATCGTCGCCTACCGCCGCGCCCGCGAGGCGGCGCTCGTGCTGTACCCCCACGTCACCGTCACGCTGATGGAGCTGATCAAGCGGGGCCTGCGCCTGGCCGTCATCTCGGACGCGCCGCGGCGCGAGGCGTGGCTGAGGCTCTGCTCCCTCAACCTGCATCACCTGTTCGACGTCGTGGTCACGCACGAGGACACCGGCGAGCGGAAGCCCGCCCGGGCGCCGTTCGAGCGCGTGCTGGAGTTCCTAGACGTGGCGCCGGAGGAGGCGCTGATGGTGGGCGACTGGCCGGACCGGGACGTGGTGGGGGCGATGCAGGTCGG
>CAZUIY010000243.1:0-4587 GCA_964619975.1 uncultured Gemmatimonadales bacterium
GCTCCTCCTGTCCATGGCCCGCGACATCCGGATCATCCTGATCAAGCTGGCCGACCGGCTCCACAACATGCGGACGCTCGAGTACCTGCCCGACGAGAAGCGCCGCCGGATCGCCCGCGAGACGATGGACATCTACGCCCCCCTGGCGCACCGCTTCGGCATCGCGACCATCCGCTGGGAGCTGGAGGATCTGGGCTTCAAGTTCCTGGAGCCGGAGGCGTACCGGGAGCTGGCGCGGAAGGTCCAGACCAAGCGGAAGGAGCGGGAGCGGCTGATCGCGGGCATCGCCGACCCGCTGGGCGACGCGCTGCGGGCCGCCGACGTGCCGGCGGAGATCACGGGCCGCCCCAAGCACCTGTGGTCGATCTTCAAGAAGATGAAGGCGCGGAACAAGCCGTACGAGGAGATCTACGACCTGCTGGCGATCCGCGTCCTGACCGGCAGCGTGCGGGACTGCTACCACGCGCTCGGCATCATCCACACGCTGTGGAATCCGATCCACGACCGGTTCAAGGACTACATCGCCACACCCAAGTCCAACATGTACCAGTCGCTCCACACCACCGTCTCGGGCCCGGGCGGCCGGCTCTACGAGATCCAGATCCGGACTGGCGACATGCACCAGACCGCGGAGGTGGGGATCGCCGCCCACTGGAAGTACAAGGAGGGTCGGGAGGGGTCGGATCTGGATGAGCAGCTCGCGTGGTTCCGCCAGATCCTGGAATGGCAGCAGGACATGACCGACCCGGAGGAGTTCCTGGAGTACCTGCGGATAGACCTGTACAAGGACGAGATCTTCGTCTTCACTCCGAAGGGAGACCTGATCCAGCTGCCGGCCGGCTCCACTCCCATCGACTTCGCGTTCCAGGTCCACACCGAGGTGGGCATCCACTGCTCGGGAGCCCGGGTGAACGGCCGCATGGTGCCGCTCCACCGGCGGCTCGCCTCGGGCGACACGGTGGAGGTCCTGACCAGCCCGGCGCAGCGGCCGTCGCGGGACTGGCTCCACTTCGTCCAGACGTCGAAGGCGCGGTCGATCGTGCGGCGGACGATCCGGGCCGAGGAGCGGACGCACTCGGTGGCCCTGGGGCGTGAGATGCTGGAGAAGGAAGTGCGGCGGGCGCGGGTGAAGAAGCCCGACGAGGAGGCCCTGACCCGGGCGCTCGTCCGCTTCGATCTGGACGAGGCCGACGACCTGTACGAGGCGGTGGGCCGGGGCGAGGTCACGCTGACCCAGGCGTGGAACGTGCTGTATCCGGAGGTGCGCGAGCAGGAGCCGAAGTCGCCGACGGCGTTCGAGCGGCTGGTGGAGAAGATCACGGGCGGTCCCAAGGGGGTCCGGATTCAGGGCTTCGACAACATGATGGTCCGCTTCAGCCAGTGCTGCCAGCCGATCCCCGGCGATCCGATCCTGGGATACATCACGCGCGGCCGCGGCGTCTCGGTCCATCGCTCCGACTGCCCGAACCTGCTGAACCTGACGGACGTACCGGACCGGAAGATCGACGTCGAGTGGGACACCCGGGGCGCGGACACCTTCATCGTCCGGCTGGTCGTGGCGGGGACCGACCGCCGGGGCCTGTTCGCCGACGTGGCCGGGGCCGTCTCCCGCACCTCGACCGACATCAAGAGCGCGGACCTGACCGCCACCGACACCGGCATCGAGGGGACGTTCGTGGTCGAGGTGAAGGACCTGGACCACCTGACGAAGGTGATCCAGGCGATGAAGTCGATCGACGGGATCCTGGACGTGGAGCGGCGGGAATACATCGGGGCTCACGTCCAGGAGTCGACGCAGGGTCGGGCGACCGGGAGTTGAGGGTTTTCGTGGCGGGTGGGGCGGTGCGGGGCGACCGGCCGTGAGTCTCCCCGGGGTTGCGGCGGTCTGCGGATGACACCGGGGGCCTCGTGTATTCTCCGGAAACTGTAGTGCGATGCCACCGTCCGGCGGGAAGTCCCCCGGGGAGCCTCACGGCCGGCCGCCCCGTGCCGCACCAGCCCGAAACCCTGATCTCGACGGAGCCCGACAACCGGCGCCGGTCCTGGACTCCCGCTGCGCTGAGGACCGGGACGCCTGGCAGGAGGCCTGTGGGGGGAGCTTACGGCCGTGGAACTCCAGCGGGTCACGGGTCCGGATCGACCCTCGCCCGCCGGCGTCGGGGCCGGCGGAGAGACCCGCGGGGGACTTCCCGCCGGACGGCCGCACCGCACGGACGTCCCCGGAGAATACCCGGTGCCCCCGGTGTCATCCGAAGACCGCGGCGCCCCCGTGGGGCTCCTCGGCGGTCCCGGCGCCGGCTACCGAAAGCCGAATTCGGGAACCACGGGACCCAGCGGGGGTTCCAATGACTCGATGACACGCTTCCATTCCATCTGGATCGCCCTGGCCGCCGTACTTCTGGTCTCGGCACCTCCCCTGCGGGCCCAGGGGGCCGAGTCGATCCTGGCCCGGGCGGACCGGGCGCTGGACGGGATCGCCTCGCTGAGGGCCGACTTCGTCCAGCGCTCCGACAACCCGATCCTGGAACGGGCCCACATCGGGCACGGCACGCTCCACTACCGGGCGCCGGACCGGTTCCGGATCGACTACCGCTACCCGATCGGCGACGTGGTGGTGAACGACGGGACCCACGTCTGGATCTATCTGCCATCGTCCCAGCCGGGTCAGGTAATCCGGCAGCGGGTGGAGGAGTCCGGAGTCCGGAATCCGCTGACGTACCTGCGGGACCTTCGCTCGGGGTACGACGTCCGGGTGGTGGGAGAGGAGACCCTGTCGGGGTCGGTCACCGACCGCCTGGCGCTGTCGCCGCGGTCGGCGGCGGCCGAGTTCGTCTCGATGGACGTGTGGGTGGAGCGGGCCACCGGGCTGCCGCGGCAGGTGCGGACGGAGTCGGGCGACGGCGTGGTGAAGACGTACACGTTCGTGAAGTACGACCGGGGGGCGCGCTCGCCGGACTCGGTCTTCGCGTTCGATCCCCCCCGGGGCGTCGAGATCTATTAGATTCGGCTCCATGCGGATCCTGCTGACCGGCGCCGCGGGGTTCATCGGCTCTCACCTCGCGGAAGCGCTGCTCGCCGGGGGCCATGACGTCCTCGGCTTCGACAACTTCGACCCCTTCTACGCCCGCGAAATCAAGGAGCGGAACCTGGCTCCGGCGGAGCGGTCCGGGCGGTTCCGGTTCGTCGAGGGCGACCTGCGCGACCGCGACGCGGTCCGCGGGCTGTTCGAGGGCGAACCGCACGACGTCGTGGTCCACCTGGCGGCGCGGGCCGGAGTCCGTCCGTCGCTGGCCGACCCGGCCGGCTACATCGACACCAACCTGACCGGCACCACCCACCTGCTGGACGCCATGGTCGAGGCCGGGCAGAAGCGGCTCGTCTTCGCCTCCTCGTCGTCCGTCTACGGCAACAACGACAAGGTGCCGTTCCACGAGGACGACCGCGTGGATCGGCCGATCTCCGTCTACGCGATGACGAAGAAGGCGGCGGAGGAGCTCTGCCACGTCTACGCGGCCCTGTACGGTGTCCGCACCATCTGCCTCCGGTTCTTCACCGTCTATGGCCCCCGGCAGCGTCCCGAGATGGCGATTCACGCGTTCACCCGGCGGCTGTTCGCGGGCGAGGAGATCCCCGTTTTCGGGGATGGCTCCATGGAGCGCGACTTCACGTACGTGGACGACGTGGTGGCCGGTGTGGTGGCCGCGATCGAGCGGGTGGGGGAGATGGAGTACGAGATCGTGAACCTCGGCAACTCCGACCCGATCTCGCTGGCGGGGCTGATCGACGCGCTGGCCGCGGCCACGGGCCGCCCCGCGCGGGTGGTGCACCGGCCGGTTCCCGCCGGCGACGTCCGGCGGACGTTCGCCAGCGTGGAGCGGGCCGGGGAGCTGCTCGGCTACGCGCCGGCCACGCCGCTCGAGGAGGGGCTGGCGCGGTTCGTGGCGTGGTACCGGGAGTCCGCGACGCCGGCGCGGGTCGCCGGAGCCGGGACGGGTTGAGCCGATGCCGCGGTTCGAGCTCGTCAGCGACATGGTCCCGGCCGGCGACCAGCCCGGGGCGATCCGCGAGCTGACGCAGGGCCTGGCCGATGGGCGGCGGTACCAGACCCTGCTCGGCGCCACCGGCACCGGCAAGACCTTCACCATGGGCCACGTGATCGCGGAGCACGGAGTGCCCACCCTCGTCATGAGCCACAACAAGACGCTGGCGGCGCAGCTCTACGGGGAGCTCAAGCAGCTCTTTCCCCACAACGCCGTCGAGTACTTCATCTCGTACTACGATTACTACCAGCCTGAGGCGTACATCCCCTCCACCGACACCTACATCGAGAAGGACGCCTCGATCAACGACGACATCGACCGGCTGCGGCTCCGGACGACGTCGTCCCTGATCGAGCGGGACGACGTGATCGTGGTGGCGTCGGTGTCCGCGATCTACGGCCTCGGCAGCCCGCGGGAGTACCGCGAGCTGATGGTGGTCGTGGAGACGGGCCAGCGGATGTCGCGGGAGACGATCCTGGAGGAGCTGATCCGGATCCAGTACGCCCGGGACGACTGGGGGTTCGAGCCGGGGAAGATCCGGGTCCGG
>CAZUIY010000244.1:0-3153 GCA_964619975.1 uncultured Gemmatimonadales bacterium
CTCGCTGTCGCCTTGCACCGTGACCGTGACCCGCTCCAGCAACAACCGCACGATCTCTTGGCGATCTTGCGGCGTCGTCTCGGGCGCCACCCACAAGCTCGGCAGATCGTGAGCTAAGCGTCGCACCGCATCGCGTTCGCCCGGGGTTAACTCGCGGGGTTGCTCAAGACGAAACCGGGCATACGCTTCTTGCTCAAGTTGCTCATGACGAAGCGCTTCTTCCCACTGTCGCTCCAGCTCACGCGCCACCAGACGATTTTCGGGCTCGACGGTGCCATACTGCCGCGCGGCGCGCTGTGCCTCGTAGCGCGCGCGCTCTAAACGCTGCTGCCAATGGGCACCGAGTTGGCTGCGCTCGGCTCGCAACGTCTCTTCAGCCGCCATACTCAACTCGAGAGCGGCGGGTTGGAGTACCGCCATGAGTTGCGCCACCACAAAGTCGTCAAGGACCGCACCCGAGAGGCTCAGACACATGGGTGCTCCGTAATCAATCGTGGCCCGCATGCAGGTGTAGCGCAGATGATTGGCCTGACCGCCGTAGCTCGGCGCCAAGCGCCGCTGGCATCGGCCACAGATCAGCAAGCCGCCGAGCAAGGCGGGGCCTTCACGCGGCGCTCCCTGGGCCGAGGCAAGGGTGCGATTGTTGGCCAAGCGTTGCTGGATGGATTCAAAGCGCTCCCAGCTGATGTACGCTGGAAAGCGGTCTTTGACGAGCACCTCACACGATTCCGGGGGATTCACCGTTTTGCCCGTGTTGGGGCGGCCTGGCTGTTGCTTGCGCGGGTCGATCTGGCGGTACCCCCAACGATAGGCCCCGGCATAGATCGGATGGTGTAACATGTTTTGTAACGTCATGCGGTTGGGACGATGCCATTCGAGTTGACCTCGGTTGGCCCCTTGGTGGGGGCGAATCGGCAAGCGAATGTCGTGGGCCACCAGGTAGCGCAACAACCCATGCAGACTGCCTTGTTGCTCGAACACATCAAAGATCAACCTAACCACGCGCTGGGCCTGCTCGTCCGGATCGAGATGATAATCGCGGTCGGCACCCCGAATATAGCCCATGGGGGGATGATTGAGCAGCTCTGCCCGCTTGGCCTTGTTACGCCGGCCCTCATGCATGCGGCCTTTGAGGATATAGAGTTCCGCTTCGTTCATCATGCCCCGCAGCCCCAACAATAAGCGATCATTGTAATCGGTGGGATCATACAGGCCATCAGCGTCGGCCAGCAAGGTACCAAAGAGCGCACAGAGTTCGAGGAGTTGATGCCAGTCTTTGCTCGATCGGGCTAAACGACTGAGTTCGAGTCCCAAGATGAGTCCAACATGGTCCAAGCTGACTTCAGCGAGCAAGCGCTGAAAGCCCAAGCGCGTGGCGATGCTTTGGCCGCTTTGACCTTGATCCTCATCGATCACGATGACCCGGTCCGCTGCCCACCCCCAGGCCGTGGCCCGCTCGACCAGGGCATATTGCCGAGCGGTAGACTCCACGTGGTCGATCACTTGCTGCGGATGGGACTGGCGCACATACACCATGGCCAGTCGTCGCAGATGATGATCGCGGAGCTTGGAGCCGGTGCCGCTGACGTCGATCGATTGGCGAGTTAGCTCACGCATCAGGCACCTCCTCGTTGATCTTGAGAGCCTGCCGAGCGATGACTTGAGCCACAATCTGACTCAGGCGTTTTCGATTCGCCGCCGGGAGGGTGGCCCACAGCGCGGATCGTGCTACAGGTGGCTGAGACCTCTTGGCCTGAGCCGGATGGGGCAGAACAGGCGGGGGGGAAGGGCGTCGGGCTTGGGCATACTACCTCTCCTAACTGCTCGTCGAGTCGACGTTGACACCATTTTGAAAGCTTCAACAAGGCCGCTACGCTAATAGTGACCTCAGGCGGCGACGAGGGACAAGTCCCACCTTGAATCGTAGTATGGTTGGAAGATCTCAATGACCCATCGATGGCTGTATACGGAGATCATTTTGGTCGCTTCCCAAGTGAGCTGATCGGTGAGGAAATATTTAATGGTGTGTTTGGTGGGATCGATGCTTTGAACAATCCGGTGTTTCCCTACTATGGAATTCAACCGGCCTGTGATAATTTTTGTATGATATATAACTTTTTCTTCTTTACCTTCGTTTTTGTTGGCAGCAAATCCACATGAGGTAGACGTCATGATATGTTTAAAAACATTTGGCAATGTCATTAAATTATATTGATTCTTCGCCAACTTGCCTGTCGGAGTAAGTTTCGGTGCCTTGCATGGCATCCTGACGGTGTATGTATTTTTTATCTCAACCACATAACTTAGTTTTAACCGTTGAAGTTCTTTGATAAACGGGCCGATGCCAAACCAGGAATCAGCCAGAACCATGCATCTGGGAAATCCATGGTGTAGAGCCCATTCCAACATTCCAACAGCAAGATCATATTTGGGTATGCAAACATACTTCTTGCCATGCTGCCAAGGCATGTTATCCGTTTCTTTATAGTAGATTTCGTGTTTAATAGGAAATTTAACTGACTCGCCGTCGCTGTAATAAAGCACGGTTATACAAATAGCCTTCAGGTTCGTTTTCAGGGTGTGATCAAAAAGAACGAATATCCCATGAATCCACTTGCAATAATTGGTATGATGTTGCATGGTATCGTCGATGATAAAATATCCTCTTTTGATTTTGTACAAATGCATGACTTGCAGAACATAAAGATGTTGCAGTTCAGCCGTTGAAAATTTCGCATGGGACATGAAATGCGATAATGTGCTTATACATTTTTCTTCTAACCACATACGGTTGATTTCGGATAGACAAAATCTTGAGCCAAGCACTAAAGCGGTTGCAATCAACGTCAAATTGTAAAATTGACTGTTTGTGAGAGCTGGCTGAAGAAAGGCGAGGCCCGAAACGATGAAGGGGAGACGTTCGACACATGGAATCTTCATATAAGTACTCCACGTTGTTATCGGACTCCAACCGTGTGGCAATTTATGGTCTCACATCTCTTGCAACATGTCCCGTGTTTTTTTAGAGACTCAGATTTTCCACAACAATTCCCGAAATTCACCTATAACTGTTTGAAATATATAAGAATAATCAATAAACAAAAATCATGCCAAATTCATGAATTTTGTGAAATTTATTTTCGAAAACTCAAG
>CAZUIY010000245.1:0-1247 GCA_964619975.1 uncultured Gemmatimonadales bacterium
TGAAGTGGTATCGCAAAACTGGACAGGTTGTTAAGCTCTGTTATGGACACTATAGAGGATCATAATCATGAGCAAGAAACGCACACAATATTCCAGTGAATTCAAAGCAAAAGTAGCGCTAGCTGCGATACGGGGAGATGAAACCATTCCCCAACTTGCCGCACGTTATGGGATACATCCCACACAGATCAATAGCTGGAAACGGCAACTCATTGAACAGGCATCTGAATTGTTCTCCAGAAATACTACCGGTGCTAGCAAAGAGAACGGACAAACCACAGATGATTTACACCGTGTTATCGGGCAACTGACGGTGGAACGCGATTTTTTAGTCAGAAAGCTCGATCATTAAGCACGGCGGAACGCAAAATGATGATTGAGCCCCACGACAAACTGAGTCATGTTCGCCAATGCTACTTACTGGGCGTGGCACGCTCGACCTATTATTATCAGCCTCAACCGGCAAGTAATGTTGACTTGGTTTTGCTACGAAAGATGGACGAGCAATACCTGAAAACACCACAATATGGTTCACGCAGCTACGCCACGTGGTTTTTGCGTCAGGGAATACTGATTGGTCGCAGGAAAGCTGCATCCATGATGAAAACTCTGGGTATTATCAGCACGGCGCCAAAGCCCAGAACCAGTATTCCAGGCAAGCAACACAAAATATATCCTTACCTGCTCAAAGGTAAGATAATAAACCAGCCCAATCAAGTCTGGGCCGCTGACATTACCTATGTGCCGATGGAGAAAGGCTTTGGTTATCTGGTTGCCATCATGGACTGGCATTCCCGTAAAGTGCTGAGCTGGCGCTTATCCAATACGATGGATGCTGATTTCTGCATTCAGGCTTTGGAGGCTGCCATTCAAGATCACGGCTGTCCGCAGATATTCAATACCGATCAGGGTGCTCAGTTCACCAGTGAAGCATGGATAACTGTTTTGAAGAATCACGATATCCAGGTCAGCATGGATGGAAAGGGTTGTTATCATGATAATATTTTTGTTGAACGGCTATGGCGTACAGTAAAGTATGAACTCTTATACACTAGGGCATTTAGTGACTTAAAGGAGGTAAGGAAAGGTTTGACTCAGTGGTTTGACTGGTACAATCAGGAACGTTTTCATCAATGTCTTGATAACCAAACTCCCAATGAAGTTTATTATCAATATCAAGCAATTCATCAGGCTGCCTGAGCTTGATTAACTACCCATATCAGAGCTTAATTCTACTCCCAGGTTGT
>CAZUIY010000246.1:0-1066 GCA_964619975.1 uncultured Gemmatimonadales bacterium
GCAACCCCAGTTCCGATTCTCAACTCACTGAAAACGTCTCCGCGGAACAAGCAGCAAAGAACCTTCTCCAGTTAGCTGAGTGCATCAAGGTGACGGCCGAAACATGTGCCCGCCAGGGCGAATGCTTTGACCAAACCGAAAGAGCCGTCCGGGATTCGGTGTTGCAAATGGGCTATCAAGCCATGCAACTCTTCGTGGCACTTCAAGGGTACGGCGACCTCGGTTCGGAGGTTCAGACGGAGTCGGGAAAGACGTTGCGTCGAAGTGAGGGACCTTCTTCCAGCGTGATCCGCTCGATTTTCGGAGAACACACTTTCAGCCAATACACGTACAGCGCTGGAAAGAACAAGCCAATCGCGTTGCGGCCCATCAGCGCTCGGATGTCGCTACCAACTCACCGCTGGTCCCATTTGCTCCAGGAATTCTCACAGATGTTCTGCGTGGACCAGGCCTTCGGTCAAGCGGCGACCAATTTGGGTGAGGTACTCGGCAGCCGTTTTTCGGTGGATACGATCGAAACGATTAACCAGCAACTGGGAAACGCGGCCAATGAGTTCTTAGACGACTTGCCGGAACCGGATCCCGGCAGCGAAGCAAAATTGCTCGTCGCGTCAGGAGATGGCAAAGGCGTTCCGCTGATCAAACGAGACGCCGCGAAACTCGCTGCTTTTGAGACGGCGAAGAAGAAGCCGGGCAATCGGAAGATCGCCACCGTTGCGAGCGTCTACACGGTTGATCCTCATGTTCGCACGGCGGAAGACGTCGCGGCGGCTTTGTTTCGCGACGAAACCGATTCCAAAACGGACGAAAAAAACAAACGCCCCCGGCCGCAAAATAAAAACACGACCGCACACTTCCCGATGACGGAAGACGACGGAACCGGCAATTCGGTACTCATCAGCGGGATTCATGTGGCGATGGCCTGGATGATCGGTCAGATCACTCAGCGGCGCCGGGCAGGGCAAGTGCTCGTCGTGTTGATGGATGGGCAGGAGAGCTTATGGAATACTTTTGAACTCCACCTGTCGTTTAGCCAGCGGACCGTGGGCGTTTTGGATATCTTGCA
>CAZUIY010000247.1:0-2120 GCA_964619975.1 uncultured Gemmatimonadales bacterium
CGCCAGACCTTGGGCGGCATAACCGTCGCTTCCCACTCACTGGCGAGATTGGCCACCACTACCCTCAGCTACGCTCGCCAGACCTTGGGCCGACCGCATGCGTGCAATTTTCACGCGTTTCGTGCCTCACCACTGAGCTCAATCGTGGTGAAGAGCTGGACCTTTTTTTCGGGCGCAGCATCGCCCAGGACGAAAATGGTGGCACGCTCGCCAAGGAAGGTTCGCTGCGCAACGTCGGTCTCGATCTGGCCAATCTGCACAGCGACCACATCAAGCACCAGGAAATGACCGCCACGACGGTCGGCCCGTTCAAGTTCACACCCCGCAATCCGCACATCAAAGTCTCGGACGATACGGTCGTGGTCGATGTCCTTGCTGACGGAGACGTTGAGTCGCTCACGGAGCGACTCGTGGATGTCGGCATGCAAATCACCGGAACCTGGCAACAACTCGTCTCCGGCGTCATTCCCATCGACGCAATCGATGATTTAGCGGCTCTCGATGGCGTACGATCAGCAAGACCTTTCATGGCGGTAGCGTCCTCCGGTGCAGCCGTCACCCAGGGCGACGTCGCACAACGGTCGGACGAGCTTCGCTCGACGTTGGGGATCGATGGCACGGGCGTTACCGTTGGCGTCTTGTCGGACAGCTTTGACAGTCTTGGCGGTGCGGCGAGCGACGTTGCCAGTGGCGATCTGCCGGGCAGCGGCAATCCGAACGGGCAGCACACGCCGATTCACGTTTTGAGCGACAATCCTTATGGCGGCAGCGATGAAGGCCGCGCACTGCTGCAAGTCATCCACGATGTTGCTCCCGGAGCGAATCTCGCCTTCGCCACGGCCGCACTCGGCCAAGCGGCCTTTGCACAGAGCATCTCCGACCTGCGAACCGTCGCTGGCGCGGATATTATCCTGGACGACATTCTGTATTTCGCGGAGCCGTTCTTCCAGGACGGTGTCATCGCTCAAGCGGTTGACAACGCCTTTGCCAACGGCGTCGCCTATTTCTCGGCGGCCGGGAACAACGGCTCGAATTCATATGAGAGCGACTACCGGGCCGGCAACTTTCATCTCTGGGGCTCGATCCCTTCGGCTGCCGGTGCGCCTCGCTTTACCGGCGGCACCGCCCATGATTTTGACGCGGGAAGCGGTCTCGACGAGCTGCAGAACTTCACGCTCGCGGCCGGTCAATCGATCACCCTGTCGTTCCAATGGGATCAGCCGTTTGCCTCGGCCACCGGCGGAGTGGGAGCGTCGACCGACATGGACATCTTCGTCCGCGACTCCAGCGGCCAGGTCGTCGCCGGGAGCGTCGACTACAACAAGAACGCCGACGCAGTCGAAGTGTTGACCTTCACGAATGCGAGTGGAAGTCAGCAAACCTACGGCTTGATGATTGTGAAGCACTCGGGGCCCGACCCGAATCGACTGAAGTACGTTAATATCACGAACGGCAACCCCGGCATGGACAGCCTGGAGTATGACACGAGCAGCAGCACGCTGTATGGCCATGCCAACACATACGGCGCCATTGCGGTTGGTGCGGCTTCCTGGAGCGACACGCCGGAGTTTGGCGTCTCGCCACCCGAGCTGCGCAGTTTCACCTCCCAGGGCGGGACGGAGATCCGACTGGACGCGGCGGGCAATGAGCTTCCGTTGCCTGAAGCGCGGACCAAGCCAGACCTAATCGCGCCTGATGGCGGCAACAATACTTTTTTCGGCGTGGATTCCGCCGCCGACACCGACAACTATCCCAACTTCGCTGGGACTTCAGCCGCCGCTGCACACGCCGCCGGCGCCGCTGCCCTGCTGCTCAGCGGTCAACCGGAGGCATCGCCGGGCACCCTGTACTCCGCGCTGCGTACCACTGCCCTGGATATGCTTGAGGTCGGAGCGGACTTTCGCACGGGGCACGGGTTCATTGACGTCACGGTCGCCAATCAGGCGCTAAATCCATCGTACACAGCACTGGGAGCAGCCGCCTTGTTGGACGCCGCGACGTGGAGCGTGGGGGGGATTGGGGGCCTTGAAACGTACACGCAGGCCACGGTGGGAGGCACGATCCGGAGCGAAGAGTTCATCCCGGTGGACACGAGCCGTCCTTATCATTTGTCCGGCTGG
>CAZUIY010000248.1:0-6792 GCA_964619975.1 uncultured Gemmatimonadales bacterium
AGCGCCGTCCGGTGCCCGCGGCGCTCGATCTCGGCCCGCCCGACCACCGAGATGGCGCTCCCGACCCGGTCGGCGGGCGACTCCCCCCGCGTCGCGGTGACGACGATCGGGGGCGCGTGGAACCAGGGCAGCGTGTCCGGCTCCTGCGCCCGGGCGGCCGTGCCGAAGGGAAGGACGACGAGAACGAGCGCGGCCAGCGGGATCCGGTTCACGGGAGCTCCTCGGTCGAAGTGGGAAGGGCGGCGCGGAGGTGAGTGGCGTCTCCGAGCGGAACGACCTGGGGCGGACCCCCGGGGCCGTCGATCGAGTCGATGCGGACGGGCCAGCGGTAGACCCGGCGCACCACGTTCGCGGTCAGAACGGCTTCGGGGGGCCCGGCGGCCGCGGGCCGCCCGCCGTCCAGGAGCAGCATCCGGTCGGCGAAGCGAGCCGCCAGGTTCAGGTGGTGGGTGGTCAGGAGCACGGCGCGTCCCTCCGCCGCCTCCTCCCTGAGGAGCGCCCAGATCTCCATCTCGTGCGCCAGGTCCAGGGCGGCCGTCGGCTCGTCCAGGCCCAGGGCCAGTGGCGACTGCGCCAGGGCCCGGGCGAGCCGCGCGCGCTGCCGCTCGCCGCCCGACAACGAAGCGAACTCCCGGTCCACCAGGTCCTCCACGCGGCACCGGGCGAGCGCGCGCTCCACCGCGTCCCGGTCCTCGCGGCCCGGCCGGCCCCACCGGCCGAGCCACGGATACCGGCCCATCCCCACCAGCTCGCCCACCGTGATCGGAAACGCCGGCTCCTCGTGCTGCGGGAGCGCCGCCATCCGCCGGGCGCGCTCGCCGGGCTCCCAGCCGTGGGCCGGCCGCCCCAGGAACAGGGCCCGGCCGGCGCCGGGGACGCGGGCGCCCATCAGGAGCCGGAGCAGGGTCGACTTGCCGGAGCCGTTCGGCCCGAGGACCGCCACCACCTCGCCGGCCGACACCTCCAGGTCGACGCCTTCGAGCGCGGGATGGTCGAGCCCCGGATAGCGGTACCCGAGCCCTTCGGCGCGCCACACGACGGTCACGCCGTGACCCCGGCCGTCCGCCGGCGGAGGAGCCAGATGAAGAAGGGGACCCCGACGAACGCGGTGACGACGCCGAGCGGCACCTCGCCCGGGGCCGCCACCGTCCGCGCCGCCAGGTCGGCCAGCGGGAGGAACGCCGCGCCGGCCAGGAACGACGCCGGCAGGAGGAACCGGTGGTCGCCCCCCCACGCCATCCGGACCGCGTGCGGCACGACCAGGCCCACGAAGCCGATGCCCCCGGCCACCACCACCGCCGAAGCGGCCAGGACGCTCGCCACCAGGTACGCCGTCCGCCGGACCGCGTCGACCCGCGCCCCCAGCCACTCCGCGGACTCCTCCCCCAACCCCAGCAGGTCGAAGGGCCGGGCGAGCGCCAGGAGCGCGGCGAAGGACACTGCGCAGGCGATCGCCAGAAAGACCACCCCGCCCCACGTGGCGCCCGCCAGGCCGCCCATCATCCAGAACATCGCCGCCCGGAAGGCGTCGGCCTCCTGGAAGGAGAGGAGGAGGAGGATCGTGGCGTTGAAGAAGGTGCCGGCCACCACGCCGGCCAGGAGCAGGACCCGGACGTCCAGGCCGCCGCCGGCCCGGGTGGCGATCCGGAGGACGAGCACGATGGCCCCCACCGCCCCTGCCAGGGCCGCGGCCGGCAGGCCCCACGTGGCGCCCGCGCCGATCGCGATCGCCAGCACCGCGCCCACGGCCGCACCGCTCGATACCCCGAGGATGTACGGCTCAGCCAGCGGGTTCCGCAGCAGCGCCTGGAAGGTGGCGCCCGAGAGCGCCAGGGCCCCGCCGACCAGCGCCCCCAGGATGGCGCGCGGCAGCCGCAGGTCGCGGACGATCGCCACCACCGCCGGGTCGCCGCCGCCACCCAGGGCCCGGACGAACCCGGCCGCGTCGATCCCCACGGCCCCGTAGCGGACCGCAAGCAGGATCGAGACGGCGGCGGCGGCCGCCAGGGACGGCAGGGCCAGGCGCCGGCTCAAGGCTCCGCCTCGTGCCGCTCGATCCCCGAGCGGAGCGCCCGCGCGGCCCGCGCCACGCCCGGCCCCGGCCGGGCCAGCAGATCGGCCGGCACCTCCACCACGCGACCGGCGCGGAAGGCGCTCAGCTCGCGCCACCCCGGGCGGCCGGCCAGCTCCGCCGCGCCCGGCAACCCGGGGCCGACGGGCAGAAGGACGATGTCGGGATCCCGTTCCAGGATCGCCTCGAGCGACACCGCGGGCCACGCCTCCGCGAGCTCCGGGAACGCCGCCCGGCCGCCGGCGACCTCGATCAGCTCGCCGATGAAGCTCGCCGCCCCGGCCGCCCGGGGCGGGTCGCCGTCGATCAGGTAGAGTGCGGTGGGGCGGCGTCCGGGGAGGGGCTCGGCGGCCACGGCGGCGAGCGAGTCGCGGATCGCGCCGGCCAGCGAGTCGGCCGCCTCGACGCGCCCCAGGAGCCGGCCTAGCCGCTCGATGGTGGCGAAGACCCCCGCGGTGTCCTCGACCGCCGCGGAGTAGACCGGAATTCCGGCGCTGGAGAGCCGCGGACGCAGCGTGCGGTCGTCCCGGGCCGACCACGCCACCACCAGGTCCGGCCGGAGCGCGATCAGCCGCTCCAGGCTCGGGTCCAGGCCGCCGCCGAGGCTCGGCAGATCGGCCAGGGCCGGTTCCCGGTCGTAGCGGGTCCGCGCCACCAGCCGGTCGGCCGCCCCGAGCGCCACCACGGTCTCGGTCACGCTGGGAACGAGCGAGATCACCCGGCGGGCGGGGCGCGCCAGGCGCACCTCCCGCCCGGCGTCATCGGTCACGGCCGGGGCGCTTACGCCGGGGGCGCCGGAGGCGGGGGCGCCCGGCTCCCGTCCGTCGCCGCACCCCCCCACCGCCCACACCGCGCAGGTCCACACCGCGCAGGCGAGGGCCAGATCCCGCCGTGACCGCATCCGTCCTCCGACCGAAACGAGAAACGCCCACCTCCCTCGCGGCAGGCGGGCGTCGGCCGGTCTCCCGGACGCGCGTCGCCGGATCCCTCCCGCGAGGATCCAATCGACTGGCGTCGAGGCAGGTCTCCCGGCTTGGGGCCCCGGTCGGGGCCCGTCACGGTGGCGGGGCCGCTGCGGATTCGCACCGCATTCCCTATTCTCCCGCCGCCTGTTGGCTCCGGCCGAAAATCCGGCCGGCGCGGCGGGCACCTCTACGCCTGATCAGTGCATCAGGTCATGTCACCATACCTGTAGTCAGAAGCTGAATCTCCCGAAATCCTCGGGGTTCATCCGCCGGAGGTGGTCCTTCAGTGCCTCCGGGTCGTACTCCTCCTCCTCGACCTCTCCCACCTCGTCGGCGGTGTGGTCCAGCAGGTTCTCCGACGCGAAGATCGGAGCGTGGACGCGCAGCGCGAGGGCGATCGAGTCGCTCGGCCGGGCGTCCACCGGCTCCTCGCTCTCGTCTCCGTTCTGCACGA
This sequence comes from uncultured Gemmatimonadales bacterium, assembly GCA_964619975.1. Taxonomy (GTDB): domain Bacteria; phylum Gemmatimonadota; class Gemmatimonadetes; order JACCXV01; family JAHWKZ01; genus DATLFF01. Next base: position 3,491 of record CAZUIY010000248.1, read on the forward strand.
ACACCTGGGCGTAGTACGTGTTGTCCTTGAGCGCCCCGATCACGACCCGCGTGACGCTCCCGTGCAGCGCCTTCACCAGGCTCTTCATCAGGTCGTGCGTGAGCGGCCGCGAGAACTTGACCCCCGCCAGCTCGGTGGCGATCGCGCTCGCCTCGCTGGGGCCGATCCAGATCGGCAGGTACCGTTCGCCCGCCTTCTCCTTCAGGATGACGATCGGCGACTGCGAGTTGGAGTCGATCCCCAGGCTGGCCACTTTGACTTCGATGATCTCGGCGTCGTCCACGCGGGCTCCTGAACTCGGGTCGGGAACAATCTTACTCCGGCCCGAACGGGGGCACAAGCGCGTCCAGACTCCCGATCAGGTACCCATCTCCCAGGAAGCCAGGTACTTCTCCTGCTCCGGGGTGAGCGTGTCGATCGTCGCGCCGAGCGCTTCCAGCTTGAGCCGGGCGATCTCCTCGTCGATCTCCACCGGCACCGACTGGACTCCCTCCCGGAGCGACTCGGGCCGGGTCACGATCAGCTCCGCCGCCAGGGACTGGTTGGCGAACGACATGTCCATGACGCTGGCCGGGTGGCCCTCCGCGGCGGCCAGGTTGATCAGCCGGCCCTCACCGAGGATGAAGACCTTCTTCCCGCCGATCGTGAACTCCTCCACGAAGTCCCGGACCTGACGCCGCTCGTCGGCCATCTCCGCCAGCCCGTCCAGGTCGATCTCCACGTTGAAGTGGCCGCTGTTGGCGACGATGGCGCCGTCCTTCATCGCCTCGAAGTGCTCGGTGCGGATGACGTGGATGTCGCCGGTGACGGTGATGAAGACGTCGCCGATCACGGCCGCGTCTGCCATCGGCATCACGCGGAAGCCGTCCATGACCGCTTCCAGGGCCTTCATCGGGTCGACCTCGGTCACGACCACGTGGGAGCCCTGTCCGGCGGCCCGCTTGGCCACTCCCTTGCCGCACCACCCGTATCCCGCCACCACGACCGTGGAACCCGCCAGCAGCACGTTGGTCGCCCGCAGCACGCCGTCGAGGGTGGACTGGCCGGTGCCGTAGCGGTTGTCGAACAGGTGCTTGGTGCGGGAGTCGTTCACCGCCACCACCGGGAACAGGAGCACGCCGGCCGCTTCCATCGACTTCAGCCGGATCACGCCGGTCGTCGTCTCCTCGGTGGACGCCTTCACGCCCTCCACGATCGCCTTCCGCTCGGCGGCGTCCAGGCCGGTCGCCCAGTCCCGCAGGACGGGGTGCAGGTCGTCGAAGCGCTCCAGGCCGATCATGTGGAGCGCGCCCACCACGTCAGCCCCGTCGTCCATCGTCACGTGAGGCCGGTGCTCGAGCGAGGACAGGATGTGCCGGTAGTAGGTGTCGTTGTCCTCGCCCTTGATGGCGTGCACCTGGATGCCCCAGTCGCGGACCAGGTGGGCCGCCACGTCGTCCTGGGTGGACAGCGGGTTCGACGCGCAGAGGCAGACGTCGGCGCCGCCGCGCTTCAGCGCGATCATCAGGTTCGCCGTCTCGGTGGTCACGTGCAGGCAGGCGGAGATCCGGACGCCATCCAGCGGCTTCTCCTTCTCGAACCGCTCGCCGATCCTCGCCAGGACCGGCATGCTCCGGCCGGCCCACTCGGTGCGGAGCGCTCCCCGGTCCGCGAGATCCAGATCCTTCACGTCGTACGGCACGCTGGCCGTGGCCTTCTCGTCGCTCATCGTCATCTCCTGTCCATCGTCCAGTGTGATCGGTCCATACGTCAGATTCCCAGAGCCGTCCGGAGATCCTCCACCCGGTCGGCCCGCTCCCAGCCGAAGCGGCCGTCCTCGGGCTTGCGGCCGAAATGGCCGTAGGCGGCGGTCGGCTGGTAGATCGGATTCCGCAGCCCCAGCGAGTCGATGATGCTGCGCGGCTTGAGGTCCCACACCTGCGCCACCGCGTCGGCCAGGGCGCTGTCCGGACGCTCCCCGGTCCCGAAGGTGTCGACCATCACGCTGACCGGCTCGGCCACGCCGATGGCGTACGCCAGCTGGACCTCGCACACCTTCGCCAGGTCCGCCGCCACCAGGTTCCGCGCGATCCAGCGGGCCGCGTAGGCGCCCGAGCGGTCGACCTTGCTCGGGTCCTTCCCGCTGAAGGCGCCCCCGCCGTGCCGGCCCATGCCGCCGTAGGTGTCCACGATGATCTTGCGGCCGGTGAGCCCGGCGTCGCCCTGCGGCCCGCCCACGACGAACCGGCCGGTGGGGTTGATCAGCACCTTCAGCGTCTCAGGATCGTACAGGTCCGCGGGCAGGACCGGGAGCACGACCTCCTCCCGGATCGCCCGCTGGATCTCCTCCGGCGAGACGTCCTCCTCCGGTCCCGTCTGGGTCGAGAGGACGACCGTGCGGATCTCCTTCGGCTTCCCTCCGTCGTACTCGACCGTGACCTGGCTCTTGCCGTCGGGCCGGGCCCACGGGAGCGTGCCGTCCTTGCGCCGCGCCGCCAGGCGCCGGGTCAGCGCGTGCGCCAGCGAGATCGGCAGCGGCATCAGCTCGTCGGTCTCGCTGCAGGCGTAGCCGAACATCATCCCCTGGTCCCCCGCCCCCTCCCGGTCTACACCGAGGGCGATGTCCCCCGACTGGCGGTCCAGCGTCACCATGACGCCGCACGTCTCGGCGTCGAAGCCCATCCGGGCGTCGGTGTAGCCGATGCCGCGGATCGTCTCACGCACGACTTCCGAGATCGGGATGTACTCGTCGGTGGTGATCTCGCCGGCCACGACCACGAGGCCCGTCGTGACCAGGGTCTCGCAGGCGACCCGGTTGCCCGGGTCCTGACCGAGCGCGCAGTCCAGCACCGCGTCGGAGATCTGGTCCGCGATCTTGTCGGGATGCCCTTCGGTCACGGACTCCGACGTGAACAGGTATCGATCGGTACGCACTGCGGGTGTCCCCCGGTCTGGAGTTTCCTGAACGGCCGTCTTCACCATGTGACCTCCGATTCGTCGCCGATGTCGATCCGCCGGGGCTCGCCGCGGACCCTCGCGCCGGGACCCAGGATCGAGCGCTCCAGCACGGCGCCCTGGACCGTGGCGCCCTCCCCGATGATCGAGTCGCGGACGACCGCGTCCCGCACCGTGACCCCGCGCTGGAGCGTCACCCAGGGGCCCACCACGGCGCTCTCGATGGTGCAGTCGGGGCCGATCGACACCGGCGGCACGATGACCGCCGCCGAGCCGCCGATGTCGTCCGGCAGCTCCGGCTGGCGCCGCTCGAGCAGGACGCGGTTCGTGTCCAGCAGCGTCTCCGGCTTGCCGCAGTCGTACCAGTC
>CAZUIY010000249.1:0-5163 GCA_964619975.1 uncultured Gemmatimonadales bacterium
CCCGCCGCCGGCGCATGCGGAAGGCGCCGGCGGCGGTTACATTTGACAGGATCGCTGGAGGAGGATGCGCGCGAGGGCGAACGTCCTCCTCTTTTTTGCCCCCATCGAGAGGAGCCCCATGCTGGACCGGACCCGCCCCACCCTCTGCTTCGTGTACGACGCTTCCGACGCGAAAATCCCCGAGAGCCTGTTCGAGATGCCCGACGAGGTCTGGCGGGATGTCGACCTGGTCCAGATCCGGGCGAAGGAGCTGGACGACTCCGCGATGGAGACGTTGACCCGTTCCTGGATCACCCGCCTCTCGGACGTCGAGACGCGCGTGATCCTGAACGACCGTCTGTCCCTGGCGGTGTCCTCTGGGGCTCACGGCGTGCATCTGGGCTCCGACGACCTTCCATTGGAGGAGGCGCGCGAGCGCGCTCCGGAGGGCTTCCTGCTGGGCTCCTCGTGCCACAGCCGGGACGAGCTTCTGATCGCCCAGGCCCACGGTGCGGATTACGCGGGCCTCGGCGCCTTCTTCGACAGCGAGACCAAGCCCGACGCGCGTCCTCTGGACGCCTGGCGCGGGGGACTCATGGAGCGGATTCCGGCGCTGACGATCCCCGTCCTGGCGATCGGGGGGCTGACTCCGAAGCGGGTGGACGACGCCTTCCGGGTCCACGCGGTGACCGGCGTGGCGGTGAGCGCCGCGATCCAGCGCTCGGAAGATCCCGCGCAGGCGATCGAAGCGATCCGCTCCGCCCTGCACCAGGGCTGGGACCAGCGGATGGAGCTCGCAACCCGGTGAGAACCCGGCCGTTCCGGGTCGCCGCGGTGGCCGCTCTGGTCGCCGCCAGCCTCGCGGCCTGTGGCGGAGATGGCGAGAACGGCGCCGACGCGCCGCCGGCCGACGGCGGCCTGGAGCTGGATCCAGACCGCCCGCTCCAGCCCGCCGGCTCCTTCACGCTCCAGGAGGGGCTCCGGATCTCCGATGGCCGGGCGACCATCCCCAGGGATGTGGCCGTGGACGGCGAGGGATACGTCTATGTTCTCGACGCAACCACGCCATCCCGCATCTTCCGGTATCACCCTTCGGGAGATTTCGATCTGCAGTTCGGCACCCGCGACACAGTCCGGGAGCGGATCGTATCCGCGCTCGAGATGGATCTGGCGGAGTGGGGGACGATGCTGGTCGCGGACCGCGGGGACAGCGCCATCAAGACGTTCCTCACCCGGGGCCTGTTCGCCTCTCTGATTCCACGCCAGGAGTCGGTCGTGCTGGACGTTCACGCCCTGCCGGAGTTCGGAGAGTTCTATCTGCACGAGTGGGTGCCGTCCCAGCGCCGGGTGTCGGTCCTGCATATGCGGGCGCCAGGGGACTCCGTCGCCACCACGTACACGGTCGGGATTCCATCCAGGCTCTCCATCCGCCAGGAGGCCCGCGCCATCCACTTCCACAGCACCGCCGACCGGCGGGGCAGGCTCTACGTGGCCTTCATGGACGGTTATCCGGTGCGGATCCTGTCGCCACAGGGCACCACGCTCGGCACGATCGGCATCCAGCGAGAGCCGATCCAGCGGACGGCGGAGGAGATGGAGCGCGAGACCGAGGAGAACATGGTCCGGCTGCTGGAGCAGGTGGGGGACGTGGACGAAGAGCTCCTCCGCGAGGCCGCCGTCCCGGACTCGACGCGGCCGGTGATCGAGGAGCTGGTGGTCGACCCGCAGGGACGGCTCTGGGTGCGGACGAACCGGCCGGACGCCGCCGATGCCACGCCGTACGACATGTTCAACTCCGACGGGGACTACATGGCCCGGGTGGACGTCCCGGAGGACGTCGTGCGAACGACGTTCTCGCCGGCCGGGGGCCTGTGGGTGCTGACGGCCGACGGCGACGTGGTCGAGTACCAGATCGACGCCGGCGCGTCCGCCCCCTGAGGGGAGCCGGCTACTCCACCAGGGTCAGCGGGACTTCCCGCTGGACGGTTCCGCCACCGGTCAGATCCTCCACCTCGACGGTCAGCACGTAGTCCCCGGCCGGGGACTCCGACACGTCCAGCGAGAAGTACTCGAGCAGGGGGTCGGCCTCGCCCGGCTGGGACCGTTCGAACGAGTACGTGATCGCCCCCCGTTCCTGGCCACCACCCAGCCTCTCACCGAGCGCGGAGATGAACCGCGCAACCACGTTGCGGCCGCTGTCGCTGGACTGGAGGGTGTAGGTCGTGCGGTAGCCGGCGCCTCCCCCGGCCGCGGTGTCGAGCCCGTAGACCTCGTAGTAGACGAATACGGGCTGCGAGCGGCGGAACATGCGGGACGGCAGCGGCAGCACCTTGTAGCGGCCCCACCGGACGAAGCCGCCGGACCCGCTGGCGGGTGTGACCGAGTGCGCGAGCACGACGCCCGACATCGACAGGTCCTGACCCGTGAAGTCCTCCACCGAGATGGCCCCCTGCACGATTCCGAATCGGCCGCTGGTCAGATCCGTCACCTTCATGCCGTACTGGTACTGGCCCGGCGGCAGCGACGCCGTCCGGACGCCGGGAAGCATGGCTCCCGCGTCCCGCGGAATGGGCTGGGAGGTGGTGACCGTCACGTCCTGCTCCTGGCGCGCCACCGGCTCGGAGGCCGGGTCGTGAACCATGAGCTGATAGTGATAGTCCACCGAGCTACCTCCGCCGGGACGGGAGACCACGCTGACCAGGTTCACGGGCAGGGCGTAGAAGAACTGGACCTCGCTCCCCCCGTTCGGGGACTTGAACGTCACCGGCCACAGGGGATACAGGAGCGGATCACCGGCCGGCTCCGGACGGTAGCTCTGGCTGCCGGTGCCGACGGCGATGTCCTGCGCCAGCATGCCTTCCTCCTCCGCCATGATCTGCGGATCCAGCCGCGTGGCGGCCCGGTCGTAGACGGGGCTCAGATTGCCACGCGAGGAGTAGAGCTCCTGGAGGTCCCGCATCTGCTCGCTCAGGATCCGGGAGTCGTAGCTATCGCAGGCGCGCCCCGAGCCGCACCCCTGCGCGAACAACGTGGTGCCCGACATGTTGGCGGCGGACGTCATCACGGCGTCGCTCAGCCGGCGGACCAGCTTGAAGTCGGAGACGTCCTCGTCGCTGACGAAGTGAAAGACCAGCGGATCGCCATCGGCGCGCTCGTACTTCCACGACGTGTTCCGTTCGACCTTCGGCCCCGAGTAGGTGGCGATGTCGTCGGGCGGGCCGTGCCGCAGGTAGATGATCCCGCGGTCGTCGAAGCCGGTCTGCCACGGGGGCACGTAGGCCGCCAGGGACGAGTAGTGGCGGCGCTCGGGGAGCAGGATCCGGTAGTTCTGGTACACGTGATGGAGACGCCGGTAGTGTTCCACCAGCCGCTCGTCGAGCGGGACGAACGCCTGGTCCGCCAGCCGCTGCCAGTACGCCCGGATGAACCCGGCCCGGGCTTCGGCCGGAAGCGCGGCGTACTCGGCGTCCACCTCCGGCGTGACGATCGGCCGGATGTCGTGCCAGTAGAGGTCCGCGTCGCGGTCGTCCACGATCGCGTCCAGACCGCTGGTGTACGCCGCCGCGGCCTCGGCCGGGCGGTCCAGGTTGGCCAGGGCGTAGGTCAGCAGGAGCTGCCGCGCGGCGGGCGGGAAGCCCTCGGCGGGCAGGCTCTCGACCGCGCTGCGCATCTTGTCGAGGTCGCCGGCGTCCCGGTAGGTGACCGCGAGCAGGAGGCCGGCGTCCGGAAATCCGGGGGCCTCGGCGATCAGCCGCTCGAGCAGTCCGGCGGCCCGGCGGTAGTTGTCGGGCCCGCGAGCCTGGCGGTAGGCGAGGGCCAGGTTGTAGCGGGCGGCGTGGAACTCCGGGTCGATTTCGAGGGCCTCCTCGAACGCCTTCTGCGCCATCGAGATGTGGTCGCGGTTGAGGATCTTCTTGAAGCTCTCTAGCAGGACCAGCCATTGCTCGTCCTTGGAGAGCTCGTAGATCCCCCGCCCGTTCAGAGCGTGGATGGCGCGCGGCTCGGCAGCCAGCGCGCGCTCGAAGGCCGCCTTGGCCGGCTCCAGGTGGGCGTCGTCGGACGGGTCGGCGACCAGCGAGAGCTGTCGGTACCCCTCGGCGATCGCCTGCTCCACCTCGGGAGAGTAGATCCCGGATTCGGGCGGGGTGGGAACCGGCTGGAAGAGATCGTCGACGAACTGGGCGGCCAGAGGCCGGGGGAGAAGAAGGGCGAGGAGCGCGAGGCACAGGATGGGAACGATGCGATGTCCGGACACGATGCGGCGACCTCCCGGGGTGGACGAAGCGAACGGGTGTACGAGGAAAACCCGGTCCCGGGTAGGGGGGTTTAAGGGTGCCCGGGACCGACGCCCGGGAGATGTCGAGTCGGTTGATGGGGTTTCCGCCCGGCTGTACATTCTTCTGCTTCATGGCGATGGCGCTTCCCGACCGCATCGCCCACGTCCGGGAGACGGTCGCCGAGGCGTGCGCGAAGGCCGGCCGCGATCCGGACGTTGTCCGGCTGGTGGCGGTGACCAAGGGGCACCCGGCGGCGACGCTGCGGGAGGCGCTCGAGGCGGGTCTGTGCGATCTGGGGGAGAACCGGATCCAGGAGGCCCGGACCAAGCTGGGAGAGGCGCGGGAGGCGCTGGAGAACCATCCGGCGCGGATCCACCTGATCGGGCACCTTCAGCGCAACAAGGCGCGGGACGCGGTGGCCCTGTTCGACTGGATCCAGTCGGTCGACTCCGCGAGGCTCGCCGCCACGCTGTCCGAGCGCGCCGTGGCCGCCGCGGACTCCGGCAGCGTCGCGGGACCCGTATCCGTCCTGGTCCAGGTGAACGCGGCCCGCGAGGAGGCCAAGCACGGCTTCGACCCGGACGGCGCGGTCGAGCGGGCGCTCGAGATCCGGGACCTGCCGGGACTCGAAGTGCGGGGGCTGATGACGATGGCCCCGTGGACGGAGGACGAGACGGTCCTCAGGAGGACGTTCGAAATCGCGCGGGGGCTCTTCGAGCGGCTGCGCGACCATGGAGGGGGCCGGATCGACACCCTCTCGATGGGCATGTCCAACGATTACGCCCTGGCGGTCGAGGAAGGGTCGACGACGATCCGGCTCGGCACCGCGCTGTTCGGCTCCAGGAACTGAAACCGGGAGAGGATCCGTGACGCTGACGCCGCTCGATCTCAAGAAGCAGGACTTCGA
>CAZUIY010000250.1:0-1371 GCA_964619975.1 uncultured Gemmatimonadales bacterium
GTCGGAGCAGAGCGGACGATCCGACGGACCATTTGTGTTCGGTTCGACCTCGAAGACGCCTCGGGGGGCGCAATCAGCTATTCGAGCTCTGGAGGACATGCCTCCGGCCCATGAAAACTCTTGCGCGAGCGACGACGCCCATTCACGCTCACGAGCTCTGGACGTTGAGTCCTTGGCCCAAAAAGCCGGGCGAGCTATCGTCCCTCGTACTTCACTCCGAGGTCCCGCTGTTCAATCGTCACGCGGCAACGCGTGTTCGGTAAGGTTCTCCTTTGGTGACGGCACTCCACATCCAAGTCAAGAGTTTGCGAGCGACGGCCACGGCGGCCGCCTTGCGGCCGCTGCGCTTGGCGATCCGCAGGAAGATGCGCCGCACGTGTTCATCGGTGCGGATGGCGGTCCAGGCCGCCTGCTGCAAGATCCACCGCAGGTCCGGGGAGCCGGTCTTGGCGATGTGCCCGATGCGTTGTTTTCCTCCCGAGGCGTAAACCCGCGGGTTGAGTCCGGCGAAGCGGCCGATGGCCTTGGGGTGCTGGAAGCGATGGAAGTCGCCGACTTCGGCGATCATGGTCGCGGCCGTGAGCTGCGCCACGCCGGGAAAGCTCAACAGAATCTCATACACCTCATGGAAGTTGTCGCGGCGGACCAATTCACCGATCGTCCGCTCGGCCTGTTGCATCTGCCGCTCGGTGAGCGCCAGCTGATCGACGCATTGCCAGAGCATCGCCACGTGTCTGGCCGGCAGCTTCTCTCCCTGGGCCTTGAGGTAGCGGATCAAGCCGTCGCTGGCCAGCCGCGCCGAGCCTGGCCGGTTGTTGGCGTTCATGATCGATTTCACGCGACACAGCACCCGCGCGTGCTGCCGCGAGAAGCCGTTGCGGTGGCGGGTGATGTCTCGCAGAATCTGCACCTCCATCGGCGGCGCGTAACAGATTGGCAAGCGTCCGGCGGAGAGCAGCTCCGCGATGTTGAAGGCGTCCTCGCGGTCGGTCTTCAGTCGCCGGCCAGCCAAGGCGCGGGCCTGCGTAGCGTCGGCCAGCACGAGCTTCTCGACAATCGGCTCGAGCATCTCCCACAGCCAGCGGTAGAAGCCCACGCTCTCGATGGCCACCGTGTGCGGCCGCGGCAAGGCCGCGAAGTACGCGGCAATCTGCTTCCGACACTTGCAGGGAATCTTTTGAAACGAGTATTCCCCGCAGCAGCCGCAGAACACGCACGCGGTGAGCGTGTCCTTGTGCAAGTCAACGCCGACGCACCAGTGATGATTGAGCGTACCAGACATACTAAGTTCCTCCATGTTAGGGGCCGAACGAAACAACACACTACGGAGAAGCATAACCGCTTCTCCCGGCCCCTACATGGTTTCACGCT
>CAZUIY010000251.1:0-1911 GCA_964619975.1 uncultured Gemmatimonadales bacterium
CACGACCAGGACCGCGACGGGGATCCCGCCGGCGTCCTCCCGGGACGTGCCGACCAGCGTGCCGGCGATCGCCAGGGCGTTCGCCACGGAGAGGCGGGCGATGTAGACGCCCGTCAGCAGGCGGCGCTCGTCGAGCGCGCCCAGCGAGCGTTCCCATCTGCTGGAGGCGAGGCCGGAGGGCATCCGGCAGGAACCTAGCGAATCACGCCCGGATCTGCGAAGGGGCCCCGGCTACTTCGGCCGGGCGGCCGCGATCAGCGACTCCATGTGGCTCAGATACCGCTCGAGCGCGGCCCGGCCCTCGTCCGTCAGCGCGTAGGTGGTGTGGGGGACCCGGTCCTGGAACGACTTGTCGCAGGTCAGGTAGCCGGCCTCCTCCAGCTTCCGCGCGTGGACGCTCAGGTTGCCGTCGGTCGTCCGGACGGCGTGCTTCAGATCCACGAAGCTCTGCTCGCCGCCGACCGCCAGCGCGCTCACGATCGCCAGCCGGGTCCGCTGGTGGATGACCCGGTCGAGGTCCCGGGCGGTCCGGGCGGCGGCGCCCTGGACCTTCTTCAAGCCGGGCTTCTCCACGGGCGGCGTCTCCCGGGCGGCGTCACCCGCCATGGCGGCGGGCGATCCACGCCCCGAAACCGAGGTGGAGGCCGCCGAAGCCGGCGGCCATGGTCCAGTCGGGATCGATCCGGGGAAGCGCCAGCGCGACCGCCCCGGCCAGCATGACCGCGAGCCCCATGACGGGGACGGTCCGGATCGAGAACGCCCCTCCGGTCACCACACCGGCGCCGTAGAGGAGCAGCCACGCCCCGGGAAGCCGCGTCGCCAGACCGCCCTCCAGGAGGACCGGGGTCAGGAGCGCGCCGGCCGCCAGGGGCGGAGCGAGCGACAGGAAGAACCGGCGGCCAGCGCGGGAGAGGAGCGAGGCGCCGGAGCTCCGCGCCTTGGCGGCGTTGCCGACGATCCCCACCGCCGCCGCCACGACGGCGACGCCGATCCAGAGGGCGACCCACGCGTCCGCCGCCGGCTCGGTCCAGGCCGCGAGAGCGGCCCCCGCCACGGCCACCAGCCCGACTCCCGCCAGCCCCGCGCCCGAGACGGACGTGAAGCGGGTGGAGCCCTCCATGGTGTCCCGGATGAAGCGGAGATCCTCGGCCGCCCTGTGGTGGAGGTCGACGGGATCGTCCGGCGGGCGGGAGGGGCGCGTGTGCATGGATGGATGGTACCGCCGTCACTGAAATCGGTCAAGTACTTCAGGAGGCAAAGCCCGCCTCAGGCGGTGGCGCCGCTGACGCTCCGCCGCTGGCCCTCGTGCCGGCCCTCGGCGAACTCCTCGATCATCTTGTCGATGAACGCCGGCAGGTCGTCCGGGTTCCGGCTGGTGACCAGGCCCTGGTCCACCACGACCTCCTCGTCCACCCAGTCCACCCCGGCGTTCTTCAGATCGGTCTGGATCGAGTGGTAGGAGGTCATCCGGCGGCCCTTCGCCACGCCCGCGTCGATCAGGGTCCAGGGGCCGTGGCAGATCGCGGCCACGGGGCGGCCATCCTCGAAGAAGGCGCGGACGAAGTCCAGCGCCCGCTGGTTCCGCCGCAGGTGGTCGGGGTTCATGACGCCGCCCGGCAGGAGCAGGGCGTCGTAGTCGGCGGGGTCGGCCCGGTCGAGGTGGACGTCCACCTCGAAATCGTCCCCCCAGTCGGTCCGGTCCCAGCCGGACACCTCGTTCTCCTCGGGAGACACGATGTCGGTCGCGGCCCCGGCCCGTTCCAGCGCCGCGCGGGGCTCGGTCAGCTCGACCTGCTCGAAGCCCTTCGTGACCAGGATCGCGACCCGGGTTCCATCCAGCTTTGCCATGGGATCCTCCTCTTTCTGCCTCTCGGAAACGGAGTTCGTTCGCTCGTTCCAAGGGTAGCGGCA
>CAZUIY010000252.1:0-1931 GCA_964619975.1 uncultured Gemmatimonadales bacterium
GAATGGCACTTCCGCTTGCATAGCAACAACTTACGACGGCGGAGCGACGCTCGGCGCCAAGCCTGCCTGTCGCCGATGGCTTGACGTCGGCTATGACTTGATCGCCGTTAGCGTTGATGATGAATTCTAACAGTTTGAACGCCTAGGCGCGCACCGCTCCCAGCCCGTCGACGACGTGAAAAAAAATTTGATCTGTTTCCGATTTTTCCCGTTATTCTCCCGCTTCAATCAGTCAGTCCCGCTGATCTGGCTGACTGCCTGCAGGCAGTCAGGTCAGCCAGATATTGCGGACGTGGCAGCCCGGCGCCACCAACACGTGAAAACCTCATCGCTAGGTGGCCAGCAATTCGGCGATCGCCTCGTGGCGCGGCTTCTGCAATAACTTGTGCGGCTTGGGACGCCGCTTGATCGCGCGAGGCTCCACGCGATCCGGTCGTTTTCCTACTTGATGCCGAGAGATCTCCACTAACAAGATCTGACAAAAGCTCCTATGCCGCTCCGGCGCCAAGCAGCCATAACACACCAACTGCGGCATGCTCTCCCGCAACGTCTGGCGGGCAAAATTGAAACTGAGCGTGCGCGGAGTTTTATCCTCTGCCAGCGCCGCCTGGCACATGCACTTTCGCACCAGATTGTAAGCCAGAAAGTGCGCCCACAACTCCCGATGAGCCATCTCCGGCGACTGGCAGCGCAGGTGCTCCATGCGCATCGTCGTTTTTAAGTTCCTGATATCCAACTCCGCATGCCACCGCTGGCGATACCCATCCGCCAACATCTTCTTCGGATACTTCTTTGCGTCGGTGAGTGTGGTCGCCAAACGCAGCGTCTTGGTCCGAAAGCCTCGCTTGGCCACCTTCACTTCCAACTCGCGAATCTCTAAAGGGCGCTCCTTTAGCTCTTGGCGAAGCGACTCGTAAAGCTCCTGGTCCATCCAATCCGGACGCGGAGGAAACTCCCACGTGACCAGATGGTCCCGATGGCCCAGCCGCTGCCCGGCGCGAAAGTCGATCTTGCGGCGGTGATGGGCGCAGAACAACAACTGCAAGCCCTTTCGCCGCGCCAAAGCGAAGGTGAAGTAGCCGGCAAAATACCTATCGGCCAGCAACACGTCGCCTGGCTCAAACAGATCCCACACCGAGCGCAGCAGCGCGGTCTCGCCGGTTTGCTTGCCGCGGTACGGCGCCCAGGCCACCGCCAACACCGCGCCGGTGGCCAAGGAGAACACCACCAGGATGCGCAAAATCGGCAGGCCCACGCCGGGCTCTTGGCCCTGCTGCGGCGGATATTTCTTGCGGTTCTCTTCGGTGTCCGGCATGGTGACGGTGGAGCCGTCCACCACGAACACCCGCTGGCCGAAAAGCTGCCAGGCGGAGGGGACACGGCTTTCCAACTCCCAGCCCACGTGCAGGGCCAAGTCCCGCAGAAAACCCACCGGGAGCTTGGCTCGCGCCTTGCAGTAACCGCCGGTGTTGGTGGAGCAGAGTTCGTGTCGGTGGGCGTGCAACAAGCCCAGGGCGCGGATCACCGCCGCGGCGCAGGTCTTGTCCGTGCTGAGGCACTGGATGATGAACACCCACAGCGTCAGCAGCGGCGTGAAGATGTCGCCTTCGCCATTGGCGAAATCGACGTCGTGCTGATTCAGTTGCTGTTGAATGTCCTGTTGAGTGAGGATGCCGCTGAGCGGCAGGTGGCCGTCCTCCAGGAAATGTTCAAAGATGTCGGTGCAGAACTGGGCCCCGGGGGATGCGTGCGGAGGAGAATGTTGATAGCCTGACATAGAAAGAGGCCTTCCCTAAAACTTTGCAAGCAGGGAAGGCCTCTTGAGGGCGAAGGTTCATATTACCACGGGAAGGCCCTCAGCACAACAAAACGGTTGATGATATGCGGCAGGGACGGCAGGCTGTTTTCAAAAATCGGCCAGTTTCCAAGCG
>CAZUIY010000253.1:0-9246 GCA_964619975.1 uncultured Gemmatimonadales bacterium
GCCAAGCTCTCCGACGACCTGGGCGCGGGCTCGCTGACGGCGCTCCCGATCATCGAGACCCAGGCCGGCGACGTCTCGGCCTACATCCCGACCAACGTGATCTCGATCACGGACGGGCAGATCTACCTGGAGCCGGATCTCTTCTACGCGGGCGTCCGGCCGGCGGTGAACGTCGGCATCTCGGTCTCCCGCGTGGGCGGGAACGCCCAGATCAAGGCGATGAAGCAGGTGTCCGGCCGGCTGCGGCTGGACCTGGCGCAGTTCCGCGAGCTGGAGGCGTTCGCCCAGTTCGGCTCCGAGCTCGACAAGGCGACCATGCAGCAGCTCGAGCGGGGCCGCCGGATGGTGGAGATCCTGAAGCAGCCGCAGTACGAGCCGATGAGCGTGGTGGACCAGATCGCCATCATCTTCGCCGGCACGCGCGGCCACATGGACGACGTGCCCGTGGAGCGGATCCACGACTTCGAGCGGGCCTACCTGGAGTACCTGCGGAACACGCACGGCGAGCTGCTCCAGAAGATCCGCGACGAGAAGGCGCTCTCCGAGGAGACCGAGAAGGCGCTGGCGGAGACGGTGAAGAGCTTCAAGAGCGACTACGGCACCGGCGAGGAGGAAGCGGCCGCCTAGGGCGGCCCGAAGCGAATGGCCAAGGCACGCGAGATCAAGCGCCGCATCCGCTCCATCGACAATACGCGGCAGATCACCAAGACCATGGAGATGGTCGCGGCGTCGAAGCTGAAGCGCGCCCAGGACCGCGTGGTGGCGGCCCGGCCGTTCGACGAGTTCATGCGCCAGGTGATCGGCCAGCTCCGGACCGGCGCCGGCGAGGCGCTGGGCGCCTACCCGCTCCTGCGCGAAGAGCCGCGGAGCGGCCGCGCGGCGGTCCTGGTCGTCACGTCCAACCGTGGCCTGGCCGGCGCCTTCAACGCCAACCTGGTGCGGGCCGCCCGGAACCTCCTCCGGGAGATCGAAGCGCGCGGACTCGAGACCGAGGTCCACGTGATCGGGAAGAAGGGCGCCTCCATGCTCCGCTATCTGGGAGACGACCCCGCGACCACGGTGACCGACCTCTCCGACCGGCCGACCTACGAGGAGGCCGACCGGATCGCCGGGCCCCTGATCGACGGGTTCATCGAGGAGCGGTTGGACGAGGTCCACCTGGTCTACTCGCTCTTCCGGAGCCCGGTCGAGCAGCGCCCGGCCGCCGCGCGGATCCTGCCGCTGCCCGACCCCGAGGAGTCCGGGGGTCCGGCCACGGAGGAGGCGCGCTACGAGCCGATCTACGAGTTCCTGCCGTCCCCGCGGGAGATCCTGACCCGGATCCTGCCGCTGTTCCTGAAGTACGCCGTCTACCGCGCGGTGATCGAGAGCGCGGCCAGCGAGCACGGGGCCCGGCGGACGGCCATGAAGAACGCCACCGACAACGCCAAGGAGCTGATCCGCTCACTGACCCGGCAGTACAACCGCGCGCGTCAGGCCCAGATCACGCAGGAGATCGCCGAGCTGGTGGGCGGCTCCGAGGCGCTTCGCGGATGAGCCACCGGAACGATCCTACGCTGACCCCATGTCCCATGCCCAGGAGCCGATCATGAACGATCAGACACAGCCGGCCGCGACCGCCCCCGCCCGCGAGCGGGGCGCCGGGGACGGCCGCGTCGTCCAGGTGATCGGGCCGGTCATCGACGTCGAGTTCGACGGCGACGAGCTGCCCGAGATCACGACCGCCCTCCGGTTGGACCACCAGCCCGCCGAGGGCGAGTCCGGCGAGGCGGTGAAGCTGACGGCCGAGGTGCAGCAGCACATGGGTCGGAACCAGGTCCGCGCGATCGCGATGAGCTCCACCGACGGCGTGGTGCGCGGCATGCGGGTCCAGAACACCGGCGCGCCGATCCAGGTGCCGGTGGGCGAGGAGACGCTGGGCCGGATCTTCAACGTGCTCGGCGAGCCGATCGACGAGCAGGGACCGGTCGACACCAAGGAGCGCCGCTCGATCCACCAGAGCCCGCCCGACTTCCCCGACCTGGAGCCGAAGACCGAGATCTTCGAGACCGGCATCAAGGTGGTCGACCTGCTGGCGCCCTACGTGAAGGGCGGCAAGACCGGCCTCTTCGGCGGCGCCGGCGTGGGGAAGACGGTCATCATCCAGGAGCTGATCCACAACATCGCCACCGAGCACGGCGGCTTTTCGGTCTTCTCCGGGATCGGCGAGCGGACCCGTGAGGGGAACGATCTGTGGATCGAGATGAAGGAGTCCGGCGTCCTGGAGCGGGCCGTCCTCTGCTACGGCCAGATGAACGAGCCACCGGGCGCGCGCCTCCGGGTGGGGCTGGCCGGCCTCACGATGTGCGAGTACTTCCGCGACCAGACCGGCACGGACGTCCTCTACTTCATCGACAACATCTTCCGCTTCACCCAGGCGGGCTCGGAGGTCTCGGCGCTCCTCGGCCGGATGCCCTCCGCCGTCGGCTACCAGCCGACGCTCGGCACCGAGATGGGCGAGCTGCAGGAGCGGATCACGTCGACCAAGCGGGGCTCCATCACGTCGGTCCAGGCGATCTACGTGCCGGCCGACGACCTGACCGACCCCGCGCCGGCGGCCGCGTTCTCGCACCTCGACGCCACCACCG
The DNA here is from genome assembly GCA_964619975.1 of uncultured Gemmatimonadales bacterium. GTDB lineage: Bacteria > Gemmatimonadota > Gemmatimonadetes > JACCXV01 > JAHWKZ01 > DATLFF01. The sequence continues at coordinate 2,628 of CAZUIY010000253.1, forward strand.
TGCTCTCGCGGCAGATCTCGGAGCTCGGGATCTACCCGGCGGTGGACCCGCTCGACTCCACCTCGCGCATCATGGACGCCAACTTCCTGGGCCAGGAGCACTACCAGGTGGCCCGCGACGTCCAGCGGATCCTTCAGCGGTACAAGGACCTGCAGGACATCATCGCGATCCTCGGGATGGACGAGCTGGCCGAGGAGGACAAGGAGCTGGTGTCCCGGGCGCGGCGGATCCAGCGGTTCCTGTCGCAGCCGTTCCACGTGGCCGAGGTGTTCACCGGCCGGCCCGGGCGCTACGTCCGGCTGGAGGACTCGATCCGCTCCTTCAAGGAGATGGTGGAGGGCAAGTGGGACCACCTGCCCGAGCAGGCCTTCTACATGGTCGGCACCATCGAGGAGGCCGCCGAGCAGGCCGAGCGGATGGAGCGCGGAGAGGCGTAGTGGCCGGCTCCGACGGCACCCTCCAGGTCCGCATCATCACCCCCGAGCGCGTGGCGTTCGAGGGCGCGGCGGATTCGCTGGTGGCGACCGCCTACGACGGCGAGTTCGGGATCCTGCCCGGGCACGCCCCGATGATGGTGGTGCTCGGGATCGGCGAGTTCCGGATCCGCCAGGGGGAGCGGTACGAGTGGTTCGCCATCGGCGAGGGGTTCCTCCACGTCCTGGACGACGTGGTGACCGTGCTGACCCCGTTCGCCGAATCGGCGCGGGAGATCGACGTCGAGGAGGCGCGGCGCCTCGAGATCACCGCGGCCGAGAACCCGCTCCTGCAGGGTACCATCCTGGGCGAAGAGCAGCGGAAGCGCCTGGCGAAGCTCCGCGAGCAGGTGGCGGGACACCGGAACGGCTGAGCCCGGCCCCCGGCCGCGGACCGCTCTCCCCACTTCTCCACCATTCGTCTACACCACATACATGGTCGGGGTGGCCCGTCCCCATTGGACTTCCGGGAAACGAGGGCGCGGGCGGATCGCTCCTCCCGCCCGGAACCCCGACGACAGTTGTGGATAGATGTGGACAACCCCGGGCCCCCGTGGGGCACGAACGGCGTAATAGGCAGGGCCGCAACGGGTTACGGGATATCGGCTGACATTCGGCCCGAAGCGCCTATTCACAAATCGGGTTTTTTCGCGGCTACTTCTTGAGCGAGCGCACGACGGGATCGGCCTCCTCGGTGGAGGGGGTTCCCATCAGCCGCGCCTCGTCCTGCTCGGTGTACTCCATGCGGCAGTTGCCCTGGAAGAAGACGCCCGGCTCGATCACGAAGGAGCGGGTCAGAACGTCGCCCTCCATCCGCGCGCCCTTCTGGAGCTCCACCTGCTCCGTTCCCAGAACCTCGCCCTTGAACGAGCCGGAGATCACCACCTCGCGGGCGCGGGCCCGGCCGTCGAAGGCGCCGGTGGGGCCGATCACCAGGGTCTCACCCACCTCGAGCGATCCGTGGAACGCGCCGTCCAGGCGCAGCGTGCCCTCTACCCGCGCGGTGCCTTCGCACTCCACGCCGGCGCCGAGCAGCGAGTTCAGTCCGTTCGTCTGGTTCTTTCCCATGGTTCTCCTCCGGTCCCCCTCAGGGGAGATAAGGTGTCGGATCGACCGCGCGTCCGCCCTGGCGCACCTCGTAATGGAGGTGCGGGGCGGAGGAGCGGCCGCTGTTGCCGCTGTAGGCGATCGTCTCGCCGCGCTCGACCGTTTCGCCGCGCTCGACCAGGACGATCTCGTTGTGCGCGTACATCGTCTGGAACCCGCTCCCGTGGTCGAGGACCACGAAGTCCCCGTAGACGGGATCGACCCCCTTCTGCCGGACCGTGCCGTCCGCCGTGGCCACCACCGGGGTGGACACCGGGGCGGCCACGTCGAGGCCCGGATGTCCGTCCGTGCCCGTGTAGCCCGCGGTGACGAAGCCCCGGATCGCCAGCGGCCAGGCCGAGGGCGTGCCGGAATCGCCGGTGGGGGCCGCCGGCCGCTCGCCCGCGGCGCCGGTGTCGGCGACCGCCTCGAAATCGGCCCCCGCGCCCCCCGCGGCCCCGAGGCCGGCCAGCTGACGGATCCGGCCGAGCGAGCGCTCGGCCTCCTCGAGGTTCGCCGCCAGCGCCTGCACCTTCTCGTTCTCCTCCTGGAGCCGCCGGTTCTCGATCTCCAGCACCGCCACGCGCGTCGCCCGGGCCGCCACCCGTCCGTAGGTGAGAACGGCCAGGATGACCCCGAGAAGGAGGAGGACCCCCACCCCCCCGGCGATCTTCAGGACCCGATAGGAGACCCGCACCCGCCGCACGTTCCCCTCGTCGTGCGGCACGACCAGCAGGGTCAGGTGCTTCTCGCTCACCCCGCGGAGCCCCGCAGATGGCCCACCAGCCGGTCGAGATCGTCGAACGAATAGAAGGCGATCTCGATCCGCCCCTTGCCGCGGGCGCCGGCGTGCAGGCGGACTTTCGTGCCGAGCGCCCGCTGAAGGTCCTCCTCGATCCGCGACCGCTCGAGCTCGGAGGCGTCTGCGGGCCCGGCGTCGGGGGCGGCGCTCTCGTTCTCGCGCCGGACGCGCCGCTCCACCTGCCGCACCGACCACCCCTTCCGCGCCGCTTCGTGCGCGAGCGGCTCCAGCGCCGCCTTCCGGTCCAGGCCCAGGAGCGCCCGCGCGTGTCCGGCGGTCAGCTCGCGGGCCCGGACCAGCTCCACCACCGCCTCCGGCAGATCGAGCAGCCGCAGGGCGTTGGCCACGGCCGGCCGGCTCTTCCCCACTCGCCGGGCGAGGTCGGCCTGGGTGAGCTCGAACTGGTCCAGGAGCTGGCGATATCCGGCAGCCTCCTCGATCGCGTCCAGGTCCTCCCGCTGGAGGTTCTCCACCAGCGCGATCTCCAGCATCTCCCGGTCGTCCACGTCCCGCACGATCACCGGGACCTCCGCCAGGCCGGCCCGCTTCGCCGCCCGCAGCCGCCGCTCCCCGGAAACCAGCTCGAACCGGTCGCCCCGGGGCGTCACGATCAGGGGCTGAAGCACTCCCTGCTCCGCGATCGAGGCGGCCAGCTCCTCGATGGCGCCCTCGTCGAACGTCCGGCGGGGCTGGTACCGGTTGGGGGAAATCAGCCCGGGGTCGACCGTGCGGGGGCCCGTGCCGCCGGCGGGCGCGGCCGCCTGCCCGGCGCGGTCCGCCCGGACGGCGGTCTCGCCCAGCAGCGCGCCGAGACCCTTCCCTAGCCGCTTTCGGGTCGGCATCGTTCGATCACCTCTTCCGCGAGTTTCATGTAGCCCACCGCCCCGGGGGACAGGATGTCGTAGAGCAGTGCGGGCTGGCCGAAGCTCGGGGCTTCCGACAGCCGCACGTTCCGGGGGATGACCGTATCGTACACCTTTTCTCCGAAGTGCTCAACCGCTTCCTCCCCCACCTGCCGGGCCAGATTCAGCCGGCTGTCGTACATCGTGAGGAGCACCCCCTCGACCTCGAGGGCGGGATTCAGGCTCTGCTGGACGATCCGGATCGTCGAAAGGAGCTGGGACAGCCCCTCCAGCGCGTAGTACTCGCACTGGATCGGGATCAGAACGGAATCCACTGCCGTCAGGGCGTTCACGGTGAGAAGCCCCAGGGAGGGCGGACAGTCGACCAGGACGAAGTCGTAGTGCCCCCGCACACCTTCGATCGCCTCGCGCAGCCGGTGCTCCCGGGCCATCTCGTTCACCAGCTCGATCTCGGCGCCGAACAGGTCCACCGTCGCCGGCACCAGGTCCAGGAACTCGATCGAGGTGGAGACGCTCGCCTCCTCGAGGGCCATCCCCCCCACGAGGACGTCGTAGACGCTGCGGGTGAGCGTGGCCTTCTCGATCCCGAGCCCGCTGGTGGCGTTCCCCTGAGGGTCCAGGTCCACCAGTAGGGTCCGGTGCTCGGCCACGGCCAGGCTGGCCGCCAGATTGACCGCCGTGGTCGTCTTCCCCACACCGCCCTTCTGGTTCACCAGCGCGATCACCCGTGTTTCACGTGAAACGGTGTCGGGGGAGGATGTTTCACGTGAAACGGCCACCAGGTCGGCTTCGGTGACGGGCGGGTCGTCCTCGAAGGCGCTGGCGAGCTCTTCTCTCAACCTCTGGCGGGCGGCCCCGGGGTCGGGAGTCTCGCTGTGTTCGTCCCGCGCGCTCACCAGACCCATCCGCCAGATAGTTCGTTTTCGTACCTTTTTCTCGGTCGCCGCCCCTCCCGATCCCGGGGAAGGCGGCGGCCCATGCTCATCCGGCCGGGGCCTCGGCGGGCTCGTCCGGCGGCGTCGAATGCCGGATCCACCACTGCTGGGCGAACGTGAGGAGGTTGGAGAAGGCGTAGTAGAGGACGAGTCCCGCCGCCAGGTTCAGGAACACGAACGTCAGGACGATCGGCATCACGTACACCATGGCCGACATCTTGGGATCCGTGGTCGTGATCTTGGACGAGGCGAACATCGTCAGCCCCATGAAGACGGGCAGGATGTAGATCGGGTCCGGCTGGGCGAGGTCCGGGAGCCACAGGAACGGCTGGTTCCGGAACTCGATCGTCGCCTGGAACACGAAGAAGAGCGCGAAGAGGATCGGCATCGGGATCAGGTTCGGCAGGCAGCCGCCCAGCGGGTTCACCTTCCGCTCCTTGTAGAGCCGCATCGTCTCCTGCTGCATCCGCTGCGGATCGTCCTTGTAGCGGTCCCGCAGCTTCTGGATGTCGGGCTGGAGCTTCTGCATCGCCTGGATCGACCGGTAGGACTTGACCGTGAGCGGCCACAGGATGAGGCGGACCAGGATCGCGAAGACGATCAGCACCAGCCCGTAGCTGGGGATGAACTGGTGGAGCCACAGCATGACCACCACCGTCACCTTGGCGAACGGGTCGATCATCCAGCGGATCCAGCTCCAGCCGTACTCCTGGACGCCGTCGAGCCCGTCGTTCAGCTCCGTCAGCCGGTTGTACTCCTGGGGCCCCAGGTACAGCCGGTAGGCGGCGGCGCCCCCGGCGAGCGGGGCCGCGATCGCCATGCGCAGCTCCGGCAGGCTGTCGCCGGTCGCCCCGGTCACCGTGGTGGCGGTCAGGTCGGGGCCGTCCCGCGGCGCCAGGACCGCGGCCAGGAAGTACTTGTTCCGGAGGCCCGCCCAATCGATGTCGCCGGCCAGCGTGGCGGTCTCGCCCTCGTCGACGTTCTTGGCCTGATACGACGAGACGCCCCCGTCGACCCGGACCACGGCACGGAGCTGCCCGTAGTCCTCGCGGGGGTTCTTCTCGTTCGACCAGAGCCGCGGGGCGAGGCCCGTCACCAGCACGCCGTTCCCCCCGGCGCCGAGCTCCAGCGCGTAGTCGATCACGTAGCTGGCCGGGTCGAACCGGTACGTCTGGACGATCCGCCCCTCGGGGCCCTCGTACTCGAGGCGCAGGTCCCGGGCGGCGGCGCCCTCCTCGATCCGGAGGACCGAGTCGCTGGGCGCGAACACCCGCTGGTCGATCCGGATCCGCGTCTCTCCCAGGTCCGCCACCCGCTCCAGGAACGCCTCCCCCGGCGGCACCAGCCGGACCGCGCCGGAATCGCCGGTGAAGGAGAGGTAGCGGAGGAGCTCGATCTGCGAGAGGCCCCCTCCGACGGGGTCGATCCGCAGGCGATAGAGGGGGGTCTCCACGACGACGGCGGCCGGATCGGGGCGGCCTTCGAGAAGGCGGTTGCCGGACGGGACGGTGGCGAGCGCGGCGGAGTCGGCCACGGCCGCGGTGTCGGACACGGCGACGGCGGTGTCGGCCTCGGCGGGGGCGTCGGGGAACGCGGCGACGGGACCGGCCGTGTCGGGAGACGCCGGCGTCTCTACAACCATGGTTGTATCGGCGGGGGCCGCTTCGTCCGCTGGCGGCGCCATCTGGCCGTACCACCACTGGCTGGCGACCAGCACGCCCGCCATCAGCAGGAACGCCAGCAGGACCCTCCCCTGCTGCCCCTCCATCACCGGGAGCGCTCCGGGCGGACGGCCGCCCCGCGGTCCGCCGCGGGCGGCACCGGGTCGAACCCGCCCTCGTGCCACGGGTGGCAGCGCAGGATCCGCCCGGCCCCCATCGCCAGGCCGCGCAGGGCGCCGTGGCGCTCGATGGCGGTCAGGGCGTAGGCCGAGCAGCTCGGGGAGTAGCGGCAGACCGGCGGCATCCAGGCGGTCAGCACCTGGTAGGCTCGGATGGGGATCGTCAGAAGTCGCTTCAGGGGGCCTCGGATGGGACGTCGGACGGAGGCTCGACGCGGCCGGCCAGCCCCGCGAGCGCTTCGCGCAGCCCGGCGAAATCCAGCTCGTACGCCGGGGGCCGCGCGCGGATCAGGTAGTCGTACGGCTCGTCGCGCGTCAGCAGGACCTCCCGCGTCAGCTCCTTCAGCCGGCGCCGGAGGCGGTTCCGCTCCACGCTCGAATGGCCGAACTTGGGCGTCGTGCAGGCCGCCCGGGGCCGCGGCCCGGCGGCGGGGCGCCAGTACAGATCCAGCTCGGGCCGTCGTACGCGCCGCGCCGCCAGTAGAGACGCGATCTCCCTGCTCCGTGTGATCCGGCGGTCGCGCGGAAGCTGCCCCATGTGGGCGGGCTCCGATGACGGACGATGTCGAAAAGGACGCCGGCGACTTCGTGCCGCGCCGGCGGCGCGAGCGGCCCGGCTA
>CAZUIY010000254.1:0-10392 GCA_964619975.1 uncultured Gemmatimonadales bacterium
CGGATGGGATGGACGCGTGACGCTGCGCGGCGACGACATCACGCGCCGGGCATTCCTGCGCGTGACGGCGGCGGCGGGTGGCGGGCTCCTGCTCATATCGACTCCGCTCGGCTGCCTGCGGTCGGATCCGGGAGATCCCCCGGACGGACCGATCGAGCCGCTCGAGTTCCTGAACGCGTACGTGCTGATCGGGCCCGACGGATCGGTCGTGATCCGCGCCCCCTGTCCCGAGATCGGTCAGGGAGTGCGGACGTCGCTCCCGATGATCGTGGCGGAAGAGCTGGGCGCGCGGTGGGAGGATCTGCGGTTCGAGCAGGCCCCGGCCGACGACCGCTACGGCGGCATGAGCGTGGGCGGGAGCGACAGCGTGGCCGACTACTGGGAGCCCCTGCGCCACGCCGGGGCCGTCGGGCGCGCGCTGCTGATCGGCGCGGCGGCCGAGCGGTGGGGGGTGCCGGAGGCCGAATGCGCGGTCTCCGACGGCCTCGTCCGGCATCCGGCGACCGGACGGAGCCTGGGCTTCGGCGAGCTGGTGGACCGGGCCGCGGAGCTTCCGGTCCCCGAGTCTCCGCCCCTGGTGGACGAGGACGCGTTCCGGATCGTCGGCCAGGCGCGGGGCCCGGTGGACGCGGCGTCGATCGTCCGCGGCCAGGCGGAATACGGACTGGACATCCGCATGGAGGGCATGCTCTACGCCGTGGTGGAGCGGGCCCCCGTCCACGGCGCGAGGCTGATCGACTTCGACGCCGCCGCGGCGCGCGCGGTCCCGGGCGTGGTGGACGTCGTGCCGGTGGCCGGACGGGCGATCCGGGGGATCCTCTACGGAGCGGTCCGCGAAGGCGTGGCCGTCCTGGCCGGGAACACGTGGGCGGCGATTCAGGGCCGGGAGGCGCTTCGAGCCCGATGGGACGAGGGGCCGAACGCCGCCGAGTCCTCCACCGCGATCTCCGGCCGGCTGATGGCGGCCCTGGAGCGCCCGGCGGAGCGGACGATCCGGGACGAGGGGACGGTCGGCCCCGCCCTGGCCGGGGCCGCGTTGCGGGTCGAGGCCACCTACGAGCTGCCGATGCTGGCCCACGCCTGCATGGAGCCGGTCAACTTCACCGCCGACGTCCGTGCGGACCGGTGCCTGCTCCAGGGACCGACGCAGACGCCGCGCTCCCTGCAGGCGATCGTGAGCGAGGGGCTGGAGCTTCCGCCAGAGGCCGTCGAGGTGCGGCCCACGCTGGCCGGTGGCGGATTCGGCCGGCGCCTGGCCTTCGACTACGGGGTGGAAGCCGCCTTCATCTCCCGCTCCGCGGGCAGGCCGGTGCAGGTCGTGTGGACCCGCGATGACGACCTGAGGCAGGAGTACCACCGCCCGCCGAGCGCGCACCGGCTGGAGGCCGGAGTCGACCGGGACGGCAACGTGGTGGCCTGGCGGCATCATCTCGCCACGGGGAGCCTGAACCGCAACATCCAGGGACCCGAGGCCGATCCGCCGGAGCTCTACGACGTGCAGGGGGCCGCGGACCTGGCCTACGGCATCCCGCACTTCCAGATGAGGTACTCCGCCGTGGACGTGGGACTCCAGCTCGGCTCGTGGAGATCGGTTTCCCACTCGTTCAACGTCTTCGCCGTGAACGTCTTCCTGGACGAGATCGCGGTGGCGACGGGCCAGGACCCGTTCGAGCTGCAGCGGAGGCTCCTGGCCGGGGAGGGGCCGGTGGAGATCGATCTGCCGCTTCCCGGAAGAAGGGGCCGGCCCTCGCCCGACCGGGGGCGCCTGCGGCGGGTGCTGGAGCTGGCCGCCGATCGCGCCGGCTGGGGAAGCGCGGTGGCGCCCGGCCACGGCCGGGGGATCGCGTGCTGCCAGTACAAGGAGACGTACGCGGCGCACGTGGCCGAGGTGCGGATCCGCGAGGACGGATCGCCCAGGGTCGAACGGATCGTCGCCGCGATCGACTGCGGGCGCGTCGTGAACCCGGACGGCGCCCGGGCCCAGGTCGAGGGGGCGGTCATGGACGCGGTCGCCACCGTGCTGCACTGGGGGGTCGAGGTGGAGGAGGGACGTGTCCTCGCGTCCAACTTCGACGGGTATCCGCTACTGAGGATGGGCGAGGCGCCGGAGGTGGAGGTCCACTTCGTCTCGAGCGCGGCGCCCCCGTCCGGCATGGGGGAGCCCCCGTACCCGTCGGCGCCGCCGGCCATCGTGAACGCCATCTTCGCCGCCGGTGGCGAGCGCCTGAGGAGGCTTCCGCTCCGCCCGTCCGTTTAACGCCGGATCCCCTTCGCGCGTATAACACGGAAAATCGGTTCGTCTCCCGAGAGTCCATTCATCCGGAGGATCCGCCGTGTCGCGCCGTCGCCGTTTCGCCCGCGCCGTCCTGATCGCCGTCGCCATTCCGCTCGTCGCCTTCAGCGTCTCCGCCGTCGTGGCCCGGGTCCGGTACGACCCGGCGCCGTGGCTCGAGGACTATGCCCACCTGAAGACCCACATGGAGGTGGCGTACGCGAACCTGGAGTGGATCCCGGAGCTGAGGGGACTCGACCTGGCGGAGCTCGACCGCCGGACCACGAAGGCGATCGAGACGGCCGGCTCCCCCCGGGGGGCACGCGGGGCCATCGGCGACTTCGTCGAGGCGTTCGAGGACGGCCATCTGCGGATCGAATCGGGCCCCCCGGCGGCGGTGGCGTGGGCGATCGAGCGGTTCCGCGGGGAAGAGGATGAGGATGAGGATGAGGAGGCCGGCCCGGTGGCGTTCCCCGCCGGCGCGTCCGGGGGGGACGTCTGCGCCTGGTTCGGCTACGGCGAGCGGGATCACGGCTTCCGCTGGGATGCCGCCGCCCTGCCCGGCTGGACGCCCCTGGCCGACGACGGCGCGTTCCCCGCCGGCACGTTCCGCCTGCCCGACGATTCGCGCGCGGGAATCCTGCGGATCGGCCACTTCGGCGAGGACGGCTACGCCGACGCCTGCGCCGCGGCGTGGGAGGCGGAAGCCGGGCGCCGGAGCGGGCCGTGCGACGAGGCGTGCCTGGGGGCGTTCCGCCGGCGGGCCTCGGACGCCCTGGCGGGGCGCGTGGCCGAGCGGGTCCGGGCGCTGGAGGCGGCCGGGGCGCGCGCGCTGGTGGTCGACGTGACGGGGAACGGCGGCGGCTCGGAGTGGGTCGAGGCGGTGGCGCGGGTGCTCTCGGCGCGGCCTCTCGGCTCCACTCGGGTGACCTTCGTCCGGCACACGCACTGGGAGGCGACGCTGGAGGGGGACCGCTCCGCCGTCGCGGCCGCCCTGACGGAGACCGACCTGCCCGACGCCACGCGCGCCCGGCTGGAGGAGGCCCTGGACCGGTTGGACGCCGCGCTGGCCCAGGTGCGAGGCCCGTGCGACCGCTCGGGCCTCTGGCGGGGGGAGTCTTCCGGCTGCCGGCAGACGGTGACGGTGCCCCTCTACACGACGGGGCCGTTCGAGCGGGCGAGCGCCGCGGACCTGGCCGGGGTGGACGCGCCGGGCGATCTCCACGCGCCCCTCGGGCGGGAGCACCCGACCGGCGTCTGGAGGGGTCCGCTGGTCGTCCTGACGGACGGGGGAAGCGCCTCGGCCACCGAGGAGTTCGCGGCGCTCCTGGCCGACAACGGGGCGGCGACCGTGGTCGGCGAGCGCACCCACGGATCCGGCTGCGGCTACACCCGCGGTGGGATCCCGGCGACGCTCCCGAACAGCGGCCTCGTCGTCCGGATGCCGGACTGCGCGCGGCTCCGGGCGGACGGGTCGAACCAGATCGCCGGCGTGGCGCCTCACGTGCCGATCGAGTGGTCCGGGCTGGACGACGCGGCGCGGAGCCGGGCCCTGGTGGAGGCGGTGGCGGCGGCCGCGGAGCGCTGAGGGGACGGCACCGGGCTCAGTCGCGGCCAACGACGCGCGCGAACGTCCACGATTCGCCCGGCGACAGGGCCAGCTCCAGCGCCTCGACCCGGCCGTCCAGGCCCAGGCGGAACCCGACCATGCCGTCCCCGGCCGCGGCGCGCCACGCGCGGTCGGCCCAGCGGGCGCGGAAGGTGTCGTGGTGCCAGTGCTCCAGGGGGGCGGTGAACCGGCCGTACTCGAGAACCAGTCCGTCCCCCGAGACCACCACCCGGGCGTCGCCGAGGGGCGCGCTTGTGTAGCCGCCCGCGTACGCGTCCAGGGGGAGCGACGGTCGCGTACCCGGGGTCCGCGGGGGCTCCACCGCCGTCATGGCCGCCATCTGCTCCACCAGCGCGCGGATCGGCGGCGAGCGGTCGACCGGCTCGTGGCCCAGCAGGACGTCCAACACTTCGTAGAGGAGCCAGTAGGGCGGAGCGGGGACCTGCAGGTTGGTGAGGATCGCCACGCCCACGTCGGCCTCCGGCACCAGGGCCACCAGCGACGTCATCCCGTCGATCCCGCCGGCGTGGTCCAGGACCCGGCGGCCCCGGTAGTCGGAGCCGGTCCAGCCCATGCCGTAGTCGAGCGCGTGGGTCTCGGGATAGAAGGCCGCCACCGGGCCCTCCATGCGGATCACGGTCTGCGGCCGGCGCGTCTCCTCCAGCGCCCGCGGGTCGATCAGCGCGTGTCCGTCGACCGTGCCGCCGGCCAGATGAAACCGGAGCCACCGGCCCATGTCCCCGGCCGAGGAGAGGATCGAGCCGGCGGGCCCGACGGCGTCGATGTCGCGGTAGGGGACCGGCACGATCTCGCCGTCCAGCGTGACGTGCGGCGTGGTGACGTCGGCGACCGCGTCGAGGCCGGCGACGCCGGTGCGGGTGCGGGTCATCCCGAGCGGGTCGAGAAGCCGCTCCTGGACGAATCGGTCCCACGGGTATCCGGAGGCTTCCTCGACGACGTGCCCCGCGGCCAGGTAGAGGACGTTCTGATAGGTGAGGCCGTCCCGGAACGCGCCGGCCGGCTCCAGATGCCTTAGCCGGTGGACCATCTCGCGGCCGTCCAGGACCCCGCTCTGCCACATCGGGTTGGCCATCGGGAGGCCGCTCCGGTGGGCCAGGATGTCGCGCAGCGTGATCCGCCGGGTCACCCACGGATCGCCGAGGGCGAATCCCGGCAGCCGGTCGACCACCGGATCGTCCCACCCGAGCGCGCCCTCACCCACCAGGGCCGCCACAGCGGCGGACGTGAAGGCCTTGGTGGCCGAGCCGATGGCGAAGAGGGTCTCCGCGCCCACCGGGGCCGGGTCGCCGGCGGTCCGGTGACCGAAGCCCCGGGCCAGGACGACCGAGTCGCCCCGGACGATCGCCAGCGACAGCCCCGGCACCCCCCAGGCCACGCGGAGCTCCTCGACGCGGGCTTCGAGGCGGGTCAGCGAAACGTCCTGTCCGGCGGCGGCCGCCGGGGAGACGAAAAAGATCGAGACGAGGAAGAGAAGCGTCTTCATCGGGCGGCTCCGGTTGCGGAGGGGTCGGTGTCCTTCTATAATGAACGTTCATTCATTATAATGAATGGAACTTCACTTTTCAAGGAGACGGGGATGCCCAGAGTCACCCAGGCCCATCTGGACGCGCGGCGGCGCCAGATCCTCCGGGCCGCGGCGAGCTGCTTCGCCCGCCGCGGGTTCCACGAGACCACGGTCCAGGAGATCGCCGACGAGGCGGATCTCTCAGCCGGCGCCCTCTACCGCTACTTCGACGGCAAGGAGGCGCTGGTGGAGGCGCTGGCCGAGTGGGGGCGGGAAGGGAGGCGCGAGGTGCTGGACGCGCTGGAGCCCGGCGGGGGCCCGGAGCCGCTCGCGCGGCTGATCGGGACGATGGTCGCGTTCCTGGGCGGCGAGGGAGCGGCCGAGGCCGCGTCGCTGGACGTCCGGCTGTGGGGCGAGGCGCTGGGCCAGCCGCGGCTCCGCGCGGTGGTCGAAGGCGAGCTGGCCGCCCTGGTCGAGCCGATCGCCGCACACGTGGCGGCGGAGGTCGATGCCGGCCGGATGCGCCCGGCGGGGACGCCGGAAGCGCTGGCCCGCGTTCTGGTCGCCGCGGTGATGGGGCTCGAGCTCCAGAAGGCGCTCGACCCCGCCATGGACCCCTCGGGCGAGGCCGGCGCGCTCCGGACGCTGCTGGAGGGCCTCGCCCCGGCCCCGGCCTGACGGGCGGAGGCGCTACTTCGCGTAGTGGTCCGGCACGGTCTTCGTGCCGTAGTCCCGCTTCGTGATCGCTCCCGGCGAGAACCGGCCGTCCGCGACCCTCCCCAGCACCTTCGGCAGGAGCGTTTTCATCCGCCGGTTCCACCCCATGGACATGGAGAAGCGCCACCACCAGTTCAGCACCTCGATGCCGGTCTGCTCGAGGACCAGCCGCGTTCCCTCCTCCTCGGGCTCCAGGGTCCACGCCACGGTCATCGGAGGTGGCGGGGAGGCGTCCTGGGCCTTCGGGAGGACGGTCCACGAGTAGACGAGCCGGCGGGGAGGGTCCACCTCCAGGACCTGGCACTCGCTGATCCCGCTGAAGCCCGGCATCGGGTCGACGTGGAAGCGGAACGTGTGCCCGACGCGGGGCTCGAAGTCGTTCGGCATCAGCCACTCGGCCAGCGCCTTCGGGTCCGTCAGGGCGGTCCACACGTCCTCGGGGGGGCTCGAAAGACGGACTTCCTTGCGCAGAGATCGGCTCATGGCTTCTCCGACAGGTGGCGGGTCAGGGCGGCGAGCTTCTCGTCCCAGAACGCGTCGAAGTGCGAGAGCCAGTCGACCACCTCCCGTAGCGGCTCGGGCCGGGCGCGGTAGTAGCGGACCCGGCCGGCTTTGCGGTGCTCGACCAGGCCCGCCTGTCTCAACGTGCCCAGGTGCTGGGAGATGGCGGGCCGGGTCACGGGAAACCGGCCGGCCAGGTCGTTCACGGACATCTCTTCGGCGTCCAGCAGGTGAAGGATCCGGCGCCGGGTCGGGTTCGCGATCGCGTCGTAGACCTGGACGGGCGCCGTCACGTGGGGGTGCCGCCGCGCGGCACGATCGCCGCGCCCAGGGCCACGCCCAGCAGGCCGACCGTCAGCACCCCGAGCGGGTAGAGGGCCGGCTGTCCGGGCGCGCCGGAAAGCCCCGGCAGGGCCAGGACGACCATGATCGCCGCCAGCACGGCTCCGACGCTTCTCCACATGGACTCTTCCTCCGGTTGCAGGGTGGGCTCAATAGGTAAGTAATATCTTACGTATTGACAAGTGCGGTGCCGGGGAATAGGTAGGGTCCGCTACAACCCGGGAGGTGGATGTCGTGATCCGACGGTGTCATCGATTGGAGGGGCTCGTCTTCGCGTGCCTGGTGGCGGTCGCCGCGGGCCCCCGGACGGCCACCGCGCAGATGCCGCTCAACCTGGACTTCGAGAGGCCGAGCGTGGCCGGCCCCGATCGGCCGTGGGGCTGGACCCTCGGCTGGTCGGCCTTCGCGGGAGGGCCGGCGGCTACGTTCGCGCTGGACGATGCGGTCCGGCGTGACGGCGAGCGGAGCCTGCGGATCGAGATGCCGCGGGGGACCACGCCCGGCGGCCCTCCCCAGACGATCATGCGGATGCTGCCTTCCCGCTTCGCGCTGGGCCGCGAGCTCCGGCTGGTCGGGTGGATGCGTACGCAGGGCCTCGAAGGCCGCGCCCTCCTTACGCTCGAGGCGTGGAGGGACCGGGCGTTCGCGGCGGCCGACACCGCGTCGATCACCGCCGGGCCGGGATCCTCGGACTGGGTCCGCCACGAGCTGACGATCCGCGTTCCCGATGACGACTCGATCCACTCGATCGTCGTCGCGGCCTCCCTGGAGGGGGGAGGCGCCGCCTGGTTCGACGCTCTGGAGCTCCGGATCGACGGCGCGCCGATCTCGACCCTCCCGCTGGACGCAAATCCGCCCTCTCCGGACGATCTGGAGTGGCTCTCGCAACACGCCGCTCCGCTCGCCACCGTCGCCGCTCCGGTCGCCGTACCGGCCGACGACTCAGACCTTCGGCTCTTCGCCGACATCGTGGGGGACGCGCGGATCGTGGCCCTGGGCGAGTCGACCCACGGCACCCGGGAGTTCTTCCAGGTGAAGCACCGCCTGCTCGAGTATCTGGTGCGGGAGCTGGGATTCAGGGTCTTCGCGGTAGAGGCGAACCAGCTCGCGGTGGAGAAGGTGGACCGGTACGTGCGGGGCGGGGAAGGATCCGCCCGGGACGCCATGCGGACGATGTTCGCGGTGTGGAACACGCAGGCGATGCTGGAGATGGTGGAGTGGATGCGGGGCTGGAACGAGGCGCATCCGGAGAGCGCCGTCCGCTTCGTCGGATACGACATGCAGGACCACGACGTGCCGTTCGACAGCCTGATGGCGTACCTGGAGGAGAACGAGCCCGCCCTGGCCCCGGTCCTGGAGGAGCGACTGGGCGAGTACCGGCGGGAGCGCTCGTACGCGACCCCGCAGGTGGCCGACACGGTCCGCGCCCGGTGGCACCGGCAGGCGGAGTCGCTGTGGAGCGAGGTGAGTGGCCGCCGCGATGCCTGGCTCTCCCGGTCCACCGACCGGGCGGACAGCCTGCGGGCCGAGTGGGCGGTCCAGGCCGCGGAGCTCCTCAGGCAGGCGGCCCGGTTCAACGTGGCGCTCAGCTCGCCCGAGCGGGACAGCCTGATGGCGGCCAACCTGGAGTGGGCGCTGCGGACCCTGGCGCCGGGGGCCCGCGCGGTGGTGTGGGCGCACGACGTCCACGTGAGCCGCGGCGGCGATCCCGAGCTGAGCTTCAACGCCGGCGCGCAGATGGGGGCGTACCTGGCCCGGGCCCACGGCGAGGGGTACCGGGCCTTCGGCCTCCTCACGCACGACGGATGGTATCGCGCCACGCGAAGCTTCACTGACCACGAGTCGATCGAGGCGGAGGCGTTTCCCGGCCCTCCCGGCAGCCTGGAGCGGGCGCTCCACGACCTTCCGCGGCCAGCCGGCTCGGTCGGCCTGGTGGTCGACCTCCGGCCCGCCCGGGAGGGCGAGGGTGGAGCCTGGCTGAGGGTCCCGAGGCCGATCCGGCACGTGGGGTACGCCGCGTACGACTACGGGTTCGAGCTCCTGGCGGTATCGCCGCTGGAGTTCGACGGAATCGTGTTCATCGATTCCACCACGGCCTCCCGGCCCTTGCCATAATCCCCCCGGGGGGACAAAATCGCCCGAACCGTGTACATTCCTCTGGCTCGACGATCCGTCGCGCCCCCGCCGGGGGCGTTTTCTTTTTACGATCGCCATACTGAGAGAGACATGCAGACGCCCGACCGCATACGGAACCTGGCCATCATCGCCCACATCGATCACGGCAAGACCACGCTGATCGACTCCATCTTCCGTGCCGTCCACGTCTTCCGCGACCACGCGGACATGGGCACCCGGGTCATGGACTCGAACGACCTGGAGCGGGAGCGGGGCATCACGATCCGCTCCAAGCACTGCACCGTGGAGTGGGAAGGCTATCGGATCAACATCGTGGACACACCCGGCCACGCCGATTTCTCCGGCGAGGTGGAGCGGGTGCTGTCGATGGTGGACGGCGTGCTGCTGCTGGTGGACGCGAACGAGGGCCCGATGCCGCAGACCCGGTACGTGCTCATGCGGGCGCTGAACCTGGGGCTGAAGCCCGTGGTCGTCCTGAACAAGGTGGACCGGCCCAACGCGCGGCCGGAGGAAGCCCTCCACGAGACGTTCGACCTGTTCCTGGAGCTCGGCGCGACCGACGACCAGGCGGACTTCGCCCACGTCTACGGTTCGGGGCTGGACGGCTGGTTCGTGAAGGAGATGGAGGACGAGCGCGCGGGCATGGAGCCGCTCTTCCAGACGATCGTGGAGCGGGTGCCGGCGCCGCAGGTGACGCTGGACGAGCCGTTCCGCATGCAGGTCTCGACCTTGGCCTGGAGCGACTACCTGGGCCGGATCGGCTGCGGGCGCGTGCTCTCGGGCGTCCACAAGGTGGGAGATCCCCTGGTCCGCACTGTGGCCGAGTGGGAGGACTCCGAGCGGACGTCGTTCCGCGTCGTCTCCCGCGAGGAGGGCCGGACGTCGAACCTGTGGGTGACCCGCGGGATCGAGCGCGAGGAGGTCGAGGAGATCGGGGCCGGCGACATCGTCTGGCTGGCCGGTCTCGACGAGATCGGCATCGGCGACACGCTCTCGCACCCGTCCAAGGAGGCTCCGGCGCTGCCGCCGCTCGAGATCGAGGAGCCGACGGTGTCGATGCTGTTCCTGGTCAACAACGGGCCGCTCTCGGGCAGCGAGGGCCGGGCCGTCACGATCCGCCAGATCAAGGAGCGGCTGGAGCGCGAGGCGCGCGTGAACGTGGCGCTGGCGGTCGAGGACATCGGCCGCGCCGACGGGGTCAAGGTCTCCGGCCGGGGCGAGCTGCACCTGGCGATCCTGATCGAGGAGATGCGCCGCGAGGGGATGGAGCTCTGCGTCAGCCGCCCCGAG
>CAZUIY010000255.1:0-1134 GCA_964619975.1 uncultured Gemmatimonadales bacterium
GGCCTGCGAGATCGACATCGTCTTCCGGACCTCGTCGATCGAGATGTCCATCCCGCTGGCGATCTCCTCCGCCGAGGGCTCGCGTCCCAGCTCCTGCAGCAGCGCGTTCGTCCGCCGCCCGATCCGGTGCAGCGTCCCGGCGCGGTTCAGCGGCACGCGCACGATCCGCGACTGCTCCGCCAGCGCCTGGAGGATCGCCTGCCGGATCCACCACACGGCGTAGGAGATGAACTTGATCCCCTTGGTCTCGTCGAACTTGTGGGCGGCGCGGATCAGGCCCAGGTTGCCCTCGTTGATCAGGTCGGACAGCGAGACGCCCTGGTTCTGGTACTTCTTGGCGACGCTGACCACGAATCGCAGGTTGGACCGCACCAGCTTCTCGAGCGCGGCCTGATCCCCCTGGCGGATCCGTCGCGCGAGCTGCGCCTCGTCGGCGCGGGTGATGAGCGGGTAGCGGCTGATCTCTTTCAGGTAGAGGTCGAGCGACCCCTCGTCAAAACTGGACTTCTTAGCCTTACCGAGCTCCATAGCCATGAAGGTCCGGTCTCCCTTCGGCCGATGGATCTGTGGGCGTCGCGACGCGACGCGGGGGTGTGGAGTTGCAGCATTATATCACAGGGTACCGACCCTGTCTACGGAAGGCCGGCTTCAACTACTATATATGTTGAAGGAGTCACTCCGGCGCGGCCGAAAACTCCGGCACGGCCCGTTCACTGGCTTCCGCCGGAGTGGCCGCCACGCCATTTTCCTGGATGTCCGCGATCAGCCATTCCATCTCGCGGATCTCCCGCCGCTGCGCGTCCGTGATCTCGTCCGCCAGTCGGCGGACGCGCGGGTCCTCGATCCGCGCCCGCTCGCTCGTCAGGATGGCGATCGAGTGGTGCGGGATCATCCCCTTCATGTAATCCACGTCGTCCACCGTGACCTGGCTGCGCACCAGCCCCACCGCGCCTGCCATGAGGAGCGCCCCGCCCGCGAAGATCGCCGCGTTCGCGGCCGCGCTGGGGTACATCCCGCGCATGAACGCCAGCATGATGATCGCCATCGACCCGCCCATGAGGAGGGTCATGAACAGGCGCGTCTCGCTGAACCGGGCGTGATCCAGGATCTGGTAGGAGTTGGTGTAGGTGAGCA
>CAZUIY010000256.1:0-22792 GCA_964619975.1 uncultured Gemmatimonadales bacterium
CAACCGGTCGCAGTGCGCCATCGTGTTCATCAACCAGATCCGCGAGAAGATCGGCGTCATGTTCGGCAACCCGGAGACCCAGCCCGGCGGGCGCGCGCTCAAGTTCTACTCGTCGGTGCGGCTCGACATCCGGCGGATCGGGGGCATCAAGGACGGCGACAACGTGGTCGGCAACCGGTGCCGCGTGAAGGTCGTGAAGAACAAGGTCGCGCCCCCCTTCAAGATGGCGGAGTTCGACATCATGTACGGCGAGGGGATCAGCCGCGAGGGGCTCCTGGTGGACATCGGGGTGGACCACCGCGTGGTCGACAAGGCCGGCGCCTGGTACTCCTACGGCGACACGCGCCTGGGTCAGGGCCGGGAGAACGCCAAGACGTTCCTCAAGGACAACCCCGACGTCGCCGAGCAGATCGAGAACCACCTGAAGGTCGAGATGGGCATCTACCAGGCCACCGACGTGGACGACGCCGACGCCGAGGTCGAGGAAGAGGCCGAAGAGACGGCCCCGGCGGAGGAGTAGGGGAGGGTCACGGCTGCCGGTCTCGGACGGCTTCCGCGTATTCGTCGAGGACCAGCTCGGCCGGTCCTTCCCTGTCCGCTCGCGCCGGATGTTCGGTGGGCTCGGCCTCTATGCGGAGGACATCTTCTTCGGCGTCGTCGACGACGACCGGCTCTACCTGAAGGTCGACGACGAAACCCGGCCCCGGTACCAGGCGGCCGGGACGCGGCCCTTCAGCCCGATGGGATCCGACATGAACGGCTACTGGCTCGTGCCCGGGGGGATCGTGGAGGACGTGGACGAGCTGGGCGAGTGGGCGCGGGAGGCGGTGGACGTGGCGCGGCGGGCGAAGCGGCCGAGGCGGGCGAAGCGCGCAAAGGGCCGGCCGTCGTCGTGAAGCGCCTCGTCATCGTGGCCGTCTTCCCGTGCATCCTCTCCATCGCGGCGGCGGAGCCGGTTCTGGGGCAACGGTGCGCCCGGATCGAAGGCGAGCGGATGGAGCGCTTCCAGGAGTCCACGGCGGGCCGGGAGGGCCTGCGGGACAGCGTCGAAGCCCTGACAGGTGCGGCCGGGATCGATGGTGGGATCGTTCATTACGATGTCGCGTCCCTTCCCCCCACGTTGACGCTCGTGGACCTCGATGTGCCGGTCCGGTCGAAGGACCGGATTCACGCGCTGCTGCTGGAGTGGGCGCGGCTCCATCCGGAGGATCGCGCGATGACGCTGGATCTCGGTGCGCCTGAGGTGCCCCGGAGATCCGATCATGTCGAACAATACCGTCCCCGGGTGAAGAACGACCGGGCCACCGGAGACCGGCTGGCCCGGCTGGTGCGCGACCGCGGAGAGACACGGGTCCGCTCCCTGCGGGAGGCGATTCTCGACATGTACGTCGATCACCAGGGCCGCGTGCGGATCGTCCACCTCGTGCAGACGACCGGCGACGACTCGATGGATCGGGCGATCAGGGACGTCGTCCTGCTCATGGAGTGGGAGCCCGCCCGGATCAACGGTACGCCGGTGGGCGCGTGGGTGCGCCAGCCGCTGCGGCTGGGAGGCGGGAGCTGATGCCCCGCCTCTTCGCCATCCCCCGCTCGCTCAACGTGGAGCGCGTCACCCTCGCCATCGGCTTCAAGGGCCTTCCGGTCGAGATCGTCCTGGTGGACCCCGACGACCGCGCTCCGGTGGAACGAGTGAGCGGCCAGGAGCTGGTGCCCGTTCTGGTCGACGACGATGACACGGTGGTGTTCGACTCGCCGGCCATCCTGGAGTATCTGGAGAGCCGGCATCCCGATCCCCCGCTCTGGCCGGCCGAACCCGCCCGCCGGGCCGAGATGGACGTCTTCATCGACTGGTTCAACCGGGTCTGGAAACGCCCGCCCAACCAGATCGTGGCCGAGATGGCGAAGGACGTCCCGGACGTCGAGCGGATCGCGCGGTTGGGCGCCGGGCTGCGTGGATCGCTGGACCGGTTCGAGCGGCTGCTCCACGGCCGGTCGCACCTGTTCGGCGACGGGCTCTCGGCGGCGGACTGCGTCGCGTTTCCCTTCCTTCAGTACGCCCGCGGCATCGACGAGGGGGACGAGCACGGCTTCCACCGGGTGCTCGAGCGGTGGCTCCTCACGGAGGGCCACCCGCGCCTGGCGGAGTGGATCGGGCGGGTGGACGCGGAGCCGCGGGCGGGGCAGATCCCGGTTCACCAGCTGGACTCGCGGTAGCCGTTCAGGAACGTCGCCGGTCCCGCGGAGGTATAGCCAGTCATGAGAGAGCCGGGGTCCGATACGGGAGGAGTACCCGCGTGGGGCGTGGGAGCGCTGCTCCTGATCGTCGCCTGCGCGGGTGGGGGTCCTCCGTTGGGCCCAGGGCCCGGTCCTGGTCCTGGTCCTGGTCCCGGTCCCGGTCCAGGACCTGGCCCCGGTCCCGGTCCCGGCCCCGGATCGCCGCTCCTGCAGTTCGGCACTCTCGCCGTCGAAGGCACTCCCGGCCCCTGCGACGGCGGGGCGTGTCTGGAAGTCCAGGTGAGCTGTCCCGACGTCCTCGAGACCCTTTCCGCAAAGCTCATCATCGGTGAGCCGACCGCCCCCACGGCCGGCACCGTCCTGTTCTTCGCCGGCGGCGGGGGGACAGGCGACTGGGTGGGGACGGACGAGACCGCGGCCGGAGTCGTGCGGGACGTCCAGGCGGCGGGTTTCCGTACCGTGCAGGTGCAGTGGGACCGGGGATGGCTGGACGGGGAGTCGGCGATCGAAGGGCACGCGAAGCTGGCGTGCCGTCCCGCCACGGTCACGAGCTGGATTCACGACGAGAGCGGGCTCCACCAGGACGGAGGCTTCTGCGCCACCGGGAACTCCGGGGGCGCGGCCCAGATCGCCTATATGCTCAGCCATTACGGGCTCGATGAGACGATCGATCTGGCCGTGGTTTCGGAGGGACCTCCCACCGCGGCGATGGATCGGGGCTGCTTCGGGAACGATCCGGACGACCAGCCGTTCCGCTACCTGCCGGTCACCGCCGCCCGGATCGACCTCGGGTTCGGCTTCGAGTCCGGCGGCCCGTGCGCCACGCGCGACGCCTCCCAGGAGCGC
Source organism: uncultured Gemmatimonadales bacterium (assembly GCA_964619975.1). Taxonomy (GTDB): domain Bacteria; phylum Gemmatimonadota; class Gemmatimonadetes; order JACCXV01; family JAHWKZ01; genus DATLFF01. The sequence continues at coordinate 3,082 of CAZUIY010000256.1, forward strand.
CTGTTCCAGGAGGCCAGCGTCCTCGCCCCGGGCGCTGATCTGGACCATCCGGCCACCGCCATCCATGTCCTCCTGGGCGAGCGGTCGGACAGCGAGGCCCATGCCCATGCCCGCGCCTGGTTCGAGGCGCTCAACTCCGCCGACAACGATGTCTCACTGGAGATCGTGGCGCGGACCCCTCACAGGGTGCAATCCACCGTGGAAGGCGCGGCCGCCATCCGCGACGCCATCGTCACCGACTGCCGTCCGCGGGGCTGACCGGCTCACGGCGGAGAAGCGGCCGGTCCGGCTCGGGGCAGTGCGCCGCCTCTGACCTCAGCTCGTCCTCCATCGGCCTCACGGCTCGATTCGCTCGCCACCGCGCGAGGTTCCACGCCCGGACGTCGTCGACGGTCCGATCGGATCTCCGCTCCAGGAGCTCGCGCGCGAGCTCGCAGCGGGGCGCCGCCGGCAGCTCGTCCCGAACGTCCATCAGGGCGGGGACGGCGTCCGCGCCCAGCGACGCCGCGTAGGCCGCGTCGAACGGCACCGCCGCGCTGGCGTGGGCGGCGTTGTAGTGGACGATCCGGGCGGCGGGATTCACCGCGATCAGGGCGAAGGCGATCGCCGTCGCGGCACCCGCCGCGAGCGCGGGGAACCGCTCGCGCCGCCCCAGCAACGCGGCGGCGCACCCCACGCACGCCACCACCAGCCACGCCATGAAGGCGAGCGTGTAGAAGCGGAGCTCGGTCAACCCATAGGCGTCCAGGTACACCCCCAGCCGGTGCGTCGCCGACGCGAGGACCGCCAGGAGCAGGACCAGAAGCGTTCCCGCCAGGACCACCGCGGCGCGCCGCCGCGGATGCCCCGGAGGGATCACCCAGTCGACGGCGAGGATGGCGGGGAGGGCGATCGCGGTGGCCACCACGAGCTGGAAGAACCCCATCCGCGCGTACTCCGCGTAGGAGAGGCCGACCGTCGCCTCCACCAGACCCGGACCGCCGAACAGCGTCCGCGCCTGGACCGCCAGGAAGGCGACGAACAGGAGGACGACCAGCAGCAGCGCGACCGCCACCGCGTTCCCCGCGCCGGCCAGCGGCGCGGCCGACGGGTCCGGGTCGACCACGGTGAAGGCGCGGACGGCATGGAGCAGGCCCCCGGCGATCCATGCCAGGAGCGCGGCCAGGGCCAGGTGGGACAGCGCCGTGTCCAGCCCCAGTTCCATGATCCGCTCGGCGTACTTCGCGAAGAGTGGATCGGCGGACGCGAACAGCGCTCCGAACACGAAGAGGAACGGGGCGGCGATGAGGAGACCGCCGAGCGCCACGCCGGCCGCCCGCAGGGCCCCGCCCCGGGGGCGGATCTCGCCACTGCGCGCCCGCACGAACAGGCCGACGGGAGTCGCCGCCGCGGCGCTGGCCCCGACCCCGACCAGGGCGAAGCCCCATGCCAGGACCCCGGAGAGGAGCGGCCGGGCGAGAAGGAGCGCCGCCACGGAGGCCGCCAGGACGAGCAGGATCACCAGGACCAGCACCGGGGAGGCGCGGAGCACGAGCCCCGCGGCCGCCAATACGGCTATCGCGGCGACCGTGGTCTCGTGCGAAGTCCGTCCACCGGCCGCCCGGTGGAGCGCCAGGAGGACTACGAGGGCGGAGCACCAGACGAAGGCGCCGAGGCCCGGGGGACCGCCCCGAAGGAGGACGTCCCCGAGCGCGCCGAGAGCGAGCGCGGTGGCGAGCCAGCGCGGAGCGGGGGAGAGGCGCCGGGGAAGGATCGGGGGCGTGACGAGCGGTCGGGCCGGAGCGTCTGAGTTCACTTTGCACCGTAAAGTCTGAAGGCCATGAGAAGGCCCTCTCGGGCCGTCGACTTCCGGAAGTCTAGACGAAATCCGCGTGGACTGTCAAGTACTTTGTGATGGAGAGTGCCGGCGCACCAGCCATTCCAGCAGAATCAGGTCGTAGAGCGCGTGGGCCAGGATCGGGGCTCCTAAGTCACCGGTCGCCAGGTGGAGGGCGCCCAGGATCGCTCCCGCCGCCGTCGCCGCCACCACGTACGCCAGCCCCACGGCGTGAGCCAGCCCGAAGAGAACCGATGCCGCGGCGACCCCGGCCACCGGTCCCAGGGACGCCACGAGTTCGGCCTGGAAGACGCCGCGGAAGAGCGCCTCTTCGGCGACGCCGGCCAGGGAGGCGATCACCAGCCGGTCCAGCGCCGTTGAGCGCGCGAAGAGAACGCCGGCGATCTCCCGCACCTGCCGGGAGAGCTCCCCGAAGGGGCCCCGGTGGACCCGCATCGACGCGATAGCCAGGAGGGCCATGCCGATGGCGGTCCCGACGCCGGCGGCGATGGAGCCGGCCGCGAACGGCGCGCTCCCGCGGAGCGGGATTCCGATCGCCGCGCCGAGCCCCACGGCCAGGACCAGCGCGCTCCCCTCGAACCCCAGAGCGAGCCCGAGCAGGCGCTGGCGGGACGGCGCCTCCGCGGTCAGGGGGCGATCCAGAGGAGGATCGCGAAGCCGATCACGGCGGCGGTCACCACGCGCTTCAGCCACGCGTGCCCCTTCAACATCGTCAGCCGGACGCCGATCAGCGCCCCGGCCACGTGGCCGGCGGCCAGAGCGATGCCCCACACCCACTCCACCTTGCCGCCCGCCGCGAACAGGACCAGGGCCAGCGGCGTGAAGCAGAGCGCCACCAGCACCTTGAGCGCGTTGCCCCGCACCAGATTGATCCCGGCCCAGGTAGTCGTGGCCAGCATGAGAAAGCCGACCCCGGCCTGGACGAAGCCGCCGTAGAGGCCGACCCCGAAGAACGCCAGCCCGAAGCCGACGCTCCGGAACCGGGGCCGGTCGTCGGGCCGGACGGCCGCACCGGTCCGGCGGCCGGACGGGTCCCAGAGCGTCCAGAGCGACACCACGACCATGATGATTGCGAGCGCCCGGCGGAACGTCTCGTCCCCCACCTCGATGGCGGCCCACGCCCCGAGCCCCACGCCCGCCAGCGCGGGAACGGCCGCCCGGACGGCGACCGCCGGATCCACCAGCCGGTGGCGGTGGAATCCCGCGACGGCGGTCACGTTCTGGGCGAGGATGGCGATCCGGTTGGTGCCGTTGGCGACGGTAGGGGGGAGGCCGAGCAGGATCAGGACGGGCAGGGTCAGGAACGACCCGCCTCCCGCCAGCACGTTCAGCGCCCCGGCGGCGGCCCCCACGAAGAACAGGATCAGGTGATCGAGCGGTCCGGCGCTCACCGCTCCCGGTGGATCCGCCAGACGTCCACCACGTCCTCGCCCCGGACCGCGTGGACCCGGTCGAAGCAGGCTGCGGTCAGGCAAGAGTGGTTGGGGAGGGCCCGCACGCGCTCGCCCACCGGCAGCGGCCCCGATACGCGGCCGTGCTCCTGGCTCAGCTCGACCAGACGCATTCCGCCGTGGAGCTCTCGCGCGGCGTGGTCGCAGAAGATCTCGCCCATGGTGGCCAGGGCCAGGTCGGGCCGGCCGGCGTCCTTCGAGAGCGCCAGCGCGCCCGCGTCCACGATCGCGTGGTCCGCCGCCGAGGAGACGACGCTGGTCGCGACCGTGAGCGCGCAGTCGGCCACGTCGCACGAGCCCAGGAGGACCTGGGTCCAGTCGTAGTAGGCGTAGTTGCCGGGCCGCGCCTCGTCGACGCCGGTCAGGTCCGTCACCGCGCTCATCGCCGGCGTGGAGCCGACGCTGATCGTCGGCACCTCGACACCGTCGGCCCGCAGACGATCGGCGAAGGCCACCATGACGTCCCGCTCCTCGGCCGCGATCCGCGCCGCGCCCGCCGCGTCGGAGACGTGATAGGTGTGGCCGGAGTGGGTGAGGATCCCGTCGAAGTGGAGCTCTTTGGAGCCGGCCACCCGCCGGGCCAGCTCGAGCGCCGCGCTCGACGCCGGATCCACCCCGGCCCGGTGGTACCCGCAATCCACTTTCAGCCAGACGTGGAACGGGAACCCGGTCCGCTCGATGGCGTCGACCGCGGCCGCCGAGTCCACCAGGAGGCCCAGCCGGACCCGCCCGGCGATCTCCCGCGCCTCGTCCAGCCGGCCGGGGATCACGGGAAAGGCCCAGGTCAGGTCGTCGAAGCCGGCGTCGGCGAAGGCGCGCGCCTCCTCGAGCGTGGCCACGGTGATCCCGCGGGCGCCGGCCTCCACCTGGAGCCGGCCGATCTCGACGCACTTGTGGGTCTTGACGTGGGGCCGGAGCCGCACGCCCAGCCGATCGCACCGCTCCTGCATCCGCCGGAGGTTTCGCTCCAGCGTGTCCAGGTCGACCAGGAGCGCCGGGGTCGGGAGGTCGTGGAGGCTCGCCACCGGGAGATCCTAGGCGGCGCGGCCACCGGAGGAAAGCGGGCCCGGCGCCGGCCGGGCGGCCAACGCGCCTCACAAATAGATTGGTGAGATGAGCGAGACGGCGATCGAACGGTGGCGGGCCGCCCGGCGGGATCCAGCCCTGGCGGTCCTGGAGGGGTTCCACCCGTTGAAGCACGCGCTTCGGTTCGGGGCGGACATCGAGGAGGCGGTGAGCCCCGATCCCGCGGCGGTCGTCCGGCTGGCGCGGGCCTTGGCGCCGGACGTGGCGGAGCGGGTGGGGCGGGTCCGGGCGGTTCCGGCGGAGCTGTTCGACCGCCTCGCCCCGGCGCCGCCGGCCACCGGAGTCCTGGCGATCGCCCGGCGGCCGGCCGTGGACGTCGTGGCCACGCTGGCGCTCCCGGGCCCGGCGCCGATCGTCCTCCTCGACCGGCCGCGGCGGATGGGGAACCTGGGCGCCGCGGTCCGCGCGGCGGCGGCGGCGGACGCGGCCGGGCTCTTCGCGCTGGGGGAGCACGACCCGTGGCATCCGGCGGCGATCCGCGGGGGCGCCGGGCTCCAGTTCGCCCTGCCGGTCGGCCGGCTGGAGCGCCTGCCGGAGACGGACCGGCCGCTGGTCGCGCTCGCCCCCACCGGCGAGCCGCTCGTTCCGGGCTCCATCCCCCCGCGCGCCCTCCTGGCCTTCGGCTCCGAGCGCGATGGCCTGGACGAAGGGGTGCTGGCCAGGGCGGACCTGCGGCTCCGGATCCCGATGCGGGAGGGGGTGTCGAGCCTGAACCTGGCATCGGCGGTCGCGGTGGCGCTCTGGCTGGGGCGGCCCCCGTCCGCCTGACCCGCCGGCCGGACCGGCCGGACCCCGGCGCTGGAACTGCGGGCGCCTCCGGCGTTACCATCCATTCCCGTCGCCGATCCCGTCTTTCGATCCGTCCCCGGAGGTCTCCGTGCCCCACCGACTTCTCGCCGCCGTTCCGCGGGCGCTGCCCGCGATCGCCGGCCTCGCGGCGATGGTCCTGGCGGCTTCGTCCGCCCAGGCCCAGACCTCCGCCGACCCCGCCCACCGGGCCCTCGCCGACACGATCTTCCGCGAGCTGATCGAGATCCCCTCGGTGTCGGAGACCCCGGTCACACTCGAGGCGGCCGAGGCGATGGCGACGCGGCTCCGCACGGCCGGCTTCCCCGACGAGGACGTCCGCGTGGTGGACCTGAACGGCACCGGGAGCCTCCTCGCCCGCTACTCCGGCTCCAGCGACCGGCCGCCGATCCTCCTCATGGCCCATCTCGACGTGGTCGACGCGCGGCCGGAGGACTGGACCACGCCGCCCTTCGAACGGATCGAGCAGGACGGCTGGTGGTACGGCCGGGGCGCCACCGACAACAAGGCCGGCGCGGCGATCCTGATGGCCAACTTCATCCGGTGGAAGGCCGCCGGCTGGGTCCCCGAGCGCGACCTGGTGATGGTGCTGACGGGCGACGAGGAGACCTCCAGCGCCAGCATCCGCTGGACGGTGACCGAGGGGCTGGAGTGGATCGGCGCGCGGCCGGAGTTCGCGCTGAATACCGACTCCGGCACCCCCGTCGTCGGCCCCGACGGCCGGGAGCTCATGCACGGCGTCCAGACGAGCGAGAAGGTGTACTTCACGCTGCGGCTCGAGGTCACGAACCCGGGCGGGCACTCCTCGCGGCCGCGGCCGGATAACGCGATCCACACCCTCGCCCGGGGCCTCGCCCGGCTGGCGGACCACGCCTTCCCGATCTCTCTGAACGAGACCACGCGCGCCTTCCTGGAGCGCTCGGCCGCGTTCGAGGAGGACTCCGCCGTCGCCGCCGACATGCGCGCCGCCGCGGCCGAGCCGCCCGACCTGGCCGCGGCGGAGCGGCTGACCGCGGGGTCCTCGTACCTGAACGCGCTCCTCCGTACGACCTGCGTCGCCACCCGCCTCGAGGCTGGACACGCCGACAACGCCCTCCCCCAGACCGCGCGCGCCACGGTCAACTGCCGGGTCCTGCCGGGGCTGGACCTGGCGGAGGTCGAGGCGAAGGTCGGCGAGGTCCTGGCCGAGCCGGAGATCTCGATCTCGCGGGTCAACGTCCCGACCGAGAGCCCGCCCTCGCCGCTGGCGGCGGAGATCCTGGGCCCCGTGGAGCGGCTGACCGAGGAGTTCTGGCCCGGCGTCCCGGTCGTCCCCGTCATGTCGACGGGCGCCACCGACGGGCTCTACGCCCGGAACGCCGGCATCCCCGTCTACGGAGTCGCCGCGATCTTCGCCGATCCCGAAGATTCCCGCGCCCACGGCAAGGACGAGCGGATCGAGATCCGCCGCTATTTCGAGGCGCTGGAGTTCTGGCGGCGGATGGTCGAGGAGCTGGCGGGGTGAGGCTCCGGGTCGGCACCAGCGGGTTCTCGTACAAGGAGTGGAAGGGCCCCTTCTACCCGGAGGACCTGCCGAACGACCGGATGCTCGAGTGGTACGCCGGGAAGCTGGACGCGGTCGAGATCAACAACACGTTCTACCGGATGCCCACGCGGACCCTCCTGGAGGGATGGGCCGAGCAGGTCCCCGAGGAGTTCCGGTTCGCCATGAAGGCGTCGCGGAAGATCACCCACCAGAAGAAGCTGGAAGGGTGCGCCGACGAGGCGTCCTACCTGGCGGAGACCTCCGGCGCGCTCGGGCCCCGGCTGGGGCCGACCCTGGTCCAGCTCCCGCCGTATCTCAAGAAGGACGTGGAGCGGCTCGCCATGTTCCTGGCGTGCCTGCCGGAGGACTTCCGCGTGGCGGTGGAGTTCCGGAGCTCCTCCTGGTTCGACGAGGAGGTGTACGACGCGCTCCGGACGGCCGGCGCCGCGCTGGTCGTTTCCGACATGGCCGAGAAGGATGAGCCGCCGGTGGTGGCGACCGCGCCCTTCGGCTACGCGCGGCTCCGGCGGGTGGAGTACGACGACGACGCCCTCGCGCGGTGGGCAGCGCGTTTCGCCGAGGCCGGCTGGGACGAGGCGTACGTCTTCTTCAAGCACGAGGACGAAGCCACCGGCCCGCGGCTGGCGGCTCGGTTCCGCGAGATCGCGGGCGGCGCGTGAGCCGGGCGGCCGGCCGATGAGCGGGCTTCTGCGGCCCGACGGCGCCCGCTGGCTGATGGTCCTTGGCCACGGGGCGGGCGCGGGACCGGACCACCCGTTCATGGAGGGGCTCGCCCGCCGGCTGGGGGAGCGGGAGATCGCCACCTGGCGCTACGCCTTCCCGTACGTCCAGGCGGGGAAGAAGCGGCCGGATCCGCCGGGCGTCCTGGAGGCGGCCGTCCGCGCCGCGGTCGAGGAGGCGCGCGCCGCGGCGGGCGAGCTGCCGCTCCTGGCCGGCGGCAAGTCGCTCGGAGGCCGGATGACCTCGCGCACCGCCGCCGGCGGGGGGCTGCCGGAGGTCCGCGGCCTCGCGTTCTTCGGCTTCCCGCTCCACTCGCCGGCGAAGCCGGGAACCGAGCGGGCGGCCCATCTGCCGGACGTCGGCCGCCCGATGCTGTTCCTCCAGGGGACTCGCGACCGGCTGGCGGATCTTGCCCTTCTCCGGCCGGTGATCGAGAGTCTGGGAGATGAGGCGACCCTCCACGTGATCGACGACGCCGACCACGGCTTCCACGTGCCGAAGCGCTCCGGCCGGACCGACGACGACGTCCTGGACGAGCTGGCGGACGTGACGGCGGCCTGGGCCGCCCGGGTGGTTCCAACGTGAAGCGGGCGTTCCTCCTGTGGGCTCTGCTGATCGGGGCGGCGTGCACCGGCGACCAGTACGGCCCGGCCTGCACGCTGATCGGCTGCGAGGACGGCCTCTCGGTGGACGTGCAGGGTGATCTCCCCGCCAGCTACACGGTCAGCCTGGAGGCCGCCGGGATGGCGATGGTGGAGTACCAGTGCACCGCGGCCGCTCCCTGCAGCGTCCCGCACTTCGTCCCCGACTTCACGCCGGAGACGGTGGTGGTCCGGGTCCAGGGCGGGGGAGTGGATTACTCCGAGACGGTCACACCCGAGTACACGATCTCGCGGCCGAACGGGCCGGACTGCCCGCCGGAGTGCCAGCAGGCGACGATCGTGGTGCAGGTGCCGTAGGGCCGTCGCCACTTCCCGCCCGGTATGAAAGGGAACCCGTTCGGAGTACTCTTGCAAATTACTCAACGTATTGAGTAAAATTACTCAACGTAATGAGTAGTCCGGATTACATCAGGCCCCAGGCCACCGATCTCATTCGCCGTCTGCGCGAGGGTCGGCGCTTTCTGAATGTGGTCACGGGCGCCCGGCAGGTAGGCAAGACGACGATGGTCCGCCAGGTGCTGGAGCGCATGGAATGGCCCGCCCATTTCGCCAGCGCCGACCTGCCGACGCTGCAGGGAGGTGAGTGGATCGAGGCCCAGTGGGAGGCGGCCCGCCTGCTTGCACGGCGGAAGTCCGAGCCGACCGTGCTCGTCCTGGACGAAGTGCAGAAGGTGCCGTACTGGTCGGAGACGGTGAAGGCGCTGTGGGACGAGGACACCGGGGCCGGGCGGGCGCTTCGCGTGGTCCTCCTGGGCTCGGCCCCGCTACTGGTGCAGAAGGGTCTGACGGAGAGCCTGGCCGGGCGTTTCGAGATCCTCCACCTCCCCCACTGGCCGCTGGCGGAGATGAGGGCGGCGTTCGGCTGGGACCTGGATCGCTTCCTGTACCACGGCGGCTATCCGGGCCCCGCTCCGATCGTGGAGGAGCCCGCCCGGTGGGCGCGCTACATCCGGGATTCTCTCATCGAGACCACGATCTCACGGGACGTCCTCCTGTTGACGCAGGTCGACAAGCCCGCGCTCCTTCGCCGCGTGTTCGAGCTGGGATGCGCGTATTCGGGGCAGGTCTTGTCCTACAACAAGATGCTCGGCCAGCTCCAGGATGCCGGAAACACGACCACGCTGGCCCATTACCTGGATCTGCTCGCGGGCGCGGGCATGGTGACGGGCCTCCAGAAGTACGCCGGCGGGGCCGTCCGCCGGCGCGCCTCGAGCCCCAAGCTGCAGGTGTTCGACACCGCCCTGATGTCCGCGCAGTCGGGCCTGGTTCCCTCGGAGGCCCGGGAGGACAGAGAATTCTGGGGACGCCTCGTCGAGTCGGCGGTCGGCGCGCACCTGGTCAATGCGGCCGCCTCCGGCGAGTGCGAGGTCTACTACTGGCGGGAACGCGATCGCGAGGTCGACTTCGTGGTGCGGGCGGGAGCGCGGGTGGTGGCGATCGAGGTGAAGAGCGGTCGGGCCCGTGACGCGGTCTCGGGGTTGAAGGCGTTCGGCGAGGCCTTCAGTCCGACGCGGCGACTGCTCGTGGGAACCGGTGGCATCGAGCTCGAGCGGTTCCTGTCGGAGCCGGTGGGGTACTGGTTGAGAGAATGAGAGTGGTCGGGTAAGGGCGCTCTTCGGCAACCCCTGGACTTTCCCGGCCGGAATCGGATACGATGGGTACGGGTCGATCGTGAGAAAACTCTCCACATACGCTTTGCCCGTGGCCGCTCTCACGGCCTTCTTGCGTCCGCCCGCCGCGTTGGGACAGGAAGCCGGTGGTGCCGCCGACACGATGGAGTGGATCGCGGCCGCGTTCTTCGCCGACCTGGAGGCGGAGCGGTGGGAGAGCGCCGCGGGCTTCCTCGATTCGACCGCACTGGTGGAGTGGTACGCGGGTGTGCTGGAAGAGATGGACCTACCCGCGCGGTTCATACCGACGGTCGACCGGCTGATGGCCGCCGACCCGGAAATGTCGCGGGAGGTGGCGGAGCACGCTGTGGCGGAGATGCGGGTCGGTCGCGAGAGGTATGTCCGGCAGAAATTCGCGCACGTGGAATCGCTCGAGGCCTTGCGGGATCTGGAACCGCAGGTCGCGGCGGCGCGGACGCTGGAGGCCCGGGGCCACCGATACACTGGGGAGATGTTCCCGCCACCGCCCGCTGACAGGGAGCTAGATCCGCCATTGCGCAGTGCGGAACGACGCCAGGATGTCCTGGGCTCGGTTCGGGCGGGCGAGGACCTCGGCCACGTGGTGTACCTCGAGCGATGGGTGGATCCCCTCGCGCCCGATGCGATGATGGACGTGCCGAAGGCCCGGGTGGTGACGCTGCGGAGCACGGGGAGCGGATGGGCCCTCCTGCCGGAGGGAGTCCTGTCGCGATCCGGGCAGCATGCGATGCAGATGGCCGGGCCCCCGATGACGGAAGATTGCGACGGGGAGGAAGAGCCGTCGTCCCCCGTTGCGACCGCCGAGCTCCCGGAGGAGCGGGTTCGCCGGCTCTTCTCCGCGATGGAAGGTCACCGATGGGAAGATGCCGCGTCCCACTTCGATCCCGAGGATCTCGATCGTTGGCACCGCGAGACCGTTCAGCGTGTCGAGATGCTGGCGAAGAGGCCCACAGTCGACGAGATGCTCGCCAGGCAGCCGGATCTGCCCCGCGCTGTGGCGGAGCACCGGGTCCAGAGCCGCCCCGCCGATCCGATCGTGTTCCTGGACCCTCCACTCGCCCGGGTCGTCTCGCTCGACGAGGTCCGCGCTCTGTCGAGCCAGGAGGCGGCCGCCCGCGCTCTCGAAGCGGGCGAGGGTGCCGGCCGCGTGGAGTCGATGATCGAGCAGCACGGCGAGAGGGTCCCCCCCCAGTACATGGACATCCTGCGTGAGATGTCGGAACACGACTGGTCGCGGGAGGTGATCGGGGTCGTGCGTGATCCAGACGGTCTCGCGCACGTGGTCTACCGGGCCCGGTGGGGCGGCGACGCCCCGTACGCCATCGATGAGGTGCGGGTCCTGAGCCTGACACCGACGGAGGAGGGATGGCGGGCGCGCCGGGCCGGCCGAGGCCTTCTCACGGAGGAGCCCCTGCCGCCGGACTGGCCGGCGACGCTGATGGAACCGCCCGGTTAGCCCTACCCCATCCGCTCCGCCAGCCGCTCCAGCGCCCCCACCAGATCCGGCTCCACCTCCAGCAGCGGCGCCATCGGGTCTCCGCCCTTCAGCGCCCGCGCGCGCCGCGGCACCGTCCGGATCGTGTACTTCTCCGGGTCCAGCCCGGGACCGACCTCCGACCAGCGGAGCGGCGTAGACACCGTCGCGCCCAGCCGGGGCCGCGCGGTGTAGGGGGCGACCAGGAGCTTGCCGTGGCCGTTCTGCAGGTAGTCGACGTAGACCCGGCCCTGGCGCTTCGGGATGCTCCGCTCGATGGTGGCGATCTTCGGCAGCTCCCGCACCACGACCCGCGCCAGAAGCTCTCCCAGCGCCTTCGTCTCGTCGTGAGTCAGCCGCCGGGCCAGCGGCACCAGCACGTGCAGGCCCTGGCCGCCGCTGGTCTTGGGGAAGGATGGCAGGCCGATCTCGTCGCAGAGCGTCCGGATGAACCGGGCGATCCGCACCACGTCGGCGAACGGGGCGTCCTTCGGGTCCAGGTCGAGGATGCACCAGTCGGGCATTCCCTGGCTCGCCACCCGGCTGGACCAGACGTGGAGCAGGATCGCGCCGGAGTTGGCGATCCACAGAAGCTGGGTCTCGTCGTCCACCACGAAGTAGTCGAGATCTCGCTCGGAGCCCTCGCTCCAGATCGTCTTGGTCCTCAGCCAGTCGGGCGCCCAGTCGGGGGCGTCCTTCTGGAAGAACGACTTGCCGTCGATCCCGTCGGGGTAGCGGGTCAGGACCAGCGGGCGGTCCTTGAGCCAGGGCAGCATGTAGGGGGCGATGGCGCGGTAGTACTCGACCAGGTCGCCCTTGGTGTACCCCTCCTCGGGCCAGAACACCTTGTCGAGGTTGGTGAACCGGACTTCCGGGGCAGGGGCCGGCGGCGGCTCGGGCGCGACCGGCTCGGCGGCCGGCGGGTGGACGTCCTCCGGGCCGCACTCCGCCGGCGTCTTGTCGTCCCGGACCCGCAGGAACACGGGGTGCCGCAACAGCCCCTGAGCGGTCACCTCCTTGTACCGGACCTCGACCACCAGCGCCGGGTCGACCCAGTGGTGGCCGCGGCCCTTGGGGAGCTCGCCCTCCGGTGGCGGGGCGCACGGCGGACCGGCCTTCTTCGGCCGCTCGGCATCCGCCAGGAGCCCCGAGATCGACTCCAGCGTGGATTCGTCGAATCCGGTCCCGACGCTCCCGGCGTAGATCAGATCCCCGTCGGCGTCCGGCCGGGCCACGTGGAGCGCGCCGAAGCCGTTCCGCCCGCCGGAGGGGTCGGTCCAACCGGCCACCACGAAGTCGCCGGTCTGGACGGTCCGGACCTTGATCCAGTCGGTGGAGCGGGTGGACCGGTAGGCGGAGTCCGCCTTCTTCCCGACGACCCCTTCCAACCCCATCTCCGTGGCGTGCGCGAACACCGCCTCGCCGCGCTCGGCCACGTGCTCGGAGTAGCGGATGGGGCCGACGGTGGGGAGGATCTCGCGCAGGATCCGCTTCCGCTCCACGAGCGGCAGAGGCCGCGCGTCGCAACCCTCCGCGGCCAGCAGGTCGAAGGCGTAGAACGTGGCCGGCAGCTCGGCGGCGGCGCGGATGACCTCGCTCCAGCGCTGGAGCCGCCCCCGCTTCTGGAGCAGGTCGAACGAGGGGATGCCGCGGGCGTCGTGGACCACCACCTCACCGTCGACGACCAGCCCCTGGCAGGGGAGCGCCGCCACCGCCTTCGCCACCTCGGGGAACGTGCGGGTCAGGTCGTTGCCGTTCCGCGAGACCAGGACGGGCTCGCCGCGGTCGGCGGCCGCCAGGAGCCGGTAGCCATCCAGCTTCAGCTCCCACACCCACCCCTCGCGGTCGAACGCGTCCTCCCGGGCGGTGGCCAGCATCACGCCGGCCTTCAGGGGGTCGACGTCCCGCCGCTTCGCCCCGGCGTCCTCCAGGAGCCCGGCGATCCGCGCCGCCTTCACTGACGGGTCCCGCATCTCCTCGACGGTGAGGCCCGACCAGACCGAGTCGGCCGGATAGACGTCGGTGCCCCGCTCGTCGACGAGGGCGTCCCGCTCCTTGATCAGGAGCCAGGAGTTCTCCGACTGCTTCGTCTTCACCAGCGTCCACCGGCCGCGGAGCTTGTAGCCGTGGAGGTCGAACAGGAGCTTGCCGTGCTCCAGGCCGTGCTTGGCGCCAGGGATCTCGGTCCACGTGCCGCGGTCCCACAGGATGACCGGCCCCGCGCCGTACTGGCCGGCCGGGATCACCCCCTCGAAGTCGCCGTACTCGATCGGGTGGTCCTCGACCTTCATGGCGAGGCGCTTGTCGGCGGGGTTGGGCGACGGACCCTTGGGGACGGCCCACGAGACGAGCGTGCCGTTCATCTCGAGCCGCAGGTCCCAGTGGAGGTTCCGCGCCGCGTGCTGCTGGACGCAGAGGAGCCGGCCGCCGGTCTCGGCGGCCCCGCCCATCGGCTCGGGGGTCCGGCCGGCGGCGCGCTTGGCGCGGTAGGCTTCGAGGCGGTCGGGCACGGGGGAGAACCTAACCGGCGCCGTTCGAGGTGCCCGGCCGGCGCGGGTCCGTTGAAATCAACCAGCAGGTGGTTGATAATGAACCACCGAGTGGTTGATTCCCAACGTGGCGGGCTGGGGCGTCGTTTGTCGGGTGACTCATGACGCCGAGGTGATTCGTATGCTCTCTCGATCGTTGGTTCCATTGCTGCTCCTTTCGCTGGCCACCGCGTGTTCGACACCGGCCGGCCCGGCGGAGGACGAGGGGTTGTCCGTCCGCTCGCGCCCGCCGTTTCTCGATCTTACCAGTCGCGCGACGGGACCGATCTTCTTCACCGCACTCGAGCGTGAGTTCCTGGAAACGGCTCTGTGGGGGCCGTGCCTGGACCCGGAGATCTGTCCGCGGCTCGATGCCGGCGGCCGAACGACCCTGGCCTACGAAGAGATCGACGGCTACGTGCCTGGTAAGACTGAAGCCGTGGTCTACTGGTGGCGCCTGCTGCCCAACCCGGACGGGACGTTCAGGGCCGACAGCGTACGCGCCCTCGTGGTTCCATTGTAAGGTCCAACAATGCGTCAAGATTTGACTTGCTCAGCTGCGCTGTGACCACATGTGAACTCTCCCGCGCTACAACTTTCTCCGTAAACCCCTTGCGATCCGGCCGCTCCCGCCCATAACCTGAAAGGCCATGGCCGCCCGACCGATCTCCTCCACCACCATCTCCTTCGGCCTCGTGACCGTGCCGGTCAAGCTGTACGCGACCGGCCAGAGCGGGGTCCGGATCTCGTTCAACATGATCCACGAGCCGTGCGCGGCGCGGCTGAAGCAGCAGTACGTGTGCACGGCGTGCGAGGAGATCGTGGACCGGGCGGACAGCGTTAAGGGGTACGAGTTCGCCAAGGACCAGTACGTGCTCTTCACCCCCGACGAGCTGGACGCGATCGAGACGCCGACCACCGAGGGGATCGAGGTCTCCGAGTTCGTCGAGGCGCCGGACGTGGACCCGGTCTGGTACGAGAAGGCCTACTACCTGGGGCCGGACAAGGGCGGTGCCCGCGCCTACAAGCTCTTCAGCGAGGCGCTCCGCGACACGAACCGGGTGGCGATCGGGCAGTACGCCGCCCGCGGCAAGATGTACCTGGTCATGGTGCGGCCGATCGAAGGCGGCCTGGTGATGGAGCAGCTCCGGTACTCGGAGGAGGTGCGGCCGTTCTCCGAGGTGCCGGTGGAGGACGTGGAGCTGAAGAAGGCAGAGCTCCAGCTCGCCACCCAGCTGATCGAGCAGACGTCGACCGAGGCGTTCGAGCCGACCAAGTACAAGGACGAGGTGCGCGACCAGATGCTCTCGATGATCGAGAAGAAGGTGGAGGGCGAGGCGATCCAGATGGCGCCGGCCGAGCGGGCGGAGCCGCAGATCATCGACCTGATGAGCGCGCTCAAGGCGTCGCTCCAGAAGGGCGACAAGAAGCCGGCCGCGCGGGCCGAGAAGCCCGCGAAGAAGACGTCCAAAAAGACATCGAAGAAGTCGAGCGGCAAGGCCGACGAGGCCCCGGCGAAGAAGCGGGCCGCTTCCCGTTAGATTCCCCACATGACCGGCTACACCACGCGCCAGGTCGCCGAGATCCTGGGGCTCGCTCCGTGGCGCGTCCGCGGGTGGGTGCGCTCGGAGGTGCTGGAGCCGGCTCGCGGCCCCCGCGGCGAGTACCGCTTCGCCTTCCGCGACGTGGTGCTGCTGCGCGCGGTCCGCGACCTGGAGCGGGCGGACCTGCCGGTGCGGCGGGTGCGGCACGCGCTCCGGGAGCTCCAGCGCCAGCTCCCCGTCGGCCGGCCGCTCTCCTCCGTCCACATCACGACCGAGGGCGAGTCCGTGGTGGTCCGGGACGAGGCGGGCGCGTGGGAGCCAGCGTCGGGCCAGACGGTGCTGGAGTTCGGCGTGGCCGAGCTGGCGGCCCGGGCCGAGCCGTTCACCCGGGGCACGGTGGCGGCGGGGATCCGGCGGGCGCGGAAGCTCTCCGCCGACGACTGGTACAACGTGGGCGTGGATCTGGAGGCGGTGGCGGTCGAGGAGGCGGCGAAGGCGTACGAGCAGGCGCTGTCGGAGGACCCGGACCACCCGCAGGCGAACGTGAACCTGGGCCGCCTGCTCCACGAGACCGGCCACGTGCTGGAGGCGGTCGAGCACTACCGGACCGCCCTGGCGACCGACCCCGAGAACCCGGTGGCGGCGTACAACCTGGGCGTGGCGCTGGAGGATCAGGGCGACGCGGAGGCGGCGATCGGGCTCTACCGCCGGGCCGTCCGGTGGGACCCGGAGCGGGCCGACGCCCACTTCAACCTGGCCCGGCTCTACGAGGCGCGGGGTGAGCCGATGAAGGCGCTCAGGCACATGCTGCGGTACCGGACGCTGACCGGCGCGGCGCCCCCGGCCTGAGCCGCTACGCCTCGCGCTCGAGCGTCTCCCGCGCGTGGGCCAGCCGCTCCAGGTTCCCCACCTCCAGCCACCGCGCCTCCCCCAGGTCCCACGGCGCCACGTGCTCGCCGGCCGCCGCCGCGTCCAGGTACGTGGCGAGGATGGAGAAGGGCGAGTCCGCCGCGTCGCCCGTGGGCCCCATCCGGTCGAGGAGCCGCGGGTCCGCCACGTGGATCCCGGCGAACGGCCAGCTCTCCAACTCACCGAGGGGCTCCCGCACCGTCCGCGCCGCGCCGGTGGCCCGGTTCTCCCAGCCGTAGAGCCCGCTCCGGTCGAACAGGAGCCGGCGCGGCGTCTCGCGGCGGCCGACCGCCAGCGTGGCGAGGGCGTCGGACCGGAGATGCGCGTCGTAGAGCGCGGTCAGGTCGGCGTCGGTCACGATGTCCACGTTGTGGATGAAGAACGGGGCCGTACGCCGGAAGTGGGGGGCCGCGCGCGCCACGCCGCCGCCGGTCCCCAGCGGGGCCTCGACTTCGAGCGAGACGCGGACCTCCACCCCCAGATCCACCGACTCCAGGAACGACTCCATCCGCTCCGCCAGGTGGTGGACGTTCACGATCAGCCGGTCGGCCCCGGCGGCCACCAGCCGCCGAGCGATCCGCTCGAGCATCGGCACGCCGGCGACCTCCACCAGCGCCTTGGGCGTGCTCTCGGTCAGCGGCCGGAGCCGCGTGCCGAGCCCGGCGGCCAGGATCATGGCGTCGATGCGACCCTCCGCTCCGGCCAGCGCGATCGCTCGCGGTGGACGACCTCCACGGTGACGCCCGGGAACCGCCGCTCCAGGTCGCGCGCCAGCCGTTCGGCGAAATACACCGAGCGGTGCTGCCCGCCGGTGCAGCCGTACGCCACCGACAGGCTCTCGAAGCCCCGTTCCAGGTAGACCGCCACCTGGGCCTCGACCAGGCCCCGCGTCCGCTCGTAGAACTCGCCGGCCGCCGGCTGGCCCTGGATGTACTCTCGGACCGGCTCGTCGAGTCCACAAAGAGATTTGTATGCATCTTCCCGTCCCGGATTCGGCAGGGCGCGGCAGTCGAACACGAACCCGCCTCCGTGCTCCCCGCCGTCGGTGGGGTAGCCGCGACGGTAGCTGAAGCTCGAGATCCGGACGGTCAGGCCGGCGGAGCGCGGGCCGGCCTCCGCCTCCGGGGCCCACGCCTCCACGATCCGCCGGAAGGCGGATTCGATCTCGGGAAGCTCCACTGGAAGGCCCGCCTCCAGGATCCGCCGGATGTTCGCCGCGGCGTACGGCACGCTCTGGAGGAAGCGGGGCTTCCGCTCGAAGAACCCGCGGTACCCGTAGGTCCCCATCGCCTGCATCACCCGGACCAGGACGAACCCGCGGAACCGCTCGCGGAAGTCGGCGCGGTCGACCGCCGTCCGCTCCGCCCGCGCGTCCAGGTAGTGCTCCAGGAGCCGCTCACGAACGGGGTCGGGGAGGTCCGCCTTGGCATCGTAGAGGAGGGACGCCACGTCGTAGTGGGGAGCCCCCCGGCGGCCCCCCTGATAGTCGATGAACCATGGCTCACCACCCCGCAGCATGATGTTGTGCGACTGGAAGTCGCGGTACAGGAAGCCGTCCAGCCCCGCCTCCAGCAGGTGGTCGGCCAGCGCCTCGAAGTCCCGCTCCAGCCGCGCCTCGTTGAAGGGTATCCGCGCCAGCTTCAGGAAGTGGTACTTGAAGTAGTTCAGGTCCCACAGGATCGACTGGTGGTCGAACGCGGCCCGCGGGTGGGCGACCCCGTAGTCGATCGCCGCGTGGCCGTCGATCTGGAACCGGGGGAGCACCTCGAGCACCCGGCGGTACGTCTCCACCAGCGGCTCGGGGAACTCGCCCCCCGCGGCCGCGCGGGCGGCGGAGAGGGCATGGAACAGGGTGGTGTCTCCCAGGTCCTCCATCAGCCACGCCCCGGCGGGTTCGTCGGCGGCGTGAATCTCGGGGACCGGGAGCCCGATCCCGCGGAAGGCGCGGGAAAAGGAAAGGAACGCCCGGTTCTCCTCCGGCTCGGGGCCCAGCGCGCCGATCACGCTCTCCCCGTCGGCCCCGGTCAGGCGCCAGTAGGACCGGTGGGAGCCGTCGGCCGCCACCGTCTGGATCGAGGCGGGCGGGCCGCCGAAGCGGCGCTCGTACAAACGGAGAACGGTGGCATCCATGGGCCCCGAACCTAACGCCCGCGCGGGGGGCGGCGCCGGGCGTTCGCCGGGCAGCCTTGCGCCGGGGCCCGCGCGCCCGTACATCGTCGCGGTGGCGCGATGGCTCCTCTACGGCGCGAACGGGTTCACCGGCCGACGGATCGCCGCGCGGGCGGCGGATCTCGGACTGTCGCCCGTCCTGGCCGGCCGCTCGGCCGACGCGGTCCAGGAGGTGGCGGAGGCGGCGGGGCTCGACTGGCGCGCCTTCCCGCTGGACGACCCCGCCGCGCTCGATGCCGGGCTCGAGGGTGTGGACGCCGTGCTCCTGGCGGCCGGCCCCTTCTCCGGCACCAGCCGCCCGGTGGTCGACGCCTGCCTCCGGGCGGGCGTCCACTACCTGGACATCACCGGCGAGATCCCCGTCTTCGAATCGATCTTCGCGCGGGATGCCGAGGCCCGCGAGGCTGGCGTGACGCTCCTGCCCGGCGTCGGGTTCGACGTGGTGCCGACCGATTGCCTGGCGGCGGCGCTGGCGCGGGCGCTCCCCGAGGCCGACCGGCTGGACCTCGCCTTCGCCGCGGGCGGCGGGCCGAGCGCGGGAACCGCGAAAACGATGGTCGAGGGGCTCGCCCGGGGCGGCGCGATCCGCGTGGGCGGCGAGATCCGCCGGGTCCGGCACGGGTGGCGGACGGCGCTGGTCCAGTTCAGCGACCGGACGCGGCGGGTGGTGTCGATCCCGTGGGGCGACGTGTCCACCGCCTGGCGGACCACCGGGATCCCGAACGTGATCGTCTACGGGCCGGCGCCCGCGTGGATCGGGCTGGCGGCGCCCGCCATGGCGGGCCTCCTCCGCTCCGCGGCCGTCCGCCGGGCGACGCAGCGGGCGATCGGGCGGTGGGTCCACGGACCCGACGAGGAGGGGCGGAGCATGATCTGGGGCCGGGCGTCCGCGCCGGACGGCCGGTGGGTGGAGGCGACGGGCGAGACGCCAGGCGGCTACCGGCTGACGGCGCTGTCGTCGGTCGAGTGCGTCGAGCGGCTTCTGGCGCGGGCGGCGGAGCCCGGCCGGGACGACGCGGGCGCCCGCACCCCGGCGTCGCTCTTCGGCCCGGAGCTCCTGCGCTCCCTGCCCGGCTGCGCGTACTCGGTGGGACCGGTTCAGGAACCCGTCGCCGCCGGCGAAGGTACCGACAGGGCAGGCAAGGGAGATCCCCACTCGCTCGAATGAGGAGGTGCCACGTGAGAAGAATGGTCCTGGCGGTGGCTCTCACCGCCGCGACGGTCGCCGCCGGCTGCGCCACGAGCTCGGTCCGGATCGGCGACCTGCTGGACGACCCCGGCCGCTACGACGGCGAGACCGTCCGGGTGAAGGGAGAGGTCCGCGAATCG
>CAZUIY010000257.1:0-7437 GCA_964619975.1 uncultured Gemmatimonadales bacterium
CGAGGCGAGGAAGCTGGTCATCGTGGCCACCCAGATGCTGGAATCGATGACCGCCTCGCTGCGTCCGACCCGGGCCGAGGCCTCCGACGTCGCCAACGCGATCTACGACGGCACCGACGCGGTCATGCTCTCGGCCGAGACCGCCACCGGCGCGTATCCCGTGGCCGCGGTCGAGATGATGGAGCGGATCATCGTGGCCGCCGAGACCGAGATGGAGCGGGTACCGCGCGCTCCTCACAAGGTGGAGGAGCGGACCGACGACTTCGCCGACGCGATCGGCGACGCGGCCACGCTGGTGGCGGCCGAGGTGCGGGCCAAGTGGATCGTGGCCTTCACGCAGTCGGGCTCCACGCCTGCCCTCCTGGCGAAATTCCGCCCCAACGTCCCGCTCATCGCCTTCACGCCGAACGCCCGGGTGCGCCAGCGTCTCGCGATCCACTGGGGAACGACTCCCTTCGTCATGGACATTCCGGACACGATCGACCGGCTGATCCAGGAGATGGAGCGGCGGCTGATCAAGGAGGGTCTCTGCGAGGAGGGGGACGTGGTCGTGCTGGTCTGCGGCGCCCCGCTGGACGTCGGCGGGCGCACCAACCTGATGAAGATCCACCGGGTGGGCGAGAAGGCGCGGCTGGGACGCCGTCGGTGGTGACGCCGGGGGCGTCGGACGGGTAGCTTCGACCCCATGAGCGAGCCGACCTCCCCCGCCGCCGGACTCGAAGGCGTCGTCGTCACCGAGAGCGCGATCTCGTACGTGGACGGCGAGGCGGGCCGGCTCGTCTACCGGGGCCACGACATCGAGACGCTGGCCGAGCGGAGCGGCTTCGAAGAGACCGCGCTCCTGCTGCTGGACGGCGCGCTCCCGGCGGCGCCCGCGCTGGAGCGCTTCCGCGAGGAGCTGTCGCGGGCACGAGCGCTGGACGACGAGGCGCTCGACCTCCTGCACGGGTTCCCCGCCGATGCCGATCCGATGGCCGCGCTCCGGACGGCGGCGTCGGCGGAGGGGATGTTCGACGCCGACGCGGCTTCCAACGAGCCGGCCGCCACCCGGCGGAAGGCGATCCGGCTGATCGCGCGGCTCCCGGCCCTCGTGGCGGCGTTCGACCGGCTGCGGAACGGGATGGAGCCGGTTCCGCCGCGGGCCGACCTCTCTCACGCGGCCAACTTCCTGTACATGCTCCGTGAGGAGGAGCCGGACCCCGAGGACGCGCGGGTGCTGGACGTGGCGCTGGTGCTCCACGCCGAGCACGGCATGAACGCCTCCACCTTCGCCGCCCGCGTGACGGCGGCCACGCTCTCGGACATCCACGCGGCGATCACCTCGGCGATCGGCACGCTCGCCGGTCCCCTCCACGGCGGGGCGAACTCGGCGGTCATGCGGATGCTGATGGAGATCGACGAGCGAGGCGCCACGCCGGCGGAGTGGGTCCGCGAGAAGCTGGCGGCGAAGGAGCGGGTGATGGGCTTCGGGCACCGGGTCTATCGCACGATGGACCCCCGCGCGCCGATCCTCCGCGACTTCTCGCGGGAGCTCGGCGAGCGCGCCGGAGAGCCCAAGTGGCACGCGATGAGCGAGGAGATCCTGACGACGATGGAGGAGGAGAAGGGGCTCGCGCCGAACGTCGACTTCTTCTCGGCGTCGACGTACCACGCGATGGGGATCCCGATCGACCTGTTCACGCCGATCTTCGCCATCTCGCGCGTGGCCGGCTGGGCCGCGCACGTGGAGGCCCAGCTGGCGAACAACCGCCTGATCCGCCCCCGCGCCCGGTACGTGGGCGAGCGCGACGCCGAGTACGTCCCGATCGACGAGCGGTAGCGAACGGGGCGCCGGGCGCCCGATCCGTACGACCTGGACACCCCGGGGGACGCCTCCGGGGTGTCCGCGCATTGCACCGCGACTTGCATGTGGAGAAAGGAGCCAGGCATGTCCTACGACAGGCTGACGCCGCCCGCGGAGGGCGACGTGATCGAGTACGACCGCGCGTTCCGGGTGCGCGCCGGGGACCGCCCCGTCATCCCGTTCATCGAAGGCGACGGGATCGGTCCCGACATCTGGGCCGCGGCCCGTCGAATATTCGACGCCGCCGTGGAGGCCGAGTACGGCGGGAGCCGGTCGGTCGTGTGGTTCGAGATCTTCGCCGGCGAGAAGGCGGTCGCGAAGTACGGCGAGGGCACCTGGCTGCCGGCCGACACCCTGCGGGCGATCCGCGACTACCGGGTGGCGATCAAGGGGCCGCTGACGACGCCGGTGGGGGGCGGGATCCGGTCGCTGAACGTGACGCTGCGGCAGGAGCTCGACCTCTACGCCTGCGTCCGGCCGTGCCGCTGGTACGAGGGTACGCCCTCGCCCGTGCGGGAGCCGGAGAAGGTCGACGTGGTGGTGTTCCGCGAGAACACCGAGGACGTGTACGCCGGCATCGAGTGGAAGGTGGGGACGCCGGAGCAGGCGAAGGTGCGGGAGTTCCTGAACGGGGAGATGGGGACCCGCATCCCCGCGGACTCCGGCATCGGGATCAAGCCGATCAGCCGGACGAACACCCGGCGGCTGGTGGCGGCGGCGATCCAGTACGCGCTGGACCGCGGACGGCGCTCCGTCACGCTGGTCCACAAGGGCAACATCATGAAGTTCACCGAGGGGGCGTTCCGCGAGTGGGGCTACGAGGTGGCGGCCGAGGAGTTCGGCGACCGCACGGTGCGCGAGTCGGACCTGTGGGAGGGCGACCGGCGCGCGGATCCGGGGGACCGGGTCGTGATCCAGGACCGGATCGCCGACGCCATGTTCCAGCAGCTCCTGCTGCGGCCGGACGAGTACGACGTCCTGGCGACGCCGAACCTGAACGGCGACTACATCTCCGACGCCGCGGCCGCGCAGGTGGGCGGGCTCGGGATGGCGCCGGGCGGGAACGTGGGCGACTCCGAGGCGGTCTTCGAGGCGACCCACGGGACGGCGCCGAAGTACGCCGGGCAGGACCGGGTGAACCCGGGCAGCCTGGTGCTCTCGGGGGCGTGGATGTTCGACTACATCGGCTGGGGCCCGGTCCGCGAGCGGATCGAGCGCGGCCTGGGGGCCGCCATCCGCGACCGGATCGTCACGTACGACCTGGCGCGGCAGATGGAGGGGGCCACGGAGGTGAAATGCTCGGAGTTCGCCAGCGCCATCATCGAACGGCTGTGAGGCCGTGACTCCGGCCGGCGGGCGCGATGCAGTTCGTCGATGAAGCCCGGATCACGGTCGCCGCCGGCGCCGGCGGGGAGGGGATCGTCTCCTTCCGACGGGAGAAGTACGTGCCGCGCGGGGGACCCGACGGCGGCAACGGCGGGCACGGCGGGAGCGTCACGCTGGCCGTGGACTCGAACCTCTCCACGCTCCACGACTACCGCTACCAGACCTCGTACCGCGCCGGGCGCGGCGAGCACGGCGAGGGCTCGAACCGCTCCGGCGCCGACGGGGAGGACGTGGTGCTGCGGGTGCCGCCGGGAACGATCGCGCGGGACGCGGTGACGGGGGAGACGATCGCGGACCTGGTGGCCGAGGGCGACCGGGCGGTGGTGGCGCGGGGCGGCCGGGGCGGGCGCGGCAACGCGTTCTTCGCCCGGGCCACGCGGCAGACCCCGCGGCACGCCCAGCCGGGCGAGCCGGGCGAGACGCGGGAGATCGTGCTGGAGCTGAAGCTCCTGGCGGACGTGGGCCTGGTGGGGAGTCCCAACGCGGGCAAGTCGACGCTCCTGTCCCGGCTCTCGGCCGCCCGGCCGAAGATCGCCGACTACCCGTTCACCACGCTGACGCCGAACCTGGGCGTGGTCGCGCTCGAGCCCGAGCGGTCGTTCGTCATGGCCGACATCCCTGGATTGATCGAGGGCGCCTCCGAGGGGAAGGGGCTGGGCGCGCGGTTCCTGCGGCACGTGGAGCGGACGCGGGTCCTCTGCTTCCTGGTGGACGTCACGGTGGAGGATCCGGCCGGCGAGTACGAGGCCCTGAAGCGGGAGCTGGAGGCGTGGAGCCCGGACCTGCTGGAGCGGCCTCGCGTGTTCGTCTGGTCGAAGTGCGATCTCGGCGAGCCGCCGGACGTCGCGTTCGAGGACGCGCTGGCCACCCACGCGATCTCGGCCGTCACCGGCCGCGGCCTGAAGGAGCTGACGGAGACGCTGTGGAAGGAGATCGGCCGGGCCCGCCGCGCGGCCGCGGCCGCGGAGAGCGATGACGACGCGGGCTGAGCGGTCACGCGAGGCCCGCTCGGGGACGATTCGGCGGGGCGCCGCCGGCTACCCGGATCTGCTGGAGCGGACCCCCGACCCGCCGGAGACGCTGTACTGGCGGGGCGACCCCTCCGTTCTCGGCCGTCCTTCCGTGGCGATCGTCGGCGCCCGCCGGGCGACCCGCATGGGGATCGAGATGGCCGAGCGGCTGGCCGGCGGGCTTGCGAGCCGGGGCGTCGTCGTGGTGAGCGGGTGCGCGTACGGCGTGGACGCGGCGGCGCACCGGGCCGCCCTGGCGGTACGGGGGACGACGGTGGCGGTCCTGGCCGGGGGGCTTGACGTGGCGGTCGTCCGGCCGAACCGGCGGCTGGCGGAGGAGATCGCGGAAACCGGCTGCGTCGTCTCCGAGCACCCCGCCGGCACCGAGCCGCGGAAGTGGTCGTTCCCGGTGCGGAACCGGATCGTCGCGGGGCTGGCCCGGATCACGGTCGTGGTGGAGGCGGGTCCCCGCTCCGGCACCCTCTCGACCGCGTTTCACGCGCTGGCCGCGGGGCGCGAGGTGATGGCGGTGCCGGGCCACCCGCTCCTGCCGCGCTCGCACGCCGGCGCCAACGCGCTCCTGGCCGACGGCGCCCGGCCGGCCTGCTCGGTGGAGGACGTGATGCATGAGCTGGGAGAGCTCCCCGGCCTGGCCGAGCAGATCGACGCGTGGGCGCGGCCGCCGGAGCCGGCGCCGGCCGATTCGCCCGAGCGGCTGCTGGCCCGAGTGCTCGAGATTCTGGAGGAGGAGCCGCGGCCGCTGGAGAGCGTGGCTGAGCGGGTGGGTGGAACGCTCCCGCCGCTCATGGCCGCGCTCACCCGGCTGGAGCTGATGGGGCTCGTCCGCGCGTACGGCGGCCGTGGCTACGCCCTGGCGCCCCCGCCCCCGAAGGTCCGGACCGGGGCGCGCCGATGACCCCGCTCCACCTCTACGTCCACGTGCCCTTCTGCGCGCGCAAGTGCCCCTACTGCCACTTCTACAACCTGGGCCACGACGACGCGCGGGAGGCGGTGTTCCTGGACGCGCTGGAGCGCGAGCTGGCGGCGTGGGGGGCCCGCGAGGCGTTCGAAGGCCGCCGGCTGGCCACCCTCTACTGGGGCGGCGGCACCCCCTCCATGCTGACCTCGGCGGGGTTCGACCGGCTGGGGGAGCTCTGCCGGGCGGTGGCGCCGGCGGAACCGGACCTGGAATGGACCGTCGAGACCAACCCCGAGGACGCCGACGACGAGCGCTTCGCCCAGTGGCGCGAGCGGGGCGTGGACCGGGTGTCGCTGGGGGTCCAGTCGTTCGACCGCGAGCGGCTCGGCCTGCTGGGCCGAGCGCACGGTCCGGAGCGGGCCATCGAGGCGGTCCGGCTGGCCGCCGCGGCGGGGTTCCGGAGCGTCTCCGTCGACCTCATGTTCAACCTCTCGGCGGCGGATCCGCCGGCCCGCCGGCGGGCGTGGGCGGCGGACCTGGACACGGCGCTCTCCCTGCCGATCCACCACCTGTCGCTCTACGGCCTGACGATCGAGCCCGGCACGGCCTACGCGGCGCGGGCGGCGGCGGGCGCCCGGCTGACGGTGCCGGACTCCGCCTACGCCGCCGAGTACCGGGCCGCCGGCCGGGCCGCGCGGCGGGCGGGGTTCGAGCGCTACGAGGTCTCGTCCTTCGCCCGCCCCGGCCACCGGTCGCGGCACAACTCCGCCTACTGGAGCGGCGCCCCGTACCTGGGTGTGGGACCCTCGGCGCACTCGTTCGATGGCCACCGCCGGTGGGCCAACGCGTCGTCGCTGACCGACTGGTCCGACGCCCTGGCCACCGGCGACGACCCGCGCGAGTTCGTCGAGACCCTGGGGCCGGCGGAACGGGCGCTGGAAACCCTGTACCTGGGCCTCCGGACCGCCGAGGGAGCGCCCGCCGACCACCCGCTCCTCGAGGCTCCGGCGGCCCGCCCCGCGGTGGCGGCGATGCTGGCCCAGGGGTTCCTCCGCGAGGGAGACGGCCGGCTGGCGTGCAGCGAGCGCGGCTTCCTCGTGCTGGACGGCATGCTCGATCGCCTGGCGGGCCTCGCCGGCCTCGCCACGGTTGACTCCATTCGTGGTCGAGATTGACTGCCATTTCGGGGCCCGGTAACGTCCGGTCTCCGATGATCGACCACGACCTCACTCCCCGGGAGCGCCACGTGCTCGAGGCGGTGATCCACACCTTCGTGGACACGGCCGCGCCGGCGGGCTCCCGCACCGTGGCCCAGCGCTTCGAGCTCGGCGTGAGCCCGGCCACCATCCGGAACACGATGGGAGACCTCACCGACAAGGGATACCTGGCCCAGCCGCACCCGAGCGCGGGCCGGATGCCGACGGACAAGGCGTACCGCTACTACGTGGACCTCCTCATGCGGGTCGAGCAGATCGGGCCGGAGGAGGTGGCGCGCCTGGAGCGCGACCTGGAGTCGACCCGTCTGGCGGAGGAAGAGCTCCTCGGCCGGGCGGTTCGGGCGCTCTCGGTGGTCACGCGGGAGCTCGGCGTGGCGCTCGTACCGGAAGTGGAGGAGGGGATCCTGGAGCGGATCGAGATGGTCCCGATCTCGAGCGAGCGGACGCTCCTGGTCCTGGCGATCCGGTCGGGCCCGGTGCGGACGATCTTCGTGGAGGGGCCGCGCTCCTCCGGCGACACGTCGCTGGGGGCCGCCGCCGGCTGGCTGAACGAGCGGCTGGCGGGGCTGACGCTGCTGGAGATCCGGGAGACGTATCGCGACCGCCTGGCGGATCCGCCGGCGGAGCACGCCGACCTGCTGAACATCTTCCTGGAGCGGGCCGAGTCCGTGTTCGCCGAGCGACCTGCGTCCGACACGGTGGTGCTCGGCCCGACCTCGAGCCTGGCCTCCCAGCCCGAGTTCGCCGACCACGAGCGGCTGCGGAACCTGCTGGAGCTGACCGAGAGCCGGGACGTGCTGGCGCGGGCCCTGCGGCAGCGGGCGGCCGGCGGCATGGTGATCTCGATCGGCGGCGAGCACGAGCTGCCGCCCTTGATCGACTTCTCCATGGTCACCAC
Source organism: uncultured Gemmatimonadales bacterium (assembly GCA_964619975.1). Lineage (GTDB taxonomy): Bacteria > Gemmatimonadota > Gemmatimonadetes > JACCXV01 > JAHWKZ01 > DATLFF01. The sequence continues at coordinate 7,274 of CAZUIY010000257.1, forward strand.
CGAGTACGAGATGGGCGGCACACGCGGCACGATCGGCGTGATCGGGCCGACCCGCATGCCGTACGACCGCGTGGTCGCCATGGTCGAGTACACGGCGCGGCTCCTGTCGATGCCGGGCGGCCGCTAGCGTGCCCCGCGACTTCTACGAGGTCCTGGGGGTGGAG
>CAZUIY010000258.1:0-6834 GCA_964619975.1 uncultured Gemmatimonadales bacterium
GGGATCCCCTTCTCCACCGTCAGGCCGTCCCACGTGTCGTTCTCGGCGCAGCTGAAGTTCCGCGCCTGGTCCTTCGTCCCTTCACCACCGATGTGCCGGTCCGCGCCGAGGCTGCCGACCAGCTTGTCGTTACCCGGCCCACCGTCCAGCCGGTCGTTGTCGTTCTGACCCTCGAGGAGATCTACGCCCGCCCCACCCTCCAGAACGTCGTTGCCGTCCCCGCCCGCCAGCTGGTCGTTGCCGTCGCCCCCGCGCAGGATGTCGTTGCCAGCGAACCCGTAGAGACGGTCGGCTCCATCACCGCCCTCGATCACGTCGTTGCCGGAGCCGCCGGTGTCTCCCACCAGCAGGTCCAGCCCGGCGCCACCGTAGAGCGAGTCACCCTCCGCGTCGCCGTAGACGAGGTCGTCATCCCCCTGGCCGTCCAGCACGTCCACCCCGTCGCCCCCACGCAGGATATCGTTGCCGTCACCGCCCAGCACACGGTCGTTCCCGCCTTCACCGAACACGTGGTCCGCGCCGGGACCCCCGTCGATCTCGTCGTCCCCGTCACTGCCGCAGATCAGGTCGTCGCCACCCAGGCCGTCGATCACGTCGTTGCCCGCGTGGCCCACGATCACGTCGGCACCCGCGGTACCGTCCAGCGTGTCCGGACCCGCAGTACCCACGATCGTCGCAGCCATGCCGTTGCACGTATCACCCAGCGTCGTCGCGGGGATCAGTGTCCCACCCTCGGAGCCGGGCGCCAGCGGGCTGTCCGCCTCCGCGCACGCCACAATCAACAGAGCGGACAGGACGCACCACCACGCGCGACGGGAACGATGCACGAAAACCTCCAGGAGCGGATTTGAGAACGGGGGAGATCAGTGCGCCGGGCGTGAGGCTGGAGCCCGGCGCACCGAATCTTACCTGTCCGGGAAGGGAGCGCACAAGACCCCTGCCACCCCGCCGGACCACATCCGCCGGTTCAGCCCGTTCGAGCCAGCCTCCCGGGAAAAACGTAGCGCCAGCCGACCGCCTCCAGCGCCGTGAGGACCCGCTGGACCGGCAGCCCCATCACGTTGAAGTAGCAGCCGCGGACCTCTTCCACCAGCGCGGCCCCGACGCCCTGAATGCCGTAGGCGCCGGCCTTGTCGAGCGGCTCCCCGGTCGCCACGTAGGCGGCGATGGCGGGAGCGTCGACCGCGCGGAACCGGACCTCCGTGGACTCGAGTCCGGCGGCATCGCGCGGCCCGGGCGCGGCCACCGCCACGGCCGTGTGGACGGTGTGCCAGCGGCCGGAGAGCCGGGCGAGCATGGCCCGGGCCTCCGCGGGGTCGGCGGGCTTCCCCAGGACCTCGCCGTCCAGGACCACGATCGTGTCGGCGGCCAGGATCAGCGCGTCGGGGCGGTCCGACGCCACGGCCGCCGCCTTGGCGCGGGCCAGCCGGGCGGCGAACGCCTTCGGCTCCTCCCGGCCGTCCCACGGGTCCTCGACGTCGTCCGGCGCCGGCCGGACCTGGAACTCCAACCCGAGCTGGGTCAGGACGTCGCGTCGGCGTGGGCTGGCCGAGGCGAGGACGAGAGTCGGCGGCGTCACCGCTCCAGCCATAGCGTCACCGGCCCGTCGTTCACCAGGGTCACCCGCATCGCCGCGCCGAACTCCCCCGTCGCCACGCGGTCCGGCAGCTCGGTGCGGCAGAGCTCACAAAAAGATTTGTAGAGGTCTTCGGCCTCGGCGTACGGCGCGGCCGCGGTGAAGTCGGGCCGGCGGCCCTTCCGCGCGTCTCCGTACAGGGTGAACTGGCTGACCACAAGGAGTCCGCCGCCCGTGTCCCGCAGCGATCGGTCGAAGCCGCTGCCGCCGTCGGGGAAGACCCGCAGGTCGGCGATCTTCGCCGCCATCCAGGCAAGCTCCGGCTCGCCGTCGCCGGCGGTGAACCCCACCAGCGCGAGGATCCCAGGGCCGATCCGCCCGGCCACATGGGCCGGACCGTCGTCGGACACGACCTCCACCGAAGCCTCGGCGACCCGCTGGATCAGCGCCCTCAGAAGAGGCGCCTATTCGACGGTGACGGACTTGGCGAGGTTCCGGGGCTTGTCGACGTCGCAGCCGCGCAGGACCGCGATGTGGTAGGCCAGGAGCTGGAGCGGCACCACGTTCAGGATCGGCTGGAGCGCTTCGGCGGTCTCGGGGACCTCGATCACGTGGTCGGCGAGCCGCGCCAGCTCCGTGTCCCCCTCGGGGACGATCGCCAGCACGCGGCCGGCGCGCGCCCGGACCTCCTCCACGTTCGAGAGAACCTTGGAGTAGACGCTGTCGCGGGTGGCGATCACGACCACCGGCATGTTCTCGTCGATCAGCGCGATCGGGCCGTGCTTCATCTCGGCCGCGGGGTACCCCTCGGCGTGGATGTAGGAGATCTCCTTGAGCTTCAGCGCCCCCTCGAGCGCCACCGGGAAGTTCATGCCGCGCCCCAGGTACAGGAAGTTCTGCGCCCCGGCGTACTGGGCGGCGATCTCCTGCACCAGGCCGTCCCGCTGGAGCGTCTCCTCGATCTTCCCCGGCAGCGCCTCAAGCGCCAGGGCCAGCGCCCTGCCGTGCTCGGCGGACATGTGCCGGCGGCGCCCCATGAAGAGCGTCAGCAGGGCGAACACGGTGAGCTGGCAGGTGAACGCCTTGGTGGAGGCCACGCCGATCTCGGGCCCGGCGTGGATGTAGATGCCGCCGTCGGTCTCCCGCGCGATCGTGGAGCCGACCACGTTCACGATCCCCAGGCCGGTCGCCCCGCGGCGCTTCCCCTCCTTCAGCGCGGCCAGCGTGTCGGCGGTCTCCCCCGACTGGCTGACGGCGAACATGAGGGTCTTCTCGTCGATGACGGGGTTCCGGTACCGGAACTCGCTGGCGTACTCCACCTCGACCGGCAGCCGGATCGTCTCCTCCAGCATGTACTCGCCGACCAGACCGGCGTGCCACGAGGTCCCGCAGGCGGTCACCACCACCCGGTCGAACTCGCGCCAGGCGTCCTCGTCGATGTGCGAGAGCCCGCCCAGGACGGCCGTCCCGTCGCTCGTCTGGACGCGGCCGCGCATCGCGTTCCGGACCGACTCGGGCTGCTCGAAGATCTCCTTCAGCATGAAGTGCGGATAGCCGCCCTTCTCGATCTCCTTCAGGTCCCACTCGATCTCGTCGATCGCCTTGTCCACATGGGTGTTCTGGAGGTCGGAGAGCTGGTACCCCTCGCGGTTCAGCGTGACCAGGTCGCCGTCGTCCAGGTAGATGACCTTCCGCGTGTGGGCGACCACCGCCGCGGCGTCGGACGCCACGAACAGGTTGCCGTTGTCGAGCCCGATCAGGAGCGGGCTCCCCATCCGGGCGGCCACGATGTGGTCGGGCTGCCCCAGCGCGATGGCGGCGATCCCGTAGGTGCCCTCGACGTGGACCAGGGCGGCGCGGACCGCCTCGGCCAGGTCGCCGTCGAACTCCTCCTCGATCAGGTGGACCAGGACCTCGGTATCGGTCTCCGAGCGGAACGTGTGGCCGCGCTCCAGAAGCCGCGCGCGCAGGGCGCCGGCGTTCTCGATGATCCCGTTGTGGACCAGCGCGATCCGGTCGTGGCAGTCGGTGTGCGGGTGGGCGTTGACCTCGGTCGGCGCGCCGTGGGTGGCCCAGCGGGTGTGGCCGATCCCGATCGTGCCGCTGGTCGGGTCCGACTCGACCAGCGCGTCGAGTTGCGAAAGCCGCCCGGGGAGCTTCGAAATCCTCAGGCCCCGGCCGTTGATGATCGCGAGGCCGGCGGAATCGTAGCCGCGATACTCCATTCGGCGTAGCCCCTCCATGAGGATGGGGCTCGCCTGATCGTTTCCGACGTATCCGATGATGCCGCACATGGTGGACCTGCACAGAAGGGGCCTGGGGGCCGTGAAGGACGGGACACCCCAATATACCCCCCACGGGGAGCCGCCGGGAGGGCACGGGGCATCACTCCCCGGGTACCCTGCCCGACGGCTTCGTCTCCCGGTCGACCCTGGCCGGCCGCTTCCGACGACCCGCTACGGAACGTTGATGGGGCCGGCAATCAGCGAGCAGCCCCCGACCACGCTGGTGCTGCCGGTGTTCGTCCCCGCAACCTCGCTCGCGCAGGTACCGCTGATCGGTGACGTGGTATCGACCAGCTCGAACGTCGAGGCGCCCGACTCGACGAGGATGATGTGGGTATTGCTGAAGTCGAGGACGTCGGTGGCGGCCGGTACAGAGTTGTTCCGGACGTCGGCCCGCAGCGTGTTGCAGACCGTAACGCAATTCGATTGCATGACGATCGACGCCAGCTCGGCGCCCCCGTTCTGCGCGGTCGACTGGAAATCGCCGTCGATCGTGTTGCCCGTTACGGTCACATCGGATCCGCCGGTCCCGTTGCGGCTGACCACTTCGATTCCGCGGCCGTTCGGGAACTGCCGGACCGTGTTGTTCGCGACCAGCACCCGGTTGGACGACTGGCCGTTCAGGCTGACCCGGATTCCGTTGCCGATGTTCGAGCCGGAGAACGCCGTCCCCTCAGTCCCGATCGTATTCCCCGTGATGCGGGCGTTCAGCACCCCGCCGGTATCGCCACCGGCGGCGGAGGCGACGTTGAGGCCGTGGCTGTTGTGGTTGAGGATGCCCAGGTTGTTCTCGATGTAGCAATTCAGGTTCGACGTCTGGGACTTCTCGCAGCTGGCTGCGATCTCCTGGCTCCCCGTCGTGGCCCCGGTCCGGGTTCCAGAGAAGGCGTTCCCGGAGATCGACACCGTCGCGCCGGCGGCGTCAGTGGTGACGAACTGAATCCCGATTGAAAAGTTGTCCGCGATCGTCGCACCCGAGATGCTTCCCGTGGTGACCTGCGCGGTCCCGCCGATGTCGATCAGGATTCCGTGGTTGCCTGTGGTCTGGGAGTTGTCGCTGTAGGAACCGCCGGAGATGGTCAGGGAGGAGATGGTGCCGCTGTCGGTCTCCAGGCGGAGGTTGTTGTAGCCGTTCCCGGTCGCCGTGACGTCGGTCAGGGAGACCACCCCCGTGAGGCCGGCGAAGTTGATCCCCTCTTCGTTCGCGGCATTCCCGTTGTTCGTCACGCTGCTGTTCGACAGGGAGAACCCGTTCACCGACGTCCCGTCGATTCCATCTTCCCCGCTGCCTGTGACGATCATGCGGGAGAGGCTCACCTGGGCGGTGTTCGCGAGCGAGACCCCGTCCCCGGTCTTGCTCTGGATCGTCCCGCCGCTGCCGGCGCTGCCGTTCCCCGTCACCGTCAGGCCGCCGGAAGACCCGGTGCCGCTGAGCACGATCCCCGGCGCCGCGCCACCATTCGACGAGATGGAGCGGAACGTGACTCCGCTCGCGCCAATCGTCGTGCCGGTGATGTTCAGCCCGGTCCCGGTCGACGTGTCGATCGTGTTCACGATTGTCGTGTTGTTCTGCGTCACGTTCACCGTGCCGCCGCCGGTGGCGTTGAACCCGGTGTTCGCCCCGGTGTCGATGTCGAGGTCGCCGGTGAAGTTCAGCGTGGCACCGTCGTTGTTGTGGAGGTTGATGCCGAGCCCGTTCTCGTCGATCGCACCGCCGAAGGTCACCGTACCGCCCGTGTGGTCCTCCACCTCCACGGATCGTCCGGTCGCGGTCGTGCTGATGGTGCCGTTGTAGGTGACGTTGCCGGTCCCGCCGCTGACGTCCACGCCGCGTGTGATGGCGTCCACGATCGAGCCGCCGCTGACGGTGAAGGGGCCCGCGCCGGGTTGATTGAGCGAGATCGCCGTGTCTGCCCCGTTCGTTGACACCGTATCGAACGTGATGCCGTCGCCGCCAATCGTGGCGTCGAACATATAGACCGCCGGGCCCGTGGTCGTCGTCACCTTGGTGGTCACCGATGTGGAGAGCACCACCACCGTCCCGACCTCGACATAGAACGCTCTGTTGGCACCGGTGGAGAGGATCAGCCCGCCGTCGAAGCGGATCGTCGCTCCGCCGTTGCTGGTCAGCGAGATCCCGCTCCCGTCGCCGTCGTCCCCATCGGTGATCGCGCCGTTGAAGTCCTTTGTGCCACCGGTCGCGTTCGTCACCCTGACCAGCGTCCCCACGTCGTCGGTGATTGTGCCGTCGTAGGTGAAGTCCGCCGTCCCGCCATGGATGAAGACATCCTCGGCGGTGGCGTCATTGATCGCCCCGCCGCTGGCCGTCACCGTCCCGGTCACCCCCATCAGCCGGATCCCGTGGGAGGCGCTGTTCGTCGACGACAGGCTCAAGAACGTCGCGTCCAGCGCGCCGGAGGTGCTGACGTCCAGCGCGGGACCGCCGACCGCCGCCACCGACGTCGGGTTGACGAACAGGGTCCCCACCGCGCCGCCCGCGATCCCGGCCCCGGCCGTGGAGGCGATGGACATCCCCTGGATCGTATTGCTCGTCGCCAGCGTGACCGTCGTCCCGGTCGTCGTGCGCGTGATGTCCGTCTGGCCCGCGCCCGGCGAGAACACGGTGTGCGTGTCGCCGTTGACCGTGATCTCGATGTCGGAGTCGATCCCCGACCCGATCAGCGACTGCATCGCCTGGAGCGCGATCCCCGCGTCGTAGCCGGCCGTCGTGCCGTCGCCCTCGTCCACGAAGATGTAGTCGCCCGTGCCGGACGCCGCCTCGGCCTCGGCCAGCGTATCGAACGGCTCGGTGTCGCGGCCATCGCCATCCACGGCCGCCTGGTTGTCCACGTACCACACCCGCTCGACGATCGTGACCTGGACCGTCCCCGTCGACGTGTCGCTGCCGTCCGTCACCTGGTAGTCGAACTCGTCCACCCCGTTGAACCCGGCCGCCGACTGGTACGTGAACGA
>CAZUIY010000259.1:0-2661 GCA_964619975.1 uncultured Gemmatimonadales bacterium
GTACCCCTCGGGCTTCTCCAGGAGCGCCTTGCGGCTCAGCTTGACGCGGCCCTGGTTGTCGATGCCGATCAGCTTGACCTGGATGACCTCGCCCTCGGAGAGGATGTCCTCGACGTTCTCCACCCGGCGGTACTCCAGCTCGGAGATGTGCACCAGACCGTCGCGGCCCGGCAGGATCTCCACGAACGCGCCGAAGGACGTGATGCTCTTGACCGGCCCCTCGTAGATCTTGCCGATCTCCGGCTCCTCGATGATCGCTTCGATCCGGCGGCGCGCTTCCTCGCCCGCCTCACCGTCGATTGAGGCGATCGTCACGACCCCCTCGTCGTCGATGTCGATCTTGGCGCCCGTCTCCTCCTGCAGGCCACGGATGACCTTACCGCCGGAGCCGATGACCTCGCGGATCTTCTTCTTGGGAACCGTCAGCGAGATGATCCTCGGCGCGTACCGGCTGAGCGCCTCGCGCGGCGCGGAGAGCGCCTCGTTCATGATCCCGAGGATGTGCATCCGGCCCTCGCGGGCCTGCTCGACGGCCGTCCGCAGGACCTCGGCGGCGACCCCCTTGATCTTGATGTCCATCTGGAACCCGGTGATTCCGTCCGCCGTCCCGGCCACCTTGAAGTCCATGTCGCCCAGGAAGTCCTCCACCCCGAGGATGTCGGACAGGACGACCAGCTGGTCGCCCTCCTTGACCAGGCCCATGGCGATGCCGGCCACGGGCTTCCGGATCGGCACGGACGCGTCCATCAGCGCCAGCGAGCCGGAGCAGACGCTGGCCATCGAGGACGAGCCGTTCGACTCCAGGATGTCGGAGACGATCCGGATGGTGTAGGGGAACTCCTCGTGGGCCGGCAGCATGCCCTTGAGCGAGCGCTCGGCCAGGACGCCGTGCCCGATCTCGCGCCGGCCGGTGAAGAAGCGCCCGACCTCGCCCACCGAGTAGGGCGGGAAGTTGTAATGGAGCATGAAGGTCTTGTCCCACTTCGGATCCAGGTCGTCGATCATCTGCTGATCCTGGCGGGTCCCCAGCGTCACCACCCCGAGGGACTGGGTGTTGCCGCGGGTGAAGAGCGCCGAGCCGTGGGTCCGCGGGAGCACCCCGACCTCGATCTCGATCGGGCGGATCTCGGTGGGGCCACGCCCGTCGGCCCGGACCCCTTCCTTCACGATCCTGCCGCGCATGGCCGACTTCTCGACCGACTTGAGCGTGTTCTTGATCAGCGTGGAGCGCGAGCCGTAGTCGTCGCCCATCTCGTCCTTGAGCGTGGTCGTGACCTTCTCACGGGCGGCGTCGAGGGCGCGGTTGCGCTCCTCCTTGTCCCCGATCTGCATGGCCGCGTCGATGTCCGACTGCGCCAGCTCGCGGACGCGGGCCTCGGTGGCCTCGTCCGGCTCGGGCGCCGTCCAGGACATCTCCGGCTTGCCGGCCTCGGCCTTGAGCTCGTCGAGCACCTTGCAGATCTCGACGATCGCGGCCTGCCCGGCGTCCATCGCGCCCAGGAGGACGTCCTCGGACACCTCGTCGGCGGAGCCCTCCACCATCACGATGCTGTCGGGGGAGCCGGCCACCACCAGATCCAGATCGCTCTCGTCGAGCTGGTCGAAGGTGGGGTTGATCACGAACTCGCCATCCACCCGGGCCACGCGGACACCGGCCACCGGGCCCGCGAACGGGATCCCGCTGACCGCCAGCGCCGCGGCGGAACCGACGATTCCCAGCACGTCGGGGTCGTTCACCGCGTCGTAGGAAAGGACCTCGCAGACGATCTGGGTCTCGTGCATGTAGCCGTCGGGGAACATCGGACGGCAGGGACGGTCGATCAGGCGGGCGGTGAGGACTTCCTTCTCACCCGGCCGGCCCTCGCGCTTGAAGAAGCCGCCGGGGATCTTGCCGGCGGAGTACATCTTCTCGCGGTACTCCACGAAGAGCGGAAACCAGCCCTTGGAGTAATCGGCCGTGGGGTTCGCCGTAGCGGCGCACAGCACGACGGTGTCGCCGTACTGCACCGTGACCGAGCCGCCGGCCAGACGGGCCATCTTGCCCGTCTCGATCGTCATCTCGCGGCCACCGACCTGAAACGTTTTCCGAGTGATCATTGAATCACGCCTCCCTGTTGTCGTCGCGACCGTCCCGTCCGGACGGACCGCCTGCCTGTGAGAACCGGCCATGGAGGGAGCGCTGAGGGGGCGGGATCCGTGCGTAAGATACGCGGGGCGCGCGGAGCCCCGACGGGACCGCGGGCCGCGTGCATCTCACGCCGAAGGCCGCATCCCGGGACGCTGCCCGGAGCCGGTTCGGCTGTTACATCCATCGCTCCGCCGCGCGAGCGCGGCGGCATCCCGGCCGCTCACGCGGCCGGCGATTCCTGCTTCCCGGAACTACTTGCGGAGCTTCAGCTCCTCCAGGATCCGGCGGTAGGCCTCGACGTCGGACCGCTTGATGTAGTCGAGGAGCCGGCGACGCCGCCCCACCATCTTCAGCAGACCGCGCCGGCTGTGATGGTCCTTGGAGTGCGTCCGGAAGTGCTCGGTGAGCTCGTTGATGCGGTGCGTGAGAAGGGCGACCTGCACGCGGGCCGAGCCCGTATCGGACTCGCTCTCGCGGTACTGCTCGACGATCTCTTTCTTCATGGTCGGACTCAATGTCATGGATATTCCCCG